>CADECW010000009.1:8155-105239 GCA_902825855.1 uncultured Rhodospirillales bacterium | reverse complement strand
CTGAAGAGCCATCAGCAAGGTCTGCGCTTTCTACTCCGGAGAAAAGTGCTCGAAGTGCACCAAATGGCGGGTTATTTGCCAGACTACGCGTTCGATGCGTCGGGCAAATCGCCTTCATCAACAACCAGACGTACCGCTCGCCGAGCCATGCGCGTCCACAGCTCCCGTTCCTCGGCGTTTGCCTCATCCCACTTCTTCGGGGCGCCCCCCGTATCTTTCGTATATCCAGCCAGCAGATTCCTAGCCACTCGCAATACTAACTTCTTATTCACTCAACAGCTCCCCAGCGCATGAGGCCCTTGTTTTCGGATGCGAGCACACTCCATGTCAAATACCGAATACTTTCATGCGTCACTCTCACGCGGTTGCAGTATCGACTCTCTGCAACCGAAGCGCGATATCTAGGGGCCAACTCCATTCCGAAGCTACGATCCATCTGTTGGACTCCAGAGACGCTGCCGCTTGAGCGAGCATGAGAAGGACATTGCACTCGACAGTAGGATTGACTCCGGTGGTGCTCCGTTCACGTCAAGCATCGCAGGATGGCAAACCAGAACTTTCGGCGTACTCCCTATGGCGTACAGACATTATCCTCTGCACCAGGAAGCGGATTGGCGACTGGAAGTTCCGGCGGAGGACCGGAATACAGGCGAACACGTTCCTTGGCGCCCACGATGCTCTTCGCCTGGCCCCAACCGTCCACCAGGCCAGGGTCGATTGACAGGTTCACCATTGCTTGCGCACCGACCTGCAACAGGCGCACCGATCCCCTGGCTTCCGGCTTGTCGATCGTCGCCACCGCCGAATCTGCGACTGTGAACATCGGTCGGTCGGCTCCTTGTCGCTCCCGCCTGCATCCAATGAACCGCGCCTCACTTCGATCCTGAACACGGAACGGGGTGCCCGATTCGGAATCTGAGAATCGATCGGCGACGGCGAACGCCTCGACACCGACCGCTTCGCATCCGTGGTAGACGAGCACACCTCCACCGCCATGGGTCGCTGTTCCGCCAACGATCTGGACCCTTGCGCTTTGGCTGACCCGAATGGCTGCTTGGCCTCGCCTGACGCCATCATCCTGCTTCCAGGTTCCGCCTTTTACGGTGACGCCATCTGAAGTCGAGATCGTGAGGCCACCGGCCGTATCGGTGGCCTGAACATCCTCTATTACGAGGTCTCGGACGTCCGAAAACTTGAAAGCCTCGGCGTAGGTATTGCCCACCGAATTCAAGCGCCTCGCCCGTACGTGAAGACTGAAGCCGCAGAATGGCTTCGTCGATCCCGGATTCTGCATATATATGGCGTGAGGTGGTACCGATTTGGAAGTTGTGCTTCGTGCTGATACGCCGTCGATAAGAAGGTCCTCCTGCTGGTTTCCGGTGAGAACGAAGTCCGTGTTGCGGCCCGAAATATCGAGGACACGATTGCCGACAGCGCGCTTCTTATAGTCGAAGTTCTCGGCTTCCCCCGGAACGGCAGCGATCGGGATCACGGGGCCTCGCAGGCACACCACACCAAAGCTGTTCTCGCCCGAGACGCCCTCGATGACGTTTCCGCTGCCTTCAGCCCAGACCGCGCACACCCGTTGGAAGCTGATGTAGCCTCGCCATCGACCTGAGGACCTGTGGCGCTCAAAGTCGCAGGCGAAGCTCACGCCGCGCACGCTGTTCCCGTTGCCACGCAACTGCAGAAAACCCTTCGTGGGCCTGGTCTGTATGAAACGCGTTCGTTCTCCTTCGCCTTCGAGGTGGAAGCCGTCCCAGTCGATCACGAAATCATCGTCGAGAACATAGGTTCCCGCCCGTGCGATCACTCTTGCGCCCCGGTCCCTGGCCAGCGCGAATGCGTGAGCAACTGCGGCCGTGTGAAGGCCTCCGGAGCGGCCGATGACCTCGCGCAGGTCGAGATGGCCTGGCCCTTGGGCCGAGGCGCCGGCGACAATCGGCAAAGTACCGGTGGCCATCATGAATTGGCGCCGACGCATCAGCATTGGACAATGAACCTTGGGACGGTGACAGTCGTTTCCAGCACGGGCACGCCGATTGGCTACTCCGACATTCCTTGCCTGGTGGCGGATGGTTCGACGTTCATGCGAGTCAACTGCATCACCTGCCGGCCTCGTCCAGGCACGACTGCAGGAACTCGTGAAGCCTGGCGCGCTCCCGCCGACGCACCCTGGTAATCCTCGAGAAGTCGAAGCAAGTCTTTGACATTGTATTCAGGCGCTTGCGGTTCAGGTTGCCGGCAACACCGATCAACGCGTCCGACAGGCCGAGCCTGCGGTAAAGCTCGGAGATCTTTGACGTCACCGTGTCGCTTCGCAACGTCATTCCAAAACAGGGCACCTCCATCTTCAGGGCGAAGATGCAGCCGTGGTAACGTTCGCTGACAGCAAAGCTTCTCGGTTGAAGCAGCCTGCCAAAGGCCTCCAGCGCCCCCAGGTAGCGCACCCCCGCCCCGAACATCTCCTCGAAGCCGCTGTCTTTGTCGGTCTCCTCGTTCAGCGAGATATAGACGTCGGCCTTCCTTGCGAACGCATCCCGGTTGAGGCGGCCGTAGAAGTCCAGCGTGTCGGACACCAACTTTCCGGGTATCCATGCAATTCCCCGCGTGTCAGCCGATTTCAGACGTGGCCGTAGGTCAAAGTCGCTCAAGAAGACGGGATCGAGCACAATATCCACAGCACTGCGGATCGGCGCTACAGCCCTGGCAGAGAACTCATCTCGTACGGAGAAGAGATTGCATCTTTGAATGAACTGCGAGGCTTCGGCCAGAGCGGGGCCGGCACAACCAAGCGCAAGACCGCACATGGTGGTCTTGATGGAATTCACCCAGTCGGGCTCCGGTAGCGGCGCATGCCGTGCCGCGAGCAGCCCGCCGCCCCCGACCAGAATCAGGTCGAAGGAGTTCAGGACCTCAGGATCCCTGACTGCAGCCGAGGGAAGAACCTGGTGCCGCCGAGCTGGATACTCTGATGCACGTAGAGAGGGAGACGCCGACCATACCTCCAAGGTCGGATCGACCGTGAGCAGTTCGCGAGCGATTGCATCAGCCTGGTACATATCGCCAACGTTGCCATTGGCATAGGCGCCGATCAGCAGAACACGCCGAGGCGCGCGCTTCGGCCCGGTCATGGACGAACTTTCATCGCCAGCGACCGTGGGTCAACCTTCGACCTTGGCTGCAGCCGGCGCTTCCTGCACCTCGACCTGGTCCAGCTTTCTCGAAAGTCTGCGTACTATACGCGCCGAACGACTCAGAGCCTGCAACTGCGACTGATCAAGCTCATTCGCCTCGACTTTGGCGAATGTCTCCAGGATTTCATTCCGCAGCACCAGTCCCGACCCGGAAAGCACAAACCGCTGTGAGCAGAGATCCGCCGTACTTGACACTTCGCGAACGAGCCCCCTGCCCTGGAGCTTTGTGACTGTCACTCCGATTTGCGGCATCGCCAGGCCGGTGTGGGCAATCAACTTCTTCAAAGCCAAGCCGTCACCTTCAGACGGAATCTCATTCAGCGCAGTCCATTCAGTCAGTGTCAGGCCGCGATTACAGAATTCGAGCCGGTTTGTAAATGCCAGGACCGATAGCAAAGCATCCACGAGGATCGGCCGGTCGACCGGGATCGACCCAGTCATTGTGGCGTATTGTTAGTTCGAGGCGCTCGACATCTCTCGAACGCGCCTGCCACGAAATTCAACAAGGCACCGCGACGTGCGATAGGCAACTCCAATTGATCGATCACTCTTTCTTCTTTCCTGCGCGGATCGCGGGACGCCACCCCGCGTTCATTGAGCGGCGCTCTACATTGCATACGAGCGTAGACTGCTCAACCAGACATACGCTATACCCGTCAGATCAGTAAGTGACTTGGCATTTTTCAGTTAGCTGTTTGTAGAGCACGCGCTTGGTCAGCTTTGGTACGCACTTGGGCGGGGTCTGCCGATACCTGTCCTGTCTTGTGAGATATATGGTGAGTGAGCGACGCGTCGATGCCCACCAGCTGGCTGTCCTGGCTTCATCTCCCTATTTCAATCGAGCGTATTATCTGCAGCAGTACCAAGATGTTGCCGAGGCCGGAGTAGACCCTGTCGTTCACTTCCTGGATTTCGGAGCGCACGAGAACAGGAACCCCTCTAGCCAGTTCGATACTCAATACTATCGGCGCCTTCATCCAACGATCACTGAAACGGGCGTCAACCCCCTCCTCCACTATCTGAGTCGGTTCGGAGTGTACGCTGCGCCGGTGGTGCCTCTCTTGAAGCCGCAACGGCGTCCGGATCGGTCGTTCGCAAACCACGACGACCCGGCGACTGGAAAGCCAACCCAGAAAAGTGCGCACAAGACGCCCGATGTGAAGCTGCCCGCGATAATCGACTATCTCCGGACGCTACGCGATGACGAGCTTGTTTCCGCGATCAATCGAATTGAAGCTCAAGTCGTTGCCCCCAGAGCCAAGCAGCACTTCAAAGCCAGGGCGTGGACCGATCTCAAGAAGCTGAGCGCGATCTACCTCGATACAACGCGAGACCACCTGGGCGTACTCTTGGCCCTCGGGCGCGGGCGGCTGTACGCCGGCGATCCAGAGGGAGCGTCCCATGTGCTGGCCTCGGTCGCGCGGATCGCTCCCGACAATACCGAAGCCCAACTGTACTGCGGCGTAGCTCATATGCGCCTGGGCCAGATGGAACTGGCGTTACCTAGCCTGCGCGCCGCCCTACGCCTTGACCCAAGCAACATCAACATCAAGAGAGAACTGGGGGCGGCCCTCCGGCGGATGATGAAAAGCGCCAAGGGCGAGGGAGAGCGCCTCGCCCTGGCCGACGAATCCGCCTCCCTGCTGATGG
The DNA here is from genome assembly GCA_902825855.1 of uncultured Rhodospirillales bacterium. GTDB lineage: Bacteria > Pseudomonadota > Alphaproteobacteria > Reyranellales > Reyranellaceae > Reyranella. The sequence goes on along the minus strand of CADECW010000009.1, from coordinate 100,392 downwards.
AAGTCTTTCGGCTCGAGCCAACGCCAGCCGCCGCTCTTGCCGCCGCGCGGCTACTGTACGAAGTGAAGCGCTACGGGGAGTGCATCGCGCTGCTGGACGAAGTCATTCAGGACCGCGCAGAGTTCACTGAGCACCTGGCGCTGAAGAGCAAGGCGCTCATCGGCTGCGGGCAGGTCGCCGACGCCCTTGCCGTGTCCGAGCAGCTGCTCCGCCTGGCACCCGACAACCAGGCAGCGGCGTTCCAGCTTCGCACGCTGCGCTTTCTGAGCGGCCGAGAAGAGGCAGAGGATCAGACGTTTGCAAACGCGATCCTGAAGGAAGGCAAGTTGGTTGCGTTTGACGCACTCGGGGCCAACGGGATGCCGCTCACTCCTGCGTCGGGAAGCGAAAGCCTCGATCGAGCCCTTTCGAGATCACCATTTACGTGGCTGCGGTTCTCGCCGCACATGCCGCGACAAGTCATTTCGAGGCAGCTGCTGTCGGAGCTCGCCGAAAATGTGGATCCTCGATCGGGTTTCCTCTCATATCGAGGCATGCATTTTTGGCGACGGGAGGCGCTGTTGGACTTGATCCGATGCGGTGCCCTCGATGACAGCTTCGCCAATCTCCAATCATTCGAACCGATCTATGGGAGCACCCGTCGCCCATTCGTCAACGGCGCCACAGCGATCGTGATGTCGCGAAACGGAAGCTACAAGTTCGGCGGCGGTGAGCATTTTCTGGAGAGCATGGCCGACCATTACAGCGCGCTCGGGTACTCGCCGATAATCGTTGGAACACGGCCCGACCTGAAGGGTCAATCTGGCGAGGTGAACGGCTTCCGCTTCTGCTTCATTGACGAAAGCCCCGCTGAGATGCGCCGGTTCTTTCTCGAAACCGGCGCTCAGTTGGTGCATGCAATTTCCGGGATGGGCTTGCGAGCTGCAGAGGCGCTGAACTTCACGAATATCCCCTATATCTACGGAATTCACTATTGGCGCGAGGTGCTCGGGCATCACGACGAAGACGAACACTTCTTCGATGAATGCGACCAACCGATTCCCCGGGCCGAATTTCGCTACCTCCTGTCTCGAGCGACCACGGTCTATGTGAACTCCGCCTTTACACGAGACGTGGTGGAAAGCGCATTTGGCGTACGATGCCCGATCGTCTTCTCGGTGCCAAAGGAACGACTGTCTCTTCAATGACGATCGTGGAGCAATCCCTTCGAGATTTTGTCCTCCTGGTCAATTCCCGGGAGGACAAGGGATATAAGTTCATCCTCGACATCGCGGCCAGGTGCCCGGACATTCCATTTGTCGCGATTGCCAGTCAGACGGACGAGAGCGAAGCACGGCGGCTCGTTCGCGAGAATGGGACCGCGAATGTCCTGATCCACCCTCGAACGGACGAGATCTCCACCCTATACAATCTCGCCAAGGTCGTTGTCGTTCCCAGCTACCGGTTTATCGAGACCTTCAGCCGCGTGTGCATCGAAGCTCATCGATTCGGAAAGCCGGTCATTGGCTCGAATACGGGGAACGTGCCCCATCTCCTCGAGAGATCCGGCATAGTGCTTCCGGAAGTGATCTCGGATTGGGTGAACGAACTGCGTCGTCTGTTCGACGATGAGAAGTATTATCTGTGGCGAAGTAATGCTGCCCTCACGAACTCAGCGCGCTACAGCTACAAGGGTCAGCGCGACGCGATATTGAATATCGTGCGCACTGCCGGGCGCCCGTTGCTGCTTGGCATCGGATCCGGAATTGGAAACATGACCCATGTGTCCCCTCTGATCCGCCATCTCGCCCAACAGCTGCGGCACCGGATCGATATCGTCGTATCGGAGGATTATTCGAACAGTCTGTTCTTGCTGCAGAACTCGAAGTGGGTGAACGCCGTATTTTCGCTCCGACCCCATGTCCTGTCGAAGCGATACGACACAGTGTTCATCACGCACTGCTTTGGCCCCGCACGAGTTCGTTTCAACGCCCGTCGCGTCGTGTGGTCACGAGATTGGGCAGAGTTTCGGCCCGATCACCATCTACATGAAGCGGTATTCAACTTCGAAGCGGCAAAGCAGCTCCTGGGCATCGACTACGACGAACGTGACACGCGCCAATACTACCTCGGCGAGGTGGCGTACAGGCGACCGGCCGGCAAGCTAGTCGGCCTGCATGGTGGTTCCAAGACGGGGTTCTGGGCAAGCAAGCGCTGGCCCTACTACTCCGAGTTCGCCGCGAGCTTGCAGAGACTGGGTTTTCGCGTGGCGTCCTTCGGCACGTCAGAAGAATATGTCGAGGGAACCGAGGACATGACTGGCGGCTCCATCGAGGAGATGGCCAGGAGAATGTGTGATTGTTCCTTCTTCGTCGGTAACGACAGCGGAGTCATGCATGTCGCAAACTCGCTTGGAATTCCTCTCATCGCTATCTTCGGGCCAACGAATCCTGCGACACGAGCCCCTCTGCGCTCGACAAGCAGAGCCGTTTCCCTGACCAAATCCTGTGCACCCTGCGAGTGCAATGACAAGGTCAGCTTTCAGTCCGGCAATTGTCGCTGCATTGGGGAAATTCATCCTTCGACGGTCCTCGAATCCTTCCACAAGATGCTGAATGAGTGGCCGCCACTGACAGACGACGGGGAACCAGGCCTTGATCAGAGTACCAATCTCGGCGGGAGAGCTGCTCGACAAGATCACCATCCTGCGTATCAAGCTCAAACACCTCGAGGATGAAGCAAAGCGCCAAAACGTCGCTCACGAGCTGCGGCTCCTCGAGAGCATTGCCGATCAGGAGCTTGGGACGAAGGCGGACTATGGGCCCCTGTTCGAGGAGTTGCTCGAGGTCAATGCACGGCTGTGGCACATCGAAGAGGGAAAGCGGGATTGCGAACGGCGCAAAGTGTTCGACGAAGGCTTTATCCGCCTGGCGCGCACCGTGTACATCGAAAACGATCGGAGAGCGGCATTGAAACGTCAGCTGAATGAGCTGCTCGGTTCGGCAATCGTTGAAGAGAAGAGCTATGCAAAGTACTAGGGTCTCTCCGGTGCACGCGATCGGAGAGTTTGAAGTAAAAGGTAAGGTCGAATATGCAGGCTGTCTTCGAAGAAGAAGCGTCGACGCTCTCAGGAACATGCGCCGTACTTTCAGCATAGGCGCCCGGGACGAAGCGCTCGACGGCTATCAAGGCATTGGCGATCTCATCGGCGCGTCAGGAGGCGCATCAGGATCGCGGCCATGTGCTTTGCAGTTCGTGCCTAGAAGAGGGAATCGCATGACCGCCCAAGACCTCTTGCGGCCACTGCGCAGTCGGGGCCTTTCCAGCGCTCGCTTCCACGGGTACTGGGCCGCATCGTTCCTGGATCTTCGAGACTATCATGCAGCGGGAGAGGCTTGCCGCAGCGGCGCTTGGGGCGGCAACGCAGGAGTTGCGGTCCGGAGAGGGAAGCCGTTGATGCGCGAACGGCCGTGACCTCTTCTCGCTGGTGATGTGGAGCAGCCGATGCTGATGAAGCGGCGCGAAGCCTTCAACGCGATTGCTGTCCCGAAGGTGCCGCTGCGCAAGCTTGTAGAGGCGATCGGCGACTGGGCCTCAATCATTGCGTTCCTGATGGTCCAGGAGTTCGATAGACGGTTCAGCACCTCTCGCTTCGGTGGCGTACTTGCACTGGCAGAGCCGATCCTTCTCATTGCAGCCATCACCATCTTCCGGGCGCAGTTCAAAGGCATACTGCCGACGTTTGGGACATCGACTGTGCTGTTTGTCTCTTCAGGCGTTTTTCCTTTCTACGTGTTTCTGCGTCTTTCGGTTCGCTCGCGGGACATTCGATACGATGCAGCGCATCGTCTTCCCCGCATCAGCAGTACGGACACGGTCTTCGCCAGCATCGGCGCTGAAGCTGCACTCATATTTACGGCGTTGGCGGGATGGTTTGCCGCCATGTGGGTCTATGGTCTCAGTGCTGCGCCGGAAGACCCCAGGGCTTGCCTCCTGGCGCTGGGATTGTTCGCAGTAGGCGGAATCGGCATTGGCCTGGTGAATGCGGCAATCTCCCGGCGATTCCCACTCTGGACATACATCTATGCAATTCCCGGACGCGCACTTCTCGTCTTATCTGGCGCGTACTACATCGTCGATCTGCTGCCACCGTTCTTTCGAAACGTCGTCGTCTGGAATCCACTTGCCCATGGCATCGAGTGGTTCCGCCTCGGGCTGTATGGCAACTACCCGGTCATCACGATGGACCTCGAATACTTCGGCATGGCGATGGCTGTCGCCTTGTTGTTGGGCATCGCCGCCCATCGAGCCACCATACGCACGAATCGCCTGTAGCGTGAAGTCCTGCGCCCGGGCATGAACAAGGTGGTAGTTCCCGCCCACCTTCTGTGAGAGTTCAGGTGGGCCGAACAAAGCCTCCAAGCGGTTTACACTCCGACCGTTTCCACTTCGGGACCACCAAGATGAACAGCCGGACTGTCAGCCTTCGACGGCATTGCCTTTGCCGGTTGTCGGCTGCCCAAGTACTCGTGAGCCGCAATTGCAGCCTCGACGCTATTCATCGCATAGAGACGTCCGTGGTGCAGGAGATAGCCGCTCCCGCCGTAGTTCCGGGCAACACGTGCAACCGACGTTGCCAGTATCATGGTCGCCTCCTTCTGCCTTGTCTCGAAAGCCAGCCGAAATCTGTCCGCCAGTTCCGGCGGCCCGAAGCTCACCCGGTTCTCGAACAGGTAAAGGTCGCAGGGCAGTCCATAGAATAGTGCCAGCCCCAACCGCTGACGCATCGCCCGGCTCAGCAGCCGAACTTGAACACCCAACGCATCTCCCAGCAGGCCCAGCCTGTCTACGAACGCCTCGACCTCCTTGCCATCGGCGCGATAGACCCTCGCCAGACGATGAACGATCTGCCGTCCCGTCAGGCGGCCCCCGCCATAACGGACAAGGTTCGAGACTGGAGAAACCATTCCCAGTCGCTCGACCCACCCGGAGGTCGGCATCTGGGCGCCGCTTATGATCTCGAGAAAGGCCGTATTGACCTCAGCGTCCTGGCCGAGAATCACGATGCGGGACCGCGTCGGAATTTCCCAATCGATATCATTCAACAGAAGTCTCGTCCGCTCCGCCCGTCCCACCTTCATGGTAATTGAATGCAGCGTAATCATCACATCTCGCCAATACGTTCAGTGGCACGGAGCGTCCGTCTCATTGGGCACAACTTGCAATCGCCGGCCCATCCGGAGTTGCAAGGCACTTTCCAGATGACTTACGGTGCTGTCGGGAGGTAGTAAGTCGCACCCCTGCTGAGGTCGAAGTAGGTACCGGTGATTGCCCGGATCAAAGTCATTGCCTTCTGGAGCTGTGCGGTGTCTGCGTTCGCGACCAGGATGATGTCCTTGTCACGCAGCGCAATGTTCTGAGCAAAGAAGTAACCTCCGGATTGCGTGAGGTTGATACGATAGATCATCCTCGTGGAAGGTCCGAGAAGCTGCCGGGTTTCGTCGCTCGCAATATGGTCCGTCTCGACCGCGCCTCGATCCGCCTGAAGGACAGTCCGAGCAAAGGGCGTCGGCTCATTACGCAGCAGGTACACACCAGCGAGACTCCCATAGGCATCAACAGTGCCGCCCGCGCGGGCAATTCCCTCCGCGACAGTCACCCGCTCCGTGTTCATCGTATATTGCGCAACCTTTGCGACAGCACCGAGGACGACGAAAGTCTTCGGATTGTGCATGAGGACGACGGTGTCGTTGGGACGAACCACAATGTTGTCCTCCGGGTTTGCCAGGACCTGCTGCAGAGGAATGGCCGCAACAGTCGTTCCTCGAATGAGCCGGACATCCGTCTCGACCGCCGGAAGCCTTGGTCCGCCTGCATCCGCAATTACATCGAGCAGCCTTTCTCCGCGCAGACTGAGCGGAACGAAGCCCGCTTTGTTCACCTCTCCACCAACGGACACGGCATTCGATCTGTTGCCGACGAGTGAAACTATGACCTGCGGCCGCACCGTTTCCTTGGCGAGCTGGCGGCCGATCTCTTCCGCTGCCTGCGTCGGGGTCAGTCCGCCGACCTGAACGCGTCCGACGAAAGGCACGATGATCTGCCCATTCGATTCTATGATCTGAGCTGGCAGCGATGTCGATTGGGCACTGACAGACGGTTGCGTACTTGCCTGACCAGAGGCTGCGCCGGGGGTGCTGCCTCCTCCTCCAAACAGTGGCGCTCCGCCTGTTTCATAGATGCTTACCCCGATGACATCGCCTGGCCGAAGACCGATGCTCGGCCGGTGGTTCTCTACACGAAGAGGTTCTGGGAAACCGGCGCTCCGGTATGACGAGAGCGCCTGGACGATGCCGGGGTTAACATTCACCAGGTAGAGGTCCAATGCTGGATCGGCCGATTTTTCCACCTGGCTCGCAGTAGGGCCTGCGGCTGGAAGAGAGCAGCCTGCCATTGAGTTCATCAACAACCCGGCGAATAAAATTCGCTTCGTCAGCAGCATGAGGCTTTGCACTTCCAAACGGTACAATGCGAGGTTCAAATCAAACACGGCGAGCAATCATTGCAAGGCGCTAGCGGATTCGCGGCTCACGGGGTCTACCGCCGCGTATTTCCTCGGGATCGAAGACGTTGCGAAGGGCGAATATGCGCGGTTGGCGCATGACCTGCATCGCCTTTGCCCACGCCTTCGCAGGGCCTCGTGCTGAACGACAGCCGCTTCGCCTCGACGGTGTCGGCGACCAGCCTGTCCAGACCGGACTCGTCGATCGGCATCTCGCCCCGCAGCGGCCTCGCGATCTTGCCGTCATCCTTGTCATGCAGACAACGTCATGGCCGAACTGGGCAAAGCATGCGCCGGACACAAGTCCGACGTAGCCGAGCCGATCATGGCGATACGCATCGTCGTTCCCTAAGCACTACGTGGTCCGCCAATAGCCGATGTGAATGGCAATTGGAATAGCGGCGCCCGGTTTTTCATCCCCACGATACCCGGATGCCCGCCTGTTCGGCCGCACGACACGCAAGACCTTCAAGAATCGCCAAGCCGGGTGTCGTCGATTGCCGACGCAGCTCCCGTACATCCAGAGATTGCATCGCAAGAGCAAGATCGTCCACCGCATGCCCCGAGAACCTGGGCAGATTTGGTATCGGGCCAAATTCGGGGGCAACGATGCGGAAAAATCCGGCATACGGCGCAATATCGGATACCAATGTCAGCTTCAGGTCGGCGCAGGAAGCGACAGACTCCGCAGTGGCGCCGAGACAAAGCACTTTGCGCCGCGCGTCGTTGCATATGCGGGCAATGTCCAGCGCGCACCTCAGCTTCGCCAATGGATCGGCAGAGATGAAGTCGCGGACGGTCGCCGCATAACCGGGATGAAGCCGCTCGATCGTCTGCTGCGCCGCCACGATTCTCGCTTCACGCTCGGCTCCAAAAGACGCCCCGCCGCGATGCCAGACGAAGACATCGGCTGCCGCCAAGTGCCGCCATCCGTGCGCGATGGCCCTCAGGGAAAAGTCATTCTCCTCACCATAACCGTAACCGAAATTGCCGAGGTCGAAAGGACCAATCCCGGCAAGGCAAGCACGCTTGACGGCCATGCAGAATCCATGCGCCGTCGGCAATTCGACCGGCGCGTGGCCGAGCCGGGCGCAGTGCCTGTCGATGGCGGCAGAGTCGGCGTCGCCCAGGGAATGATCATCGCAAAGGAAAATAGGGTAGCTGAGTATCGTTGCCGCATTGGAGAGCGGAGACGCCGTTGCCGTCGTCCTCGTGCTGTGCAGCACAGCCAGCAGCCGATCCAGCCAGTTGTCGTAGACACGGGTGTCGGAATTGAGCAACACCACGTCCCGCTCCCGATGAAGGGCGAAGGCGCGATTGGCCGAGGCGACGAATCCGATGTTGTGCTCGTTCGTCATTAGCGTCAGGTGACCCGCCCGGGCCAGCGCCTCGAGGTCCTTCCGTAGTGCCCGGTCCGGCGATGCATCGTCTATTACCGTCAGTTCGTACGGCGTTGTCACCTTGGCCTGAAGCACGCTTTCGAGCGCGCGCAGGGTGAGTTGCCGCGCGCCGTAGACCGGCACCACCACATCGACACGGGCCGCCCGGGGCGGGTGCCGTGGCAGCCGGGCGAGCAAGCGTGGCAGATCCAGGATGGCCTCCGCTTCCTGGATGGGTTCGTCAGGCCGCGTGAGGCGACGCTCGGCACGGCCAAAGCGGAGGTAGTGGGCGAATGGTTCATAGCCGGCTTCCGCGACGTCCGGGTTCTGCCGACGGTACGCGAGCGGCTCGAAGTCCGGACGCGGCCGCAACCCCGCAGCAGATCCGATCAGGAGGTAGTGCAAAAGCGCGCTGCGCCGCGACCAGAAGCGGCGCCCGGCCGCTCGCCCGTAGCAGGCGGCATCGAATCCGTCTTGCCGATCGGTCAGGACTGCATCATCCAGTCCAGCACGGTCACAAAGCCAACGCGCCAGCGGCGGCGCGGCAACCGGCAGCAAACCGGCGAGCAGACGCTCCTTGAAGTTCACCACGACATTGTCCGATTGCGCGGCCACCGTGAGCAGGCCATAAACGCCGCCATCCATCCACTTACTGCGGCACCTGGTTTCAGGCAGCCCAGGTCCAAACCATTCCTGTCCGTCTATGCCTCCGCGCATCTATCTCGATTTGTCGCGGCTGATCTACGCAATCTTCACCCGCACCCCGGTCGGTGTCCCGCGGGTCGAGCTCGCCTACGCCGAGTACTTCATCGCCAACTTCCCGGATCGCACGACATTTGTCGTCGTCGATGCAATCAGGCGTTTCCACATCGTCGACTTCAAGCGAGGCGCGGCCTTCGTGGCCGCCATATCCGACTACTGGCGCGGCAATGTTGCCTCCAACCGCCGCTATCTTTCGTTGATCCTCCGCCATGTGCGCATCCATGCCGAGCTTCTGTTCCGATCGGGCAACAGCCTGTCAAGGGCCACAAGAGGCGATGTTGCGCCCGGGATCTATGTCATCACCTCGCAGCTCCATATGGAGCGGCCTGCGCCGATCGAGCGCCTGAAGAATGATGGAAAACTGCGGCTGGCCTATTTCGTTCACGACATCCTGCCAGCCGTTCTCCCGGAGTACTTTCCTCGCGACGCCAAGGAGCGATGCGTGAGGCGCATGCAGGCGGCGGCGCGGTTGTCCGACATTATCATAGCCGGTTCACGAGCGACCGCGACCGCTTTTCAAAATGCTTTCGTTCAAGGCCGGTGGAACCCCGCGATCGTCGTCGCTCCGCTCGGACTTGGCATTACGACGATCCCGTCAGGACCTGTGCAAGTTTCGCTCTCATCGCCGTACTTCGTGATGATCGGCACCATCGAGCCGAGGAAGAACCACCTGCTCATTCTCAATGTGTGGCGGACGCTGCATGCAGTGCTGGCCGAAAATGCGCCCAGATTGATCCTCGTCGGCAGCCGGGGCTGGGAGAACGAGAACGTCATCGACATGCTCGAGCGCAGCCCTGCCCTGGCGACGCTGGTCGAGGAACGTGGACGCGAATCCGACGACGCAATGGCGGCGCTCGTGCGCGGCGCTCGCGCCGTGCTGGTGCCGTCGTTCGCCGAAGGCTATGGATTGCCGCTCGCCGAAGCGCTGGCGCTCGGCACCCCGGTATTGTGCAGTGACATTGCGGTCTTCCGAGAAGTGGGGGGTGAAGTGCCGGAATTCATCGACCCTCTCGACGGGCCGAACTGGCGGCAAACCATCATCGACTACGTCCCGGTGGCTTCGAGGCGACGCCAGGCCCAGATCGACAGGCTTCGAGACTGGCGGGCGCCCAGCTGGCAACCGCATTTCGCGGCAGTCGTGCCCTTCCTGAACGCGCCCGACGAACGGCATGAACGGGCCGGGAGCCCAGTCAGACAATCAAGTGCGGACGATGTAGCCGTCGCGAAGCCGCAATAGCTCCTCGAGCAGCCGCTGCGGCTGCGTCGACAACGCCAGAGGCAACAACCGGCCGCGTCCCATGGCGCGCAATCGAGCTGCTGGCGCTCCCAGGTCGAATGCCACGATCGGCAAGCCTCTCCTCAACCCTTCGGTCAGCACAAATGACCAGGTCTCCGGCCAGATCGCGGGAAACAGCAGTATATGCGGCGCCGCATCGCCGATTATCCGATCCAGCTCGTTCGGCCGATAGGCACCGGTCACCGTCACGCCTGCCGGCAAGCGCTCCGATGTCGGACCTAGCACTGACAACTCCAGGGGAACAGCGGCCTGCTGGATAGCGTCGGCGAGCGCCTGCACGACGCGAAGGCCCTTCGAAACATTCAGCGCGCCCAGGACAGCAACGCGCAAGGCCTCATCGGCCGACAGTTGCGGCGTCCGCTCGGGCGGCAGAGACCTGTCATCTTCAGGATGCCAAACGCTGATCGTCTTCCGAAGATGCGGTCGCAGTCTCTCCGCGCTGTCCTCGCTTGGAACCACGATCCGACCCGCGTCCTCGAGAAATGCCAGGTGATCGCGCCTCCACGACAACGGGTCGAACCGACTCAGCTCCGCGCCGTATTCCGCTACGCAGCGGAAACAAGCTTCCGGTGGAGCGACACCGCAAAAGGTCCCATCGCCGGTTACAAGATCGACGCGAGGACAAAGCACGTAGTAGTCATGCAGGATCACGTTATATGGAACGCCGAGTCGGCTGCTCAGTTCACGGACCCACTCCATCATTGCCATCGGGCGATCGACCAGGTGGTTGACCAGAATCCCGGCGACGCCGCGTCGCCGCGCAAAATCAACAAGACGGTGTTGCCCAGAACCGAGGTCGAACGAGTACCGACCCACGACAGCCAATGTCGGAGCATGGCGGACAGCCTGCGCCAGCAGGATGTTGAAGCCGCCGTTCGCCTGGTCGGCCAGGTAGAGATCGAGATAATGGCTACTGCCGCCGCCCCTGGAATGATTGAAAACAAGGATCGCCTTTCGCCCTGCCTGCCAGGGTGGAAGTCCTCGTGGCTTCGCCTGCGCGACGCTGGTCGGCGACGTGCCCTCCCCTGGCCCTTTCAAGTGGTGCCGCAAGGGATCGGCGATCTTCATGCCGACATTGTTGCGGCGATAGAAGTGAGGATCGAAGTCAGGTGACGGCCAGCGCCCCGAGCACCACCCTAGCAGGGCATAATGCAGGAGTGGATCCCGACTCACCAGACGGCGGTACCCGCCACTCTCAAACTGGCTGAGATAGAAATCCCGATCGAAACAGCTAGCCAGGAGAGAGAGGTCGGAAGCCAACAGGCGACGAAGTGCGGGACGCAGCACGCGTCCGATCGCGCCGGCCAAGAGCAACCTTTCAACGAAGACGCGCGCAAGCCACAGGGACACTCGTTCCCATTCGGCCCTCAATACCTCGCGGGGCGCGGCTCTTTGGGACGTCGAAGCATCATAGCGAGAGGGTGTTGTGTAGTGCATTCGGCTTCGGGCCGATCCTACCTGCTAGCGATCGAGACTGGTCTGCAGAGCTTTGAGCGACAGAGCCGGATGAAAGTACGGATCGTCCACAAGGGCGTCCTTCCACCTCGCCAGAAAATTTGCCCGCTCCCGGGCGTAGCGAACGCTCAAGTCCCGTGCCTTCCCTCTCGTCGCAGATTCACGATGCATCAGTACCGAATCGGCGGCGAAGATCGTCTTACAACCACGCGCCGCCAGTCTCAAACAGAGATCGATATCGCTCAGCTCGACGGGAAAGCGCTCCGAATCAAATCCACCCTGCGCCTGGAACTTTTTCTTCTCCACGGCCAGGCATGCGCCGGTCACGGCGGAGACCTCCCGCGGCACTGTCAAGCCGCCCAGGTAGCCCCTTGATGCAGCATCGGCACCACTCTCGATGTGGGCAGCATGTCCGCCCAGGCCGAGCACTACACCGCCATGCTGTAACCGTCCCCCGGGATACAACAACTTGGCTCCGACGGCTCCAACGTCAGGCCGTACTGCCCATCTGACCAGCTTCTCGAGCCAGTCCGAGCGGAGCGGCCTGGTATCATTGTTGAGAAAAACCAGTATCTGACCATGGGCCGCGTCGGCCGCGCGATTGCACAGACCGGAAAAGTTGAAGGTGCCGGCCGCCGCCATGACTTCGATCGGCAGACGAGAAGCGGCCTGCTCGAACAACGCGTGAGTTGTTGCCTCGACGCTACCGTTGTCGACGATGAGGACATCGAAGGCCGGATAGTCGGTGCGTTCGATGCCCGACAAGGCCTCGGCAAGCAAGTCCGCTCTGTCTCGGGTTGGGACGACAATCGTAACCGGGGGCGACGCCGCTTTCATTGCAGGATGTGCAGAAGGGCCTGATCTTCGGGTCGGACATTCAGGCCCGCGGTCGTTGTGCCGCTGCTTTGTAAGAAGAAGCCTGCGGATGTGTCCGATCCGTGCCTTGCCGACACGAAAAAGCGATGTGAAACCTTCTGGGCTGGACCACTCGACAATTCCGTCCTGATCATGCTCGCCAAGGATCGATCGGCGGCAGTACATGGCCCGACCGAGGTAGGGCCTCCCTTGCTCAAAGATCGGGCTCCAGTCCGGCTTGAACTCGGGTGCGAGATATCGGCCCGTTCCGTCGATGGAATCCTCGTCGCCGTAGAACAGGGTCTCGTCGGGGCGGGAGGCGGCGAATTCTGCCAGGGCCGCCAGGCCGTAGGCGGGAATGACATCGCCGGCGACGATCGGCAGGACGATGTCATCGGGCTCGAGGTCCCTCCAAAGGGCGAGCGCCTTCGCCCCAGAGCGGACAACGCGCAATCTCGCGGATGCAGCTTTCTCTCCGACAAGCGTGGCCGGGCTTTCGGCGACGCACGCCACAGACCAATGTGGATAGCTCTGCCGATGCAGAGATCCGATGGTCGCCGAGAAGTCGTCCGGGCGCACGCCAGCTGCCTCGGCCATGACAACCCGGATATGTGGTCCATCGGCCCAGGTCTGGCGAGCGGCCTCCATGCCCCGCTCGTCCAAAGCCCTGGTATTTCGCCTCCGCCATCGATCGTAACGGTCAAGCCTCGTGGTCGCGAGCAGCTGTTCCATCGCCGTTCGAGCACCAGCTGCAGGCCCCACAAGGCGCAACCCAACAGCGCGAATCGCCGCCAGCGGACTGAGTCGCGTGGCGATGACCAGCAAACTCCACCTCGACAGGACCACACAAGACACCAGCTTGAAGTCCTTGCCACTCAATCCCGGCGGAAAGGCGATGGAGATGTCGAGGGTATCGACCGGAACATGCCCGATCCATTCGGCCGACCCAAAAAAGGCAGCAGACATTGCAATCTGCCGATCACCGGAGCGTGTGCGCAGGCGAAGGATCGGCCGCGCGGCGGAGCCGTAGAGCGTCATGTGATATCGGATCCGCAGCCAGCGTCCAGCCGGCACGCCATCGGGAAAGCTGAGTTTGAAGCTCACCTGCCTGACGGCGCCAGGGTCGTGCAACGTCTCAACGAGGACAATGGAGGGGCGAGCAACTGGCAAAGGAATTCCTGGATACTCCGAGTTCGTCCAGCTCGAACCCGGTCGACCTCAAGGTCCCTTCGTCAGAGCGGCGACGCCGTCTCAGATCGACCCTCTGGGCCTCGTCAACGTGCTTCTCGATATGCTTGATTGCGGCGGCGCGGCTCGAGCTGTTGGTCGGATCAAGCCTTGTAGTACTCACGATACCACTGCACGAAGCGTTCGATGCCGACGGCTATGGGAGTTGCAGGCCTGAACCCGGTCAAAGTCTCCAACAGCTCGGTGGAGGCCTCGGTTCGCAGGACCTCCCCGGGCTGCAATGCCAAGTAGTTGCGCTTCGCTCTCATCCCGAGGGCACGCTCGATCTCGTCGATAAATTCCAAAAGGTCCGTTGGTTGACCGCCACCCACATTGACTACCCGAAAAGGCGCCGTTTGGCTCCTGGTATCGGCCGCAGAGATCTCGCGACCCTGACGCGGCGGCACTTGTTCGCAGAGTCGCAACGTTCCTTCGACAACGTCGTCTATGTATGTGAAGTCTCGTTGCAGTTTTCCGTGATTATAGATGTCGATCGGGCGGCCGGCCAAAATACTCCGAACGAAGCGAGACAATGCCATGTCGGGTCGCCCCCACGGCCCATAGGCCGTGAAGAAGCGCAGCACGGTGGTCGGAATTTCCCAGAGGTGCGAGTAGCTGTGAGCCAGTATTTCCATGGACTTCTTCGACGCAGCATAGATTGAAAGCGGCCAATCGGTCTGAGCGCCTTCGGCAAGGGCAACGTCAGCACTGCTCGCATAGACGGCGCTCGTGGAGGCCATCAGCAAATGCCGTGGGCGGAGGTGGCGGCACGCTTCCAGCAGATCGAAACTTCCGCCAATGTTGCCGTCGATGTATGTCCTCGGATTCTCGATGCTGTAACGCACACCCGGCTGTGCGGCCATATGCAGGACCACTTCGGGCCCGAACGCGTCAATTTCCGGCGCGATCGAGGTCAGGTCCGACAACAGGATGCGGTAAGGCTTGAACCCCTTGAATGTGGTGAGCCGGGCGTGCCTGGCCTCCTTGAGGGCTACGTCGTAGTAGTCGGTCATGCCATCGATACCGAGAACGTCATGGCCCTGCTGCAGCAGTCGGGCTGCAAGATGGGAGCCGATGAAGCCAGCCGTTCCGGTGATCAAATAGCGCATCGCAGCAACTGTTCTCCGTAACTCGACCATAGATGCCCGGAGGCTCCGCAGCGCTGCCGCGGCATCATGCCTTGACTACGTGCTCGTCAATTATCGAGCGGTGACCGCAGGCGTTTCGAGTATCGATGACAAGGTGCGACCACGCTACGAGCTGACCGTAGTTGACGGCATCGTGATCGGTGCAAATGATGGCGGCATCGAAAGCCGCGATCACATCATGGGCAAATTGAACCGATCGCCGCCCGGCAAATTCCGCATGCTCCCGCGTCGGCGGTATCTGCTGGACGATCGGATCGTAGAACGAGACCCGCGCGCCCCGTTTCTCCAGCAGTTCCATTATCTTGAACGCCGGACTCTCGCGGGTATCGTCTATGTTCTTCTTGTAAGCGATACCCACAACCAGCACGCTTGCCCCATTGGGTGCCAGGCGGCGACGCTCGTTCAAGGCCTGGATCGTCCGATCGACGACCCGGTACGGCATTGCCGTGTTTATCTCGCCGGCCAATTCAATGAACCGCGTGACCAGGTCGTATTCCCGTGCCTTCCAGGTCAGGTAGAATGGATCGATTGGAATGCAGTGGCCGCCGAGTCCGGGCCCTGGGTAGAACGGCATGTATCCAAAGGGCTTGGTTTTTGCCGCCTCAATCACCTCCCACACGTCGATACCCATCGCCTCGAACACGACCTTGAGCTCGTTGACCAGCGCGATATTGACCGAGCGGAAGATGTTCTCCGTGAGTTTGACGGCTTCCGCCGCCTCCAGGGACGATGCCGGCACGGTACGCGCCACCACTTCATCGTAGAGCGCGCATGCCAACTGCAGTGCCTGCGGTCCCTCAGCGCCGACAACCTTGGGAATAGCTGCCGTTGAGAAGTGCCTGTTGCCTGGGTCTTCACGTTCCGGCGAATAGGCAAGGAAGAAATCTCGGCCGGAGCGCAGCCCGGACCGCTCCAGAATGGGTTTCAGGACGTCCCGCGTAGTGCCGGGATAGGTCGTCGACTCGAGAACCACCAGGTGCCCCGGTTTCAGGTGGGGAGCGATCGAGTCTGCCGTCCCCTTCACGAAGGAGAGGTCTGGCTCGCGATAGCGAGTCAGCGGCGTCGGCACGCAGAGTATGATGACGTCGACCTCGTCAAGGCGTGCAAAGTCGGTGGTCGCAGCGAATCGGCCCGTTCTGAGCGCTGCGAAAATATTAGCGCCGTCGATGTGTCGGATGTACGACTGGCCGGCGTTGAGCTGTTGCACCTTGCCAGGGTCGATGTCGAACCCCAGTACGGTAAATCCCGTACGCGCAAAAGTGCAGGCGAGCGGCAGGCCGACATATCCCAAGCCGATGATTCCTACAGTCGCTTGGTGGGCCGAAAATCGCCGGACCAGGCTCGCGACCATGTCTTCGGCCGCGCGCGCCTCCAGCTCGTCCTGCATACCCTGCCCCTTTTCCACGCTATCAGGCAGTGGCCGTCCTGCCGACGGCCGCTTGTAAGCTGCCCTCCTAACGGGTGTCAAAGCTAATTGCAGTTGAACGTAGCAAACTGCGTGTCAACTCGCTGAACGATAGAGCTGTTACAAAATCAATGACCCTTAGCCACCCGTTTCTAAGATGAACGTCTCGGCGATATCGACTCCGAGCCGAAAATATCGGCCACGGTCCCGAAAGCGAGAGATCGAGCTCGTCCCCAACCACCAGCTGAATGCCAAAAAATTCTTTGGACATATGTTTCGTGCAGCGCCATAAAACCGGGATGCGACGAAGAACTCGACGCAGCCGATTGTGACGGGAAGAGACAAGGGGGCATGCAGTCCAGAGGCGAGATCGCCATTGTCGGCTATGCTTGCCGCGTTCCTGGCGCACAGCACAGCGCGAAGTTGTGGGAGCTACTGAAAGATAACCGCTGCGCGGTCACTGAGATCACGCCGGATCGCTTCCCGACGCGCCCTTTTTATCATCCCGCACTCGATCAGCCCGGCCGCTCCTACACCTTCGCAGCCGGCGTGATCGACGACGTTTGGGGGTTCGACGCAGCAGCGTTCGGCATGAGCCCGCGCGAGGCATGCCAGGTCGATCCTCAACATCGCCATCTCCTCGAAGTCTCTTGCGACGCTCTGGCTCACGCGGGTATCCGGGCCTCAACCCTGGCTGGCAGCGACACCGGTGTCTACATCGGCGCCTCCTCTGTCGACTACGTCGCCCGCTTCTTCGCCGATCCGTCCATGGCCGATGTGCACATGATGACGGGCAACTCCGTCAGCGTGGCCGCCAACCGGGTTTCCTACACGCTTGACCTGCGCGGCCCCAGCATCGCCATCGACACCGCGTGCTCATCCTCCATGGTCGCTCTCCATCTGGCATCGGAGGCGATCCGCAACGGCACGATCGATACTGCGATTGTCGGCGGCGTAAATGTGCTGTTGTCGCCGTTCTCCTATGTCGGCTTCTCCCGCGCCACGATGCTGTCGCCGACCGGCCTGTGTCGCCCCTTCGATGCCGGCGCCGACGGTTATGTTCGCTCCGAGGGCACCATCGTCATGGTCCTGCGCTCGACGGCGGCAGCACACAAGGCGCGCAATCGAATCCATGGCGTGATCGTCGGTTCGGGCATGAACCAGGATGGGCGCACTACCGGCCTGTCGTTGCCATCCGCCCAGTCGCAGCGCAATCTGGTCGAACGCGTCTACCACGATTTCGCGATCGATCCGGCTGATCTGCTGTTCGTGGAAGCCCATGGCACGGGGACACCCGTTGGCGATCCGATCGAGGCCGACGCGCTCGGCAAAGGCCTGGCTCAACGACGGTCTCAGCCGCTTCCCATCGGGTCGGTGAAGTCGAACATCGGCCATCTCGAGCCGGTGTCGGGCCTCGCCGGCTTGTTGAAGTCCGTATTGGCGCTGGAGCACGGCATCGTACCGGCGACGCTGCATCAACAAACGCCCAACCCCAACATCCCGTTTGATGAACTCAACCTTCAGCTGATCGACCGCAACTGGCGCCCGCGCGAACGCCGCGTGCCCGGACTGGCAGGGGTCAATTCGTTCGGATTTGGCGGCACCAATGCCCATGTCGTCGTGCGCGGCGACGCCGGCGCCGCGCACATCGTCTATTTCCGCAACGAAACGCCGGCGCCGCCCCTGCTGCTGACGGCCCACAGCGCCGAAGCCTTGCCGCAACTGGCAGCCGACTGCGACGCCAATTGGCCGGCTGCGCCGCGCGCGGCGGTGGAATTCATTGCCGCCTGCGCGCACCAGCGCGACCTGCTGCCGCACCGCGCGCTGGTCCTCGGCGAAACGACGGACGAGATCCGACGCCATGCCCGACGTCTTGCTGCCGGCGAGAAGGATCCCGTCGTAGTGACCGGCCAGGCCTTGGGCAACGAGCTTCCGGTGGCCTTCCTGTTTTCGGGCAATGGCGCTCAATGGGCGGGCATGGGCCGGCAGGCGTGGAACAGCAATGCCCACTTCCGCGATGCCTTGAGAGAAATCGACGGGCACTTCGACAAGGTGCTGAGCTGGTCGACCGTCGACCTGCTGTTCGACGAGAGCCTCGCGGAGAAGCTCCGCCAGGCCCCGTATTCGCAGCCCCTGCTGCTGGCGATGCAGGTTGCGTCCGTTCGCGCTCTCGAGGAGGCTGGCGTGACGGCAACCGCAATGCTGGGGCACAGCGTCGGCGAAATCTCCGCCGCTTGGGCAGCGGGCGCGCTCAGCCTGGAACAGGCCATCGACATCGTCATCGCGCGCAGCCGACATCAGGAAGCTACGCGTGGCTCGGGCGGCATGGCGGCGCTGATGCTGAGCGAGCGCGAGACACGTCGCTTTTTGAAGGCCGTCAATGCAGCGAGCATCGACGTAGCCGCCATCAACAGCTGGCGCAACGTCACGGTCTCCGGGCCCGTGCAGGAAATCGAGCGCGTGCTGGCGGCGGCCGACCGCATTCGCGTCAGCGCGCGCCGACTAGACATCGACTATCCCTTCCACAGCTCGCTCATCGACTCCGTGCGTGCGCCGCTGCTGCGCGAACTCAACGGACTGAAGCCTCTCCCGCTTCGCCGCAAGATGATCTCATCGGTGACGGGCGATACTGCCACGGCCGAGATGCTGGGCGCCGAGCACTGGTGGCTCAATGTCCGCGAAGCGGTGCGGTTCGAGGCGGCCCTGTCGCGCCTGTTGGAGGACGGCTTCAGGATCTTCGTCGAGGTTGGGCCAAAGCCGATCCTCACGAGCTTTGTCCGCGACATTCAGCGCGAAGCCGGCACTCGTGGCGCGGTCATCGAGACGATGAACGAGACCGACGGCCAGACCGCCTCCGATCCGATCGAACGCGCCGCCGCCAAGGTCCTGCTCTCCGGAGGAAACGTCGACCTGCAGCGCTTCTTCGGGCCGCCGCCGGCATCCGCGGTGGTCCTGCCGCTCTATCCGTGGCAGCACACGGCGTTCATCGCGCGGCCGACAATGGAGGCAACAACCGTCATGTCGCCGGCCGAGCATCCACTGCTGGGCCGCCGCTATCGCCTGGATTGCTTCGAATGGTTCTCGACCGTCGACCCTGTCCTGTTCCCTTGGCTCCAGGATCACAAAATCGCGGGAGCGCCCGTCTTTCCTGCAACTGCCTTTGCAGAAGTGATGATGGCCGCGGCTCGCGCCCTCCACCCTGACGCGTCCCTCGAACTGCGCGACTTCGACATCGTGCGGCCGCTGGTGTTCGACGGCCGCACGTCGTTCGAAACCCTGCTGCGGCTGTCGCCCGAGACGGGTCTCGCGGAATTCCTGTCACGCGCCCGGGGCGGAGTTCGTGACTGGTCCGTCCATGCGCGCGGCGTGGTCGGTCGGTCTCCCATCACCAGCCGAATGACCCCGCTCCAGCCGGAAGATCCGGGCACGATTTCAGTCGTCAAGCGCAAGGTCTACGAACGCGCAAGGGCCCTCGGCTTCGACTATGGTCCGGCATTCCAGCGGGCGCGTCACGTCGCTTTCCCTCATCCCAAGCGTGCCATCGCCAGCCTCGACTCGCCGGCCGCCGACACAATCGATTCGTACGTCATCGACCTGACAGCCTTCGACTCGGCGTTTCACGCCCTGTTCGCGTCGGAAGAGGCAGGCGTCGCCGACATGCCGATGAAACCGTACCTGCCGATCCGGTTCGGTTGCGTGCGGGCCTTCTCGCCCGGCAAGGCCGCTTCTGTCGCCGTCGCGCGTACGCTTCGCCAATCGTCGACGTCGTTGCTCATCGACGTCGAACTGTATGATGCCGACGGCAAGCTCATTCTAGCCGTCGAGAGCGCGCGCCTTGTCGATGCGCCGGCCGATACGATACCGACCGCCCAGTCGCACACCTATCACATGACGACGTGGCGCCTCGACCGAGCCGGCGGCCGGTCGGCCCTCGACTGCGCCTCAAGCGCAGGTGCGGCTTCAAGCGGCGAGCAGGAAGCGTTCCGCGAGGCTCTGCTCTTGTTGGAAGCCGGCTGCCTCTGCGCCACATGGAAGGCCTTTGCCGCGCGAGGCGCCCGCCACGCCGCCGATGATCCAGCAAGCGACGGCAAGGCGGCGCCATCGGATTCGTCGACATTCCTGCGCTCGGCGCTGCTCTGGCATCTCGAGTATCGCGGGCTTGCCGTCGATGCCGACGGCGAGAAGACACTCGCCAGCGCCTGTGAGCTGCCGGACGTCGCGTCGATCGTAGGTTCGCTCGCCTTGCGCCATCCGACCATGGCCGCCGAGGCCGCCAGCCTGGCACGCATCGAAGAGCTTCTCGAGCGCATCGTCGCCGGCGATCCGGAAACGCCGGCCGATTTCAACACCGCGCATTGGCGGCAACTCGCCATGAGTTCCAGCCAATCGATTCTGTTGCGGAAGGCCGTCCTCGTCGATATCGAACGCGCCATCGCCCGTGCCGGAAGCGACCGGCTGGTGCGCCTGTTCATGATCGGGGCGCAGCACGTCGATGCCGCGATCGATCTTGTCGAGATGTTCCCGAATCTCGACCTTACCGTCGCCGATCTGGAGACCGACAGAGTGGAGCAGGCGCGCCTGCTGCTGGCGGACGACTATCCGCGCGTGCGTTGCGTTCCCTGGGCCGATGTCGAGGCGATCGCGAGCCACAGCATGGACTTGGCGTGCGCAGTCGACGGACTGAGCGAAGTCGCGGCGACAACGGGCGGCCTTGTCAATGTCGCCCGCGTCCTGCGACCGGGCGCCGCCGTCCTGGCGGCCGAGCCGGCACCCAGCGTCTTCTTGGACATCGTTCGCGGCACCCGTTCGAAATGGTGGGCAAGATCGGCCAACGCCGAATTTCCAGTCGGCGCGCTGCTGACCGGCCAGGAGTGGATCGACGAATTCCAGGTTGCTGGGTTCGAAGATGTGTCAGCGATGCCGATCCTCGGCGACGCCCGGATCGGCGTCGTCGTTCGAGGCATCGTGGTGCATCACGCCAGGCCGAGCAGGCCGCCGATGGCGGATGCGACGATCTTCTCGTGGGAAGGCAGCGAGCCGGAGGCGCATACCGTCGCCGGCCGCCTGCGCGACCGCCTTGCCGACCGCAAGGCCGCAGCAGACAGCGACGGCGGACCTGTCGCGCCGACGGACGTGACTTGGCTGATCGATGTAACCTCGGCCGAGTTCGAAGCCTCCAACGTCCTGGCGGATCACTTGACGCGGCTGGCCGAGTGTTGCCGCAAACTTGCGGCGAATCCTGCCCGTCTCTGGGTTGTCGTTGACTTTGGCGAGAAGCTACACAACGCTTCGGCTCTCGAACTGCCGGTATGGTGTGCGGTCACAGCGGCGATGCGCGTCGCGCAGAACGAATATGCCGGGCTGCAGATCCGCTGTCTGGGTTTGGCGGGATCGTTGCCAGCGGCCGCGGCCGAAGGCCTGGCGGAAGAGCTTCTCGCGCCCGACGGCGAATTCGAAATCTTCATCGCGAGTGGGCATCGCTACGTCTTCCGTGTCCAGCGCGGCATCCTTGGCGCGAGCCCGGACCGACCGGTGACGGCCGACACTTCCGTCGTCCTGGCACGCCGCCAAGGCCATGGCCGCAACGGCCTGGCCTGGGCGGCGGAGACCCGACGTGAGCCCGGAACGGACGAGATCGAGATCGCCGTCCGGGCCACTGGCTTGAACTTCCGCGACGTCATGTGGAATCTCCGACTGCTGCCCGAGGAGGCCCTGGAAGACGGGTATTCGGGACCTGGACTGGGCATGGAGTGCGCCGGAACCGTCGTCCGCTGCGGTGCAGGTGGCGGCACCTTCAAGGTCGGCGACCGCGTGGTTGCCTTCGCGCCGCGTGCCTTCGCGAGCCACGTGGTCGCACTGACGTCTGCCGTCAGCCCGTTGCCTGCCGGCATGTCCTTCGAAGCGGCGTGCTCCATACCGGTGGCTTTCCTCACTGCCTACTATTCGCTGGTTCACCTGGCGCACCTCCGCGCTGGCGAAACGGTGCTGGTCCACGGCGGCGCGGGCGCAGTCGGTCTTGCCGCCATCCAGGTCGCAAGGCAGCGCGGCGCCCGCATCATCGCCACCGCAGGCAGCGACGAGAAACGGGCTTTCCTGCGCAATCTCGGCGTCGACTTTGTCTGCAGCTCGCGCAGCCTCTCTTTCGCGGATGAGATCGCCGCGCACACCGCCGGCAAGGGCGTCGACATCGTGCTGAATTCGCTGACCGGCGAGGCGATGGCGCGGTCGATGGATTGCCTGCGGCCGTTCGGACGCTTCGTCGAACTGGGCAAGCGAGACTTCTACGCGAACACCCATCTCGGCCTCCGGCCACTCCGACGCAACCTTTCCTATTTCGGCGTCGACATCGACCAGTTGATCGGCGAGCATCGGGAGTTGGCACGCCGGCTGTTCGGCGAAGTTATCGACCTCATCGCAGCGGGAGAGCTGGCGCCCCTGCCGCACCGCGTTTTCGATCCCGGCCGTATCGTCGACGCGTTCCGCCTCATGCAGCGCGCCGGTCATATCGGCAAGATCGTGGTGAAGGCGGCCGACCGGGCGACGGCTCTGAGCACGGTCTGCGGCAAGTTCCCAGTCGACTCCGACGCCCTGCATGTCGTTGTCGGCGGTACCAGCGGTTTCGGCCTTGCGACAGCAGCCTGGCTCGCCGGGCGCGGCGCTACCCGGCTGGTGCTGGCCAGCCGTACTGCCCAGCCTTCGGAAAGCGACCTTGCCAAGGTGGGAGATCTGCGCGACCGGGGTGTCGAGGTCTTGCTCGAGCGTGTCGATGTCGCCGACGGCCTCGCGTTCTCGCGCTTTCTGGAGCGGGTCGCGGCGCGAGGGCCGATCAAGGGCATCGTCCACGCCGCGATGGTTCTGGACGATCGCCTGATCGAAGGCATGGATGCGGCGGCAATCGACACGGTGATGCGGCCCAAGGTCCAGGGCGCGCTCAATATCGAACAATCGGTTGCCGGCCTGCAACTCGACTATCTGTTGTTCTATTCGTCAGCCACGACGCTGTTCGGCAACCCAGGCCAGTTCAACTACGTCGCTGCCAATGGCTTCGTCGAAGGCCTGGCGCGCCGGCTGTGGTCGCGCGGCGTTCCCGCCCTCGCGGTCGCCTGGGGCGGCATCGAGGACGTCGGCTACCTGTCGCGACACATCGCCACCGACGTCAACCTCAATAAGCGATTCTCGTCCAGCTTGCTCCCGGCGAAGACAGCGCTCGATGGCCTCGACTGGATCCACGACTCCTTCGGGAATCAGACGACGGCTGGCTGTGCCATTGCCCGCATCGACTGGGCAATCGCCAAGCGCGAGCTGGCAGCGGTACGCACGCCGACCTTTGGCACCATCGGAGCATCCTTGGGGGCGCGACATGCCGCCGATCACACCGCCATCGTCGAGCGACTGCGCGCGCTGCCCTCCGACGATGCGAACGACGCTCTGGTCGAGATCGTCGTCGAGGAGATCGCGCGGGTGCTGCGCCTGCCGGCGAAGGAGGTCGACCGCCACCGTCCACTGGCCGAGATCGGCATGGACTCCCTGATGATGCTAGAGTTGCGCAACACGGTCGAGCAATCCCTCGGCGTAGACGTGCCCATGATGTCGATCTCGAGCGGCATCACACCGATGGATGTCGCGCGCCGTGTCCTGCCCCTCATCACCGGCGAAAAGCGGGCGACGCCGCTGGTCGGCGCCCTCATGACGCTGGCGGCCAGCCACGCCGCCGCCGAGGCGGAGGCTACGGACATCGACGAACAGCGCGCCGCCGTAGCCGCCGTGCTCGAGAAAGTTCGCGAAATGGAGGGCTCACGATGAGCGCCTACAATCGCACCGGCGCGCAGGAGACCGTCGACAAGGTGCGCCATGTCCTGCGCAGACCCCAGGATATCGTGACGAACCCGGGCCGCGCGGCGGGTCAACCGTCCTTCCGTTCGCACGGTTCTGAAACGCGGTTCGATGGGTTGCCCGAGTACGAGATCTTGAAGATCAAGCGGGCCGTCGGCGAAATCAGCGGCATCGCCAGTCCGTTCCACCGCCTGCACGATGGACGCGCCGGCGCCACGACCTCGATCGGCGGGCGCATGCTCGTCAACTTTTCGTCGTACGACTATCTGGGCCTGAACGGCCACCCAGACGTCGGCGCCGCCGCCAGGAGGGCAATCCAGCACTTCGGTACGTCGGTGTCGGCCAGCCGGCTGTCCGGAGGCGAACGGCAGATCCATCGCGATCTCGACGGCACGTTGGCGAGACTGCACGGCACCGAAGATGCCGTGTCGTTCGTCAGCGGCCATGGCACCAATGTTTCCGTCATCGGCGCATTGCTTGGACCCGAGGATCTGATCATCGGCGATGCAGTGGTGCACAACAGCATCATGGAGGGTGCCCGACTCTCGGGTGCCAGGCGGATCTTTTGCCCGCACGGCGACCTGGAGGCTCTGGAGCGCGGGCTTCGGCTCAACCGGGCACGTCACCGGCGTGCCCTTGTGGTTGTCGAGGGACTCTACGGCATGGACGGCGATGTGCCGAATCTTGCGGCCCTGATCAAGCTCAAGCGACGTTACGATGCCTGGCTGATGGTCGACGAGGCGCATTCGATCGGCGTGCTCGGAGCGAACGGTCGGGGTCTCGCCGAGGAGCAGGACGTCGATCCGACCGACGTCGACATCTGGATGGGCACGCTCAGCAAGTCATTCGCCGCCATGGGCGGCTACATCGCCGGCTGCCGCCCGCTTATCGAGATACTGAGGGACACGACGCCCGGCTTCGTGTTCAGTGTCGGGCTGTCACCGCCCGTGGCAGCCGCGGCGCTTGCCGCCATCGACATCATGCACCAGGAGACCTGGCGGCTGGCAAAGCTGCGCGAAAACGGTCGCACCTTCCTGCACAGTGCAAAGGCGCGAGGGCTCGATACCGGCCTCAGCATAGGCGCTGCCGTAGTACCGATCATGATCGGCAATTCTCCACACGCCGTGATCCTGTCGGAGCGCTTGCTGAAACGCGGCTTCAATATCGTGCCTGCCCTCTTCCCGGGAGTGGCCGAGAACCAGGCACGGTTGCGTTTCTTCCTGACCACCGAGCATACGTCAGAGCAGATCAACAACGTGCTCGATGCCGTAGCAGACGAGTTGCCCATGCTTCGCAGCGGCCCTCCGATCGTTTCCCTGGTCACCAAGCAATAGAGTCTTCGCACTCGTCGGCTGCCGTGTGATAAGTGCGGGCCGACACGTGGTCGGCACTCACGGACACCGAACGTGGACCTCAAGGCTATCGTCATCACAGGCGCATCCAGCGGCATCGGCGCGACACTTGCGCGACGATTGAGCGGTCCCGGCCGCGTCCTCGGACTGATCGGCCGCAATCAGCAGCGGCTGGAAATGGTCGCAGCCGAGTGCGCCGCAGCCGGTGCCCACTGCCGCACCGCCAGCATCGATGTCCGCGACACTGCTCGCTTGCAGGTCTTCCTCGACCACTTCGGTCGAGACCACCCCATCGACCTGTTCGTAGCCAACGCCGGCATCCTCGACGGCCGCCATGCCGACCAGGTCACGGAAACCGGCGAGGCGGCGCGAAGTGTCCTGGAAATCAACCTGCTTGCCGCCGTGGATTCGGTCCATGCCGTGCTTCCGGCCATGCGCCACCGAGGCAGCGGCGGTATCATCATCGTGTCTTCGCTTGCGGGCTTCGTGCCGCTCGCCGATGCGCCGGCCTATTCGGCCTCCAAGGCCGCACTTGTGTCCTACGCGCTGGCGCTTCGTGACGCGCTTGCGAGTGAGGGAGTGAAGGTGATGGCGGCCTGTCCTGGCTTCGTCGCCACGCCCATGGCCGACGGCCATGTCGGCCCGCGGCGCGGCGAGATTTCCGCGGACGACGCTGCCACGCACATTCTCGATGGGTATCGGCGGAACAAGTCGCTGGTCGGTTTCCCCTTGATTCCCTTCTGGCTGTCACGCCTGAGCCTTCTCGTTCCCGAGTTCGTTCGCCGATGGGGGATGCGAGGCACCCGATTTCACGTCGCCTCTCCTTCGGCCGGTACCGCCCGCAAGTGATGCCGCAGCACTCGCCTCTTCCGGCCACGCGCACGAACTGTGGCTGGCTGTCGGCCGCCGAACAACGTGCGCTCGACTGGTTGGCACCGCGCGTCCCGCAATGGCTCACGCCGGACGGTTTGACTGCCGTGGGCTTTGCCGCAGCCGTCATGGCGTTGTTGGGCTACCTGCTGGCGGCGCATCACCCCTTGGCCCTGTGGCTCGTGAATGTGGCCTTGGTCGCGAACTGGTTCGGGGATTCCCTGGATGGACGGATTGCTCGGATGAGAGAGATCGAGCGACCTCGCTACGGGTTCTTTCTCGACCAGTCGATCGATGTGATTTCGCAGCTTCTGTTCGCCTTGGGCTTGGCCGGATCGGGTTACATCCGGCCCGATATCGTCATGCTGGGATTGGCGACCTATCTCATGATGACGGTGCAGTCGCTGCTGCGGGCACAGGCAACCGGTGTGTTTCACCTTGCAACCGGCGGCATGGGTCTGACCGAGGTCCGATGCCTGTTCTTGATCGGCAATACCCTCTTCTACTTCGTGCCGCCCTGGCCCCTACACGTGAAGGGAACAGTCGTTTCCTATCCCGACCTGTTCGGCCTGATATGGATCGGAACCAACATCGCCCTCTATGTCGTGACGCTGATTGCCGAGAGCCGTCGGCTCGCGCAGCAGGACCTCCCCGGGTCCCGCCGCCAACAAGACTAGAGCGGAAGGCGTGTTGCTCCAGGCGCTAGAGCCTGGCGCCGAGCCTCAGCAAGACGACATTCTGGTCATAGTCGCCGTTGAACTGGTTCGAACTGCGGTGGATGAATTGGTACACTGGGCCGACGAAAAAGTTGGGGGTCGGGAAGTACACGACGCCAGCGCGCAACGTTACGTACTGGTCGTACTGGTTGCTGCCATTCGCGCTCAGAGCGGCGTAGTCGGCGATGGCATAGTCGGCATGGGCGTCCAGGCGAATGTTGGGACGGATATTGTAGTTCACGTCCAACCCGCCGGTGGTGCTGAGATAGGCCGCCGACCCCGTGAAGGCCGAATCGTCGACCGTGCGGCGAACGTACGGCTTCACCCACAGGTCGCGAACCGGATTCCAATAGGCCGTCAGGCCAAAGGTCGGCGTGCTGATGGTCGAGAACTGGCCTGACACGTAGGTCTGCTGCAGGTAACCAGCGAAGACCTCCACAGCGGTGATGCCTCCAAGGTCGATGATCATGCCGCCCACGACATCGAAACCGTTCGAGGAGCGATCAAGGCCCGAAGTATCCAGCTGAAAGTATCGCCGCTGGTTGAGGCTGCCACGCACCCAGACCTCGTAACCGGGTGAGAATTCGTAGCCGAAGCGCAAGGCTTCGCGGAACTCATTGCGGTTGCGATCGCTATTGAGGATCACGCCCTGAGCCGGCCCGAGGCCGTTGTTGAAGAAGTTGTAGTTGTCGTAGCGACCGTCGACCCTCACGTTGAGGCGATTGAATGTCTGAAAGTAACCGACATTGGCGGTGGTCTGATTGTAGATGGTCACCGGCAGACCGATGCCTGTCGGCGTGTTTGGCGTGCCGAATTCATCATGACGTCGATTCCAGGACGCGCCGCCATAAACGTTCCAGTTACGCTGTATATCGAGGCGTCCATCGGCGCCGACCGAGACGTCCTGGAAGTTGTTGAGTGACGGATTGACGCTGTAGAAGCCGAACCCACCCTTGGCGTAGGCATTCAGCATGTGGTTGTTCCAATCCGACTTCAGTTCCAGGGTCGGATTGACCAATTGAATGAATGCTGCGGTCTTGCCTACCGCATTCGAGGCGGCATTGACGTTGTCATTGAAAACTTCGTCGGCTTCGAGCGTACCGAAAAGTTTGAATGCGCCCAAGCGAACGCCCTTTGAATCGTACTGCTCCGATTCCCGGACGGTGGCTGACCGGTAGTCCGGACGCTCCTCGCGTTGTTGTGGCGGCCCCACCGCGCCAGGCACCTGCGCCATTACCTGAGCGAACGGATAGCTCATTCCCAAGAACGTGGTTGCCAAGCAACAAACTCGGAGGACACGTTCGGCTTTCATTATATCTCCAGCTTCATTGGAACGGCCGAGTCGCATTGTAGTCGCAAAGCGTTTCTCCGACTACATATGCGGGGCCATTGTCGCAGCCATTCCCTTAGCGAGCCTGTACCCGGCTTTGCGGAGACCTTTCGGTGACATGCAGTCATCTCTCCGCTGCCCGCCAGACACATTCTTGAGTCAGGACACGCGCAATGGCGTCACTTAAGCCATTGCCGGGGTCTAAAAACTCGTCACCGTACGGTTTCGTACTTTTTTGATTACATTGGCGGCGTCAACCCGTCCTTGCCCACGAGCAGTCGTCCGGCAGCCAGCTCGCCATCGGCACCTTTTGTGGCGCCGAGGAAGACCTTGGCGCCGACCTTGGCATCGGCGCGATCGCCCGGAGAAAAGGTGACGATCGGGATGCCAGGCTTCACTTTGATGGTCTGAGTGCCATCCTTGTACTTCAGCGTCAGCATCTGGCCATCGGGTGCAGCGGCGACTGTCGCCACGGTGGCGTTGGTCATCATGCTCTCAGGCTGCAAGTCCCACGGATAGTGACCCTCGCCGGAGCCGCGGGCGGCTTCCGGGAAGATCAGCACTTCGAGTGCATTCAACGTTCCGTCCGGCGCCTTCATCGAAGCAATGCCGACGAAGCTGTTCTCCTTGATGTCCGCCAAGGCCATCGGGCTCACCAGCAGCACCGCCCAGTTGTCGGCAAGCTTCACCGGCACGGAGGTGCCCTCTCGGGTCGCGATGGTCGCGGTCTTGCCGTCGATCGCCGCGATCGAACCGCGCAGCCGTGTCGGCGGGCTCTGGGCAAGCGCATCGGCGAGGCTCCCCAAGAACGCAACCAGCGCGACCATGCCTGCCAGCACCGAACGAATGGTTGTCATCTGACGCTCCCTTCTGTCGTCTGCGGTGCGGGAGCCTGCCACGGCCGCGGCCGCTCGGCCGCTTACGTTTGCGTGAGGCCCATCGAATTTTGCCTTGGCCCCTGCGAGACCCGCTGTAGATTGAGCCGGCGAAGCGTGAAGGCCGTGCCTCGACGCGACACCATCAGATGTCCAGGGTCGACATGAACCGCCGCCGCGTCCCGCGCAGGACCAGGCACGTCAGCCTGCCGCTTACGAAGGCGCCGGTATCGATGTTGATGCGATGGCCGAGATCCTGCGGCAGGTCGCAGATCGTGTGGCCGTGCACCACAACCTTGCCCGGCAGGGCCACGCGAGCGCGCAGGAACTCGTCGCGGATCCACAGCAAGTCAGCCGGATGCTGCTTCTCGAGGCTGACGCCCGGGCGAACCCCGGCATGGGCGAAGACGTAGTCGCCCATTGTGTGATGCAAGCTGCAGGATCGGTAGAAGTCGAGATGGGCCTGTGGCACGGCGGCCGCAAGTGCACCACGCAACTCAGCGGCACGTTGCGACGTATCCGGAAAGCGCTTGAGCGGCACGCCATAGGACATCAGCGTCTCGAGACCGCCATAGGACAACCAGTCGAGGCCATCGCTGCGCTCATCGAGGAAGTCGAGCAGCGCTTCCTCATGGTTGCCCAGCAGCCGGACAGCGGCAAAGCCCGGCAGCGGATCGCGGAGCAGGCGCTCGACCACATCGCGGCTGGAAGGCCCGCGATCGATATAGTCGCCGAGGAAGATCAGGCTGCGTTCGGTGTCCTGGGGATGCCGGGTCGCCTCGGCGGCAATGCGGCTGAGCAACACCTCGAGAAGATCAGCCCGGCCATGGATATCGCCAACAGCGTAGACGGCATGTCCCGCGGGAACGGACGCCGGATCGGCTGCCGGCTTCGCCCGCCCGAACCACCGTGACCAGATGCCGGACGTGGGAGCCCCCTACTGTTTCGCCAGCGTCCGCGGCGGACGCATGGCAGGGACGCGCGGCTCGGCCGCCGAATGATAGTAGCCACGGTAGCGCGAATAGTAGTCGCCGTGGTCGCCATAGCCATAACGGGCATGCTTCGCGAGGTTGACCCGGTTGATGACGATGCCAACGTGGCTGCTCACACCCAGCAGAGCGGAGAGCGCCGTCTTGACCACCTCACGTGGCGTCTTGGCCCATTGCACGATGAACACCGTGTAGTCGGCAAGACGGGAGATGATGCGGGCATCGGACACTGCCATGACCGGCGGGCCGTCGAGGATGACGAGGTCATAGCGTTCCGAGAAAGTGGCGAGTGCTGCCTTCATCGCATGCGATTCCAGTATTTCCGGCGCGTTCGGCGTATTGGACCGAGCCAGGATGTAGTCGACGCCCGAATTGTGGTGCCGTTTGGTGCACTCCTCCAGGGTCTTCAGGCCCATCAGGTAGTCATCGATGGTGCCGCCGCGTTCCTCCAGGCCGAGCGCCGCCGACATCCGCGCCTGTCGCAGGTCGAGATCGACGATGAGCACGCGCCGCGAGGCATTCATCTTGGTCAGCAGGCCGCCCAACGCGGCGACAAACGTCGTCTTGCCTTCGCTCGGGGTCGCGGAGGTAACTGCGATGACGCGGGGCGGCCGATCGAGGCTACCCAGGCTTATGGCGGTAAATACCGCCCGGATGGCTTCGCCCGCCGGTGACGTATTGTTCTCCAGTACGTGGGCGACGACGATTGAGCGTTGGGTCGCCGCGCCCTTCACCTCGGGTACCATGCCCAGCACGCCGACACCGGTGGCATCCTCGACCTGGGCAGCCGAGCGGAACACGCGATCGAGCTTCTCGCCGGCGACGGCGCCCGCCATGCCAAGCAGGCAGCCGACCACGAAGGCGGCCATCAGACCCGACTTGTAGTTGGGCGAGGAAGGTGCGCCCGAGGGCTGGGCATAAGCCAGGATGCGGGCGTCGGCGCGCTGGATGTCCTGCTGCTCGCGCAGTTCCTTGAAGCGTGTCAGGTAGCTCTCGTAAAGGGTGCGGTTCGACTGTGCCTCACGCTCGAGCTGCTTCTGCTCGGCCTCGTAGTGACTCGCCGTGCCGGAGACGACGGCGGCCTTGTCGACGAGTTCCTTGAGCTCGTCTTCCTCGGCCTTGGCGGCGTCGAGCTCAGCGCGCACGGCGAGGGTGATGCGCTGGGTCTCGCTCAGGAAGCGGGCGCGCACCGACGCAAGCTCGTTGCGAGCCTGAATGATCTTGGGATGGTTGTCCCCCAACGTTGCCGAAAGCTCGGCCATCTTGCGGTGGAGTTCGACGTCCTGGATGCGCAAGGTCGCCAACGTGTTGTTGCCCGACATTTCGGCGATGTTGGCAATCTCGCCGGGATTGAGGCTCGCCTTGCCGAGCGCCACCAGGCGCGCTTCGCGCTCGATGCGCCTGGTGCGGGCGGAGAGGTACTTGCCGTTGAGCTCCGACAGCGTCTGGGTCGAGACGGTGCCCTCGGGGCTTCCGGCAAGGCCTTTGTCTCGCCGGTAGGAGGCGACTGCCTCCTCGGCCATCTGCAGATTGCGGCGCAGCTCGGCCAGGCGCTGCTCCAGCCATTCGGTGGCGCGCCGATTGGCCTCGTTCTTGGTGTCCACCTGGTCGGCGAGATAAGCCTCGGCCAGCGCATTGGCGATGCGCGCCGACATCATGCCGTCGGGGCTCTCGACGGTGATCAGGATTACGTAGGTACGGCCCAGCAGTGTGACGCTGAGGCCGCCGGTCACGGCTCCGATCGCCGCGCGACGGCGCGGATCGCTTTCATCGGCGGCGCGGCTGGAGCGTGCCGGCTGGACCTGTTGCGGTCTGGGCGCCGGCGCCAGCAGGGTCGAGATCCCGGTTACCCACAGTTCGCGCAGCGGCGCGAAGGCAGAGTCGATGAAGCTCGGCGGCTTGGAACCGTTGAAATCCGGATTGTTGGCCAGTCCCAATTTGTCGACGACTCGGCCGATCAGGAAATCCGACTGGATGACTTCGAGCTCACTCTGTATGGCGCTGACGTTCATTGTATCAACGCTCGACAGCGCCGCCTCGGTACTGACGACCTTGAAGGTGCGCGTGTCGAGCAACAGCCTCGCCGAGGCTTTGTACATTGGTGTTTGCTGGGCGATGATCAGCGCCATCAAGGCGACGGCGACGAGGCCGCAGCCCACGATCAACGCCTTGCGGCGGTCGAGCAGGCGAAGCCACTCCCACAGCTGGTCAGGAGCATCGCCGAGCCGAACGGGCGCCAGCACGGCAGGCTCGGAAGCCGGCACGATCCGGTTTATGGCCGCGTCATCCCCAATCTGGTCGCTCCTAGGAAACGATCCCATCCCAATTCACTCCGCGACAAAGTATACGCGCGACGACAGCTGCGCACGACATTCCCGTGGCACCATTTCGGATACCCCGATCACCTTCCCGACGACGCAGTCGGTCCCACACCGCCTACCCCCGATACGCACACCTCACGAGCTACGGCCCGATCAGAACCACCGCTCCGGGATCCGAAGGATGTCACCCGGCCCCACAGGGCTATCCTCGGTCACGGTTTCCTCCATGCCCATGGTCTGAGTAAACCGCTGAATCGTGATGCGCGTCTTGGAGGCCCTGCGCGTAAAGCCCCCCGCAATGGCCACTGCCTGGGCGACGTTTATTCCGGAGACGAAAGGAAACGAGCCCGGGCGACCAACCTCCCCGAGAACGTAAAAGGGCCGGCGTGCCACCAGGTCGACACTCAATCTCGCCGCCCGCAACGTCCCATCCGTCTGGTAGCGCGTGCGCAGCATCTCCTCGATCTCCGCCGTGGTCATACCGATGACGGGGACCCGGTCCGCCATGCGCGGCGAGATCACGCCCACCGAGTCGACCTCGTATTCACCAGAGAGCGCGGGGTCGGACAGCACAATCACTCGCACACGATCGCCCGGCGCCACCCGATATTCTGCCATACGCATGGTCTGTGTGACCTGAGACGACTGCTGGAGGGCAGTCGTCGGCGGCTGGGACTCGCAGGCGACCATGCCCAACGGCAGCATCAGCCCGAGCGCTGGCATCAGCAGCCGACGATACAAGGCGACCAAAAGACCGGACCACGCCGAAATCCTCATACTCACGACATCACCGCTTGGCGACCAGCCGAATGGAGAACATGTTGCGGGTGAACTGCGGCCCGCCTGCCGCCGGGTCGGTGGACGAGCCCTGGCTGTACTCGTAGATCGGCCCGATCGAATACTCCGGTCGCACCTGGTAGAGCAGGCCGATAGACGCCTTGATGAAGGTATCGGTTCGCGGGTTGACGTCGGCAAGCCCCGGCACCTGCGTATAGTCCGCCTGGTTGTAGGAGATGCCGCCAACCGCCTTCCACGGAAAGTGGATGTCGTAGGTGAAGTCGACGCCCGCCACCGTCGAGACGTAGTTCTCGTAATTGGTCAAAGCCGATTCATTGATCGACCTGTTTATTGCCGGCCGCAGCGTCAAGGGTTCGTAGCCGTTCCAGGTCCCGGTGATGCTGAAGATGAGCGCCGAGGTCGTCGTCCCCTGCATGGTGTAGCTCTGTCTGGCTGTGCCGACCGAAGCCTCCAACGTGCTCTTGGGACCCAGGATCCAGGTGGCGCCTGCATTGACGACCCAGCCCATCGAATCGCGCTGCTGGCCCGCAATGTTTAGCGAGTCCACGTAGACACGCTGATTGATACTCGGGGCAAGGAAGACAGAAAGGTTGTCCGAAATCTCGTAGCCGACACGGAACCTTTCCTCGTACTCGGTGCGGTTACGGCTGGAAGATGGCAGGCCGAACGAGATGATGGTGCTGTAGTCGTAGAACCAATATTTCGTGGCGGAGACCGTCAGCTGATAGAACAGCCGATTGAAGCGATGATTGAATCCCAACTCGACGGGCAGCGAATCAGCGACTGTCGGCGCCTGGGCAAACGATACGTTCGGCGTGCCGAGAGCCTCAGTGCTGCGACGAAGGGCAATGAGGCCTGTCGCCGACATGTCGTATCGGATGTCTAGCTTGCCGTCGGCCTGCAACAGATAGTTCTGGTAGTTCTGGGTCGACGCAGAAGGGTAGGCGCCGAAGTCACCATACGCCAGCACGCGCACCTGATGGCGGATCCAGTCCGAACGCAGCTCGAACTGCGGGCGCACCACGACGAACGACGAACCGCTGGTCGGGGCGGGCGTCGCAAATACGTTGTCGTCGTAACCGGTGAGCAGGGAGATCTCGGGATAGAGCGTGAAGGCACCGACCCTGATGCCGAGCTCG
The DNA here is from genome assembly GCA_902825855.1 of uncultured Rhodospirillales bacterium. GTDB lineage: Bacteria > Pseudomonadota > Alphaproteobacteria > Reyranellales > Reyranellaceae > Reyranella. The sequence goes on along the minus strand of CADECW010000009.1, from coordinate 66,100 downwards.
TTGCTGCTGTCGCTGCGAGCGGTGGGCACTGGTGCCGTTGTCGAGGCGTCAGGCAAGTCGAGCTGCGGCGTCTGCTGATCGAGCGTCTGCCACGCCGGCGACGACGTGTCGACCTGGGCGTGCGCCACCGAGACCGCGCACGATAGCAACGCCCAGCCCACGACGGGGGACCAGATCATTTGGACACGTGAATCCGAATCCGCGAGCGTCAGGACCGGCTGACATAGTCGATAGGATTCGTCGGGAACGGGAAGACAAGGGGCGGTAGCGTGCCCGTCAATGGCGTTGGCGTTGGCAAGGCCGGCGTCGCCGACGATGATTTCTGCGAGGTGAGCAGAGCCTCGACGAGATTCGAGAGCGCATTGCTGCTGAGGTTGCCGCCGGCTAACAGCTGGGACAGGAGGTCGTTGACCGACGCTGCGTCGCCGCTTCTCAGGGTCGCAAGCTGCATTGGCGTCAACGCCAGGCCTGACGGCATTTCGGACGCTGGCCGCAGCTGCAAGACCATGTTCGGTATCGACAGCGCGGTCGCTGCGATCGTTTCCAGCGGGGTTGCGTTCTGCAAGGGTCCGGCGGTCTGCAGCGGGCCGGCAGCCTGCAACGGATCCGCGGATTGGTCCGAACCGCGGCCCTGCAGGGGGCCGGCACTCTGCAGTGGATCGGCGCCCTTGAGCGGACCTGCGCTCCGCAGTGGATGGCTGTCCGTTTCCTGATCGCCACTCGCGCTCGCTACCGTGCCAGGGCTAACTCCTTGCAACGGGCCGGTACCTTGCGGCGGTCCCAATGCCTGCAGCGGACCAAGCTGGCTCTCTTGGTTCTGATGGGATTGTTTCTGCTGCTTCCCTTGCGCTTTCGCCTGGTCGGTAGGCGTTTGCCCTTGCCCCTGCATCACCCAAAGCAAAAATGTCAGCCAAATAATCTGCGTTACTAATGCAATTATCTTCATACTACCCAGTCCACGACCTGCCCTCCAGGCCGCAACTAAAGATTGAACGGAAGCAGCTCATCAAGCGAAGTGCAACATACCAAAGTGCATGATAAACGCCAACATGTCGACGATCCTTGGACCGAAATGCCTTGAACCGATTTTCTTGTTCACGGTCGTGATGATGCCTTCTGGACTGACCAGCGCATGAAATTAATTGCTGATACAATGCGGTTTACTGGAGACCGTAATTAATGGGAAAAGCGAGGTTTTGAGGGTTCGCCAACACGAAAACAGCGTTGCGCTACAACACCTTCGCCACTGACCGCTCTACATTTTGTTGATCCGCAAGAATCTCGAGACGATCGGCGAAGCCCGCGACATCTCCGCACGCCACACGCCAATAGCCAGCCCTCGTCGACCCAGCGAGTTGGTGGACATCAGAATCCGCACTGCCGATGAATAGAATAGGTCGGCCACTCTCCACACAGGCGTAGACCTTCGACGGCAGGACAAACCCCACGAAGGCGTCCTTCAAGGTCACGAGATGAGCGTGAGGGGCGCGCAGAAGGCGCGCCAGGCGCTGGAGCGGCACCGGCGAAGAGCGATGGAACGGCACCCCTTGAGCGGACAGACGTCTGGCAAGTTCGTCCGCGGCCGTTCCGGTCGCGCTCAGCCACAGCCGGACGCGACCGCTGCCGCTACGATGATGTTGCGCGTAGCCTTCGGCCACGGTGTCGAGTTCATGTGCCACGCCGTAGTTGCCGGCGTACAGGAGGACACAGGCGTCCGCCAGCGCCGCCGGCAGCGGCTCGGTCGCGTCGTCGACCGAGAAATCAGCTGGTGAGCCGTCACGGACCAGGGCGATGCTCTGGTCGACGACGCCGGTCGCGGCAAGACGCTTTTTCTGATCGAGGCCCAGGACCTCGAAGCCGTCGACTCGGCGGCGCCAGAAGTTCGTAAGTGCAAGCAACAGGGAGAGGGCGAGCGACGGGTGTGGCTGGGCCGCGATCAGGCACTCGGGATGGAAATCGGTAATGCGATAGATCAGACGACCGCGCCAAAGGAAGCGTAACGGCACCAGCAGGTGGATCATGAAGGCCGGCGAGCCTGTGAACAGGATGCCGTCTGCCGCGCGCAGGTAGCGGAATCCCGCCGCGACAAGCCGCAGATCGGTCCACAGCGTCCACGCGAGGCGGCCGATCAGCGAACGGCGCGGTACGGGCCTGGCCCGAAGCCTGAGCTCGGTCAGCGAGCCCTTACCCCTCGCCTCCTGGTTCAACGAGAACGCGGCGGACGCGAGACCGATCAGCGTCACTTGGTGCCCGCGTTCGGCCAGCGCCTGCGCACGCAACTGCATGTATTGGCCTACTGCGCCGAAATCCGGCGGCAGCCAGTCGGCAATGATGACGATGCGACGCTCCCGAACCACGTCGAACGGGTTGTGTACCAGCAGATCCATCATCGGCAGCCGACGACCCTTCCTTCCAGTGCCGATGAATAAAGTTCGACCATGCGGCGACCAACGTTTGGCCAGCCGTACTGAGCCACCACGTGAGCGCGACCGGCCTCGCCCATGGTGCGGCTGCCGGCGTCGTCGGACAGCATGGTGTCGAGCGCGGCCGCTATCGATGTCGCCGCAGGATCGACCACACGGCCTGCACCGACCTCGCGCACGATTTCAGACATGCCGACATCGGGCGTCGTCAGCACCGGCAGGCCGCGACGCATCGCCTCGAAAGCGGCCAGACCGAAATTCTCCGATAGCGATGTCATGGCGAACACGCGCGCCGCCGCGAACAACGCTTCCTTGTCGGCGCCGGCGACGTGACGCGCCACGATCATCACACGGTCCGCGACGCCCAAGGTGCTTGCCTGGCGAGCCAGTTCGGCGGCCAGGCCGTCGGCGTCGTCGCCCGCAATCAAGAGCCGCGCGGCCGGCGCCAGGGGCAGCGCCTCGATCAGGCGATCGAGGCCCTTTTCCCAACTGATCCGCCCGAGGGCGAGCACCTGCGGCGAGCGGGCGATCGCCGCCGCAATGTCGGGCGACGGGTCTGCGATCGCCGATGGCGGTGGATCGTCGACGCCGTGGGGGACCGTGACGATCGGCGGGAGTCGCCAACCGAACGCAGCAAGGTGGCTCGCTTCGACCGAGGAGGTCGCGTGGATCGCTGCTGCACCCTCGAGATTGCCGCGCTCGACCAGCGCAATCCACGCCGACTTGATCCAGCGGTTCTTGGCTCGGATCAGGTCGGGCACGAGCATGCCGCGCGGCGAGATCACGTAAGGCACGCCGCCCGCGCGCGCAGCGCGTGCGCCAGCCAGGATCGGCCAGAGATAGACGGCGTGCAGATGCACCAGATCGAAGCGAACAACGGCATGGGCCAGCGCTTTTCGCATCGGCGGCGACCAGTAGAGGCGACGCATCCGTTCGCTGGGAAAATAGGTGACCTTGACGCCGTCCAGGTCGATCGGCCTTTGCAGCGGCACGTCGCTGTCCGAAGCACCGTCCACGCTGGTGGTGAAGACATGGACGTCATGGCCGTCGGCAGCCAAGGCGCGACACAGCGCATGAACTGAACGAATTGGGCCGCCGTATCGAACTGCGGGGAGGTAGGTCGGAACGACGTGAAGAAAGCGCAAGGCCCGAATACCGCGGCTAGATGCTTTGGCAGCAATGTCTCTAGGAATGGGCGGCGCGCCGGTCGAGCCACCGCATGGCGACGGGCAGTGCAAGACTGGCCATCACGGACCAGACCAGGAAAAACATCAGTGTCGCACCGAGGAGTTTCGGCAGCGACACTTCCATCCCTGTGCCGGCAGAGTTGAATACGAGCCCCATGATGATGGCTTCCCTGAGCATCCAGGGGAGCGGCCTCGTCATGAAGTATCGGACAACCATTGCGAACAGCAGGCCCAGCCCGAAGATGCCTGCCAGCATTCCGGGAAATCCGAGATCGACGTAGTTCTCCGCGATGTAGCCGACGCTGATCGATGTGCCGAGACGGATCTGCTCCATCGGATCGGAGCGCGCCAGTCGCATGAACACGTCGCTGTCGGTCAGCACCGGTTTGTTCGGGAAGAGAAACCGTGGTTGGAATACATGCGCGAGAGCGTCCTTCCACTGTCTCACCACGATCGGCTCGCGCACGCCTCTGTCGACGCCGATGACCTGTCCGAATATGTCGATATAGGCGAGGCGGGTCAGAAGCACATAGGAGGTTTCGCTCCACTTCGTGCCGCCGAGATCCAGCATTCTTTCACCGAGATAGGTCATCCGCTGCTCGAGCGGCACTTTGATCTGTTGAGAGTCTTCGGAACCGGTCGCGTACTCGCGGTATTCGACCTTGACGGAGGTCCAGAACAACGCGAGGGTCAGCAGGACTGCGAGCCAAGCGAGTGCCGCAGCCGTCGCCGCACCGCTCCACTTGATGCGCGCAGCCACGGCGGCAACGGCGACGTAAATGAACACGGCCCGGAAGTCCGCGAGAAAGCCCGTAAAGCCAACAAGTATCTCGATCGCGATTGCCGCAAGCAGGGCTCCCCGGCCCAGGCCGGTCGTAAAGACGTAAGTGCACAACAGGAACAGTGCGATGACCTTTACCTGTGCCGCGGCCTGGAAGGGTTGGTCTGCGCCCGGCACCGAGCGGCCCAGGAAGATGAACGCCAACGATGCCGCTATCGCAACGAGATAGACGGTCACCAGGTCCGACGGGCGCCACCGCTCGTGAGCATGGTATTCGGAGAATGTCGGAGACCGCAGCGTCCCAAGCACAAGCCGGAAGGCGACCGCCAAGGTGATCAGCGACGCTAGCGCATACCAGTAGGCATACAACACGTCGGGACCATCGATGCTCGCAGCCATTGATTCGCCGTCCAGCACCGATTGGATCGCGCGCGCAAAAACCTGACCCCACTGCCAAAGCAGGAAAAACCCGACGGCCTTGGGCGTCGCCGGTCGACCAACGATCGTCGTCAGAAGGAATGGTACGAACGCTCCTGCGCCGTAGGCCAGTGGATCTGGCGTAAAGGGCGCGACGACAAAGTTGGCGATTGCAAAATAAAAGAGGCTTCGGCGGATCAGCTCAAGGTCGAGCCTGGGCGCATCGACGGTTCTCATCACTACCGCGATTGTCATGGAGCGGTCGACCGGTTGGGCGAGCAGTGACACCCGCTCGGCGGTGCCGGGCGACACGGGAAGACGCCAGGGGTCACTTCGACCGAGCTCCCTCTTCCGGCACCGAGTGCTCAGCCACGACGTCTCGGTATAGCGAGGCCATGTCCGAAGCGACATCGGCGACCGAGCGGCTTCGCTGCACGTTCTGCGACAGCCTGGCGAGCTTGTCTCGGTCGCTGACCGCCTCCACGATCGCTTCCGCCCAGACGCGCGCGTCGTCGAGCGGCAGCAGCCAACCGTCGATGCCATCGCGCACGCGCTCGGCGATGCCTCCCAGATTTGAGCCCATCACGGGGATCCCCAGAGCCTGGGCTTCCTGGACCACGAGCGGACCCGTCTCCATGTTGCGCGACGGCACGGCGAGAACATCTATCGTCTCGAGAAACTGCGAGACCTTCTCATGTTCGACCAGGCCGAACAGTTCGATGCGTCGATCCTGCGAGGCCAGTCGTCGGATGCGCCGCTCATAGGTCGGCTCTGCTCCGCTGCCCGCCACACGCAAGAGCACGGGAAGATCGTTGCTGACATGGGCCATTGCCCTGATGACAAGGTCCGGGCCCTTCTCCACGACAATGCGACCGAGGAAGCCAATGACAACCTTGCGATCCTGGCCGCGCTTTCGCCGTCTCGGCGCAGTCCCCGAGAATGCCTCGCTGGCCGCCTGCGATGAAACGACGATCTTGTGCAAAGGGATTGCATTGGCTGCCAAGGCTGCGAGGACCCAATCGCTGGGAGCGACGATGCGCTGCGCAAGAGCGGCCATGGCGTGGAGCTGTCGCGCCTTGCGGACCGCACTGGCCCGGAGCGATAGAACGCCGGTAGCTCGGCTTGAAATCCGTGACATTCCGCCGTCGTGGAAATCCCACTTCGGCAATCGCGAGACCAGCCAGGCAGCAGGCTTCGGCAATCCGCGACACAATGCGAAGCACCGTGCGCATCTCCTATCGTCGATACGACCGTCGCATGGCTTCGTTCCTTCCAGCAGCATCGTGCCCCGCATACACAGCGCCGCCGGCACGTGCATGGTGACAACGGACGGAATTCCCAACTCCGCCGCTTGCCGCAGGTGATCAAGACCCGCGCCCGTGGTCCAGGAATGGAGGTGAAAGACGTCGGGCTTCGCGCCTTCCACGATCTTCTGGAAAGCCGTATTGCCCAGAAAGCCGCCACCCGGCGTTACAGCCAGTCTATCGGTTGCATCGGGCCGATAGCGAATGACGTCGAAGCCTTGCCACCGGTAGCGTCCGGCTTCACCATCGGTCGCGGCGATGATCGTTCCGTCGATCGAATCGGACAACAATTCCCTTGTCAGGTCACGGACGTAGACTTCGGTGCCACCCGTCGAATCGGGAAAATAGAACCCTGCACAATGAACCACGCGCAGACGTCGTCGCCTTACGGTGGAGCCACTGTCCGTACCGATGCCTAGCATGGGAGTGCAGCTCTCAAGCGAAGGAGGCGCTCAGTCCTCGCAAACCCGAGAAGCCTGTAGGACAAGGACAGCACGGGTCGGACGGGAGGGCGAAAGTCGGGGTCGAGACGATGGAACCAATCGACGACTTCGGCTGCTTCGTCGGGATATGCCTTCGCGAACGTGCGCACGACCGCCCACAACGTCCCGATGGCGGCCCGCTTGCGCCGCAGCGTGAGTTCGCCTCGCGCCTCGAGCACGCCCAGCACCTTGCGGAAGATCGCGATGGAGGTCCAGTTCGCGAGATCTCGCTTGAAGCCCGTCGTACGTTGCAGGCGGTCACCGTCATGCCGACGGTGCACGAAACCCGGTTTGCGATAGACCGCCGGCCGAGGATTGCGCATGGCGACCTCGAGGATGAACAACCGATCATCACGCAACGCGAAGTCCTGCCGATGTGGGATGTCGCGTATCAGATCGAGGCGGAAGAGGAACGCAGAATAGTGCGATGGCCATACCTCGCCGAGCTGCTGGGCGATGAAATCGTCACAGTCGACCCATGCGTTGACGCGTCGGTTGTCGGTGGTCTCGTCGCAATCTTCGTAGCCGGCGAGAACGATATCGGCACCGGTTCTCCGTGCGAGTTCGAGCTGGTCGAGGTTGGCGTCCGCAGTCAGCCAGTCGTCGGAGTCGAGGAAGCGCACATACTCGCCCCGCGCGGTCGCCATTGCGGTTTGCACGGCCCAATCCTTGCCCCAGTTCTCGGTGCGGATTGCCACGATGCCACTTTGTCGCTCCAACCAGTTCCACGTGCCGTCCGTACTACCGTCGTCAACGACGATGATCTCGACAGTGCAGCCGGCCGTGCGACAGGACTCGACGGCTTTCGGCAGCGACCAGAGCCGATTGTAGGTCGGAATGACGATCGACATGTCGATCATGAGAGCGCGAACAACGTCGTCGAGATTGGGGTGGAACTCACGCGCGCTGCCCTTGTCGACTCGGCTTGATGACCAAAGGGGCGGCAAGCCGCAACGCGATGACGCCATTACCGAGGCTCTGCTTGAAGTCGTAGGCGATCGCGCTTGGATTCGACGCAGCTACACGAAACGAGACCGCATTGGACACCTTGTGGTCGACTACGATCGTCATGGAATTCGTCGTCAGGTCGAAGCTGTAGCTGCCGGATGCGAGAAAGAGGGGTTGCAAGGCAAGCGTGCATGAATATCGCCCGGGCTCCGCCGGCAAAGACACCTCGGAAAAGGTATTGGACGAATAGAAGCCCACGGGCAGACTGTTGGCGTCGCGCAGCAGGAACTCGAGGGACAGGCCAGGAAGTGTCGACGTTTCGACCTCGACCTGGAGGTTGAACCGCGTGCCCGGCACATAGGTGCTCGTGGGCGAACCATCGGCATCCAGCAGATCAGCGGAAACGATGGCCGAATGTTCGCCGCGTCCCCAGCTACGTTCGGACTTTCCTTTCTCGAGCGACGCCGAGTATTGGGCTAGCGCCCCATCGATCGGCCCGTCGAAGACGAGCCGCCCGGATTTCAAGACGATGCCACGACGGGTCAGTGCTGCGGCCGCCGCGAGATTATGACTGACGAACAGTACGGACCGGCCGGCGTCGGCTACCTCCGACATGCGATCGAGGCAGCGCTTCTGAAATTCTGCATCGCCGACGGCCAGGACCTCGTCGACGAACAGGATCTCGGTCTCGAGATGAGCGGCGACCGAGAATGCCAGGCGTGCGTACATACCGACGGAATATCGCTTGATCGGCGTATCGATGAACTTCTCGACGCCCGAGAAATCGACGATCTGATCGAACCTGCCGAGCACCTCGTGGCGCCGCATGCCGAGGATGGCGCCATTCAGGAAGATGTTTTCTCGACCCGTCAGTTCCGGATGGAAGCCTGTCCCGATCTCCAGCAGGCTCGCCACTCGGCCATTGAGTTCCACCCGGCCGGCGGTCGGTTCGAGAATGCGCGACAGGATCTTCAGCAGCGTGGTCTTGCCGGCGCCGTTGTGCCCGATGATGCTGACGACTTCGCCACGGTGAACTTCGAAATCGATCTCGCGCAACGCCCAATATTCCTCGACCTCGTCCGCCTCCACCAGCGGCCGGCCGCGCAGCATGTCGGAACCTTTGCGCACGATGTTTCGCGCTCGGCGCACGAGTGCCTCGCCCAGCATCGCGCTGTACTCGACGTTGTGGCCGATGAGGAACTTCTTACCGAGCCCTGACGCGCGGATGACGGTGTCAGCCATGCCTAGATCACGTCGGCGAAGCCACGTTCGGTGTGGCGGAAGGTATGGATGCCCAGCCATAGCATTCCCGCCGTCACCGTCAGGCTGAGCGCAAGGCCCGGCATGTAAAGTAGGCTTTCGCCGCCGAGGATTGCCCATCGAAAGCCATCGATCACCCCTACCAATGGATTGAGGCTGTAGAGGAGCTGCCACCCGGGCGGAACGATCTTGGTGGAGAAACCGACCGGGGAGACGTACAGGCCGATCTGGATGACAAAGGGAACGACGAAGCGGAAGTCACGGTACTTGACGATCGTCGCAGCGGCCCACATCGCGGGCCCGATCGCAACCAACACGGCCAGAGCGACGAACACGGGCAAAAGCAGGATATGCCAGCCAAGCGCCATCCCGTACCAGGCCATTACGCCGAACAGGATGACGAGGCTTACGGCAAAATCGATCAGTCCGACGATGACCGGCGCCAGCGGGATGATGAGGCGCGGGAAATACACCTTGCTCACGAGCTGGGAATTGCCGAGAACACTGACCGCTCCATCGCTGAAGATCGAAGAAACGAGCGTCCAGGGCAGAAGGCCGGCAAGGACCAACACGGCGTAAGGTGCCGTGCCTTCGGTCGGCAGTTTGGCTATGTGTCCGAAGATGATCGTGAAGACGACCATTGTCATGAACGGTCGGACGAACGCCCATGCCAGGCCGATTACCGTCTGCTTGTAGCGCAAGGCGACGTCACGCCAGGCGAGAATGAGAAAGAGTTCCCGATAGCGCCACAGATCACCCCAATAGCGACGGTCGGCGCGCCCGGCCTCGAGGACGAGGCGTTGGCTGGACCGATCAGTCACCGGCCACTCGCGGCTTGATGAAACACCCGCGCCGGCAGGGCTCGAGCGCCATCAACCAGCATCTTGTCGGGACCTCGGCGGGCCACTCGTAGCTACTCCCACCCGTTTCTCTCGTGCAACGGCGACCCTCTCCGGACATAGACGAAATCGCCCTGCCGGAGTCGCCCGTCACTCGCGCGTCCACTCAGAGACGCGATCTCGAACAGGTCGAAGCCGCGTGCATCGAGAAATCGCTCGAGATCGGCGCGCGTAGGGAGGCCCTGCCAACGGAGGAACGTCACCTCCGTGATGATCATTTCGACGCAAGGCAACAGGTTCAGAGCGCCTTCGAGTGCCGGCAGTTCGTGACCCTGCAAGTCGAGCTTGAGCAATGTCCGGTCGTTCGGCCGGCAGTCCACCGCGAAGAGCTGGTCGAGCGTGGTTGCTTCGACATGCATGGTCGTCTCGGCCAGCCGATCGGCGGCCGGAATGTGCGCCCCGGTGTCCGGTGTCGGCTTGCAGATCATCGGCAACGTTCCTGGTCGATCGCTCAAAGCAAGGGAATGCACGCGAAAGTGACGATCCGAGCAGAGCTCCTTCAGCAGCGGGAGGCATGACGCCTGTGGTTCGACCATATGAATGACCGCGGATGGAAAGACCTTGTGCGCGCTGCAAGCGAAGGATCCCTGGTGGGCGCCTCCGTCGACGATCACCTTGGGGTCGAATCCGAGCTCCTTCAGCTGACAAAGGCACCGTTCCATCGCGTCGAACCGGTTTTCTGCGGCTCGCAGAAGTCGCAGCCCCGTGCGCCCGAGCAGCCACTTTGCGCCGCCTTTGGCGACATCCATCATCATGGGACCTCTGAGATGCGTGAACGCCAGCGTATCCGGCAAGGAACGCGGAGATGGCGGCTCGCACGGTCCGCTTCCCTGGTGCTCTGCGGTGAATTGGCGGCGCCGGTGCGCGTCATTTTCGCCGTTCCTCGCGACCGAGGATCATCGCCGCGTGGACAATGGCGCTGGTAGTTCGCGCCGGCGAATACAACGCGACCTTGGCTGCAAGACGGCGCGGAACATGGTCGGCGTCAAGAGCAAGGACGGCCTCGATGGCAGTCGCAAGCCCTGCGATGTCGCCCAGCGGGAATATCGCGCCCGTCGATCCTTCGTCGACAAGGTCGGGACCGCAGCCGACCTGGTCCGACACGACGGCAGGAAGGCCACACGCCATCGCCTCGTTGACCACAAGTCCCCAGGTCTCGCGACCGTCCGACGGCAGCACCAGGAGATCGGCGGCGGCGTAGACGGCAGGAAGCCGGCTCTGGTTCACGAAGCCCATGAAGTCGGCCCTCACGGACGTGCCTGCCGCGATTTGTCGGAGTTCGGGTTCGAGTTCGCCAGAGCCGGCGAAGGCGACTTCCGCCGCTGGTTCGCGGAGTCGTGCAACGGCGTGCAGCAGGTCGGCCGGATGCTTGCGAGCAATCAGCTTGCCGACGAACAGGATGCGTCGGCGACCGGGATGGCGCGACACCGGCGCGGCGGCGCTGGCGGCGGCGAATGCAGCATTGTCGACGCAGTGCGGCGCGAAGAACATGCGATCTGCCGGAGCACCGTAGTGCAGGAGATAGTCGCGGCTTCTCTTGCCGACATACAGAAAACCGTCAAAGTGGCGCAGAAGGTGCGAGAAGGCCAACGACTTGGCGGCGCGGATGAATTTGTTGCGCGGAGTGCCAAGCTGCGAATCGCCGCGCACCAGCACCGGCACGCGGTTACGGCGACAGGCGCGCACGGCCTGCCAGTAACAGCGCAACGCCCAGCCTGGCACAACGAAGGCGTCGAATTTGCCACGGAAGATCTCGTCGGCAATACCCGGCGTGTCACAACCGGCAAAGCGATCGGTCGACGGCTGACGCGCGACGTTGACGAGGAAGCGGCTGTCATAGCCCGACAGCAGGCCGACATCCCAATCGAAAGCCACGCCGAAGCCGGCGCGGGCCTGCTGCTCGGCGGTCTGGCGATGAGCGAAGAACACGGTGAGATCGCACTGTTTCGCCAAGGCACGGAAGATCGGCGTGTAGTACTGGATCGGATGGCTGATCAGGAAACCGATGCGCACCATCGCTAGCTCTGCCCTGCCGCGGCCCGCTCGCAGGCCAGGTCGAGCGCCGCTGCCAGCGTCCGCGTCGAGGCGCGAGCTGAAAAGGCATCGATGGCCGCATGATCGATGGAATCGGCATCATAGGTCTCGTCATCGACGAATGACCGCAGGCCCTCCGCCACGCGGTCAGGCGCCGGCAACGACCCTTCGGTGAGCGTCAGCACCCTGCCGGCACGCATCGACCGCACCATGTCCACAGCCGTGCTGTCCCCATGCAGCATGGCGAAGACCGGACGGCGCGACAGCACGGCCTGAAACACTTTCGACGGCGTGTAGTGCGTCTCGGTCGAACCCAGGACCAGCACCGCGTCGCTGCGGCCCAGGTGATTGAGGGTGTCGACGTAGCCGATGCGCTGCGGGTGCTCGTCGACGATGTCGGCGACGCCTGCCCGTTCGGCGCGCGACCGCACCTGATGCCCTGCGGGGTCGTCGGGCGAACTGCCTGTTCCGACGAAATGCACCTTCAGGCGGGCGGCCAGGTCGGGCGCCCGTGCCTTGAGCACGCTCAAGCCGGCCAGGAAGGAGTCGAGCACCACGACGCCCTGCGGCAGCAGGGCACCCGCGTAGATCATATGGAAATGGCCGTCGCGCGGCTGGAACAGGAACGGTGGCCGGTCGAGGCTGCGCACCAGGCCGTAGTCCTCCGGCGCGATGCCCATCGGCATGCAGGCGACGACGGCGTTTTCGGCGACCCTGGGATTGCGCTGGAGCATGCCCGCGACGTAGCCCGGCGCCATGCCGGTGATCAGGCTCGCTCCCTGGACCGCCCATGGCTCCAGCATCGAGGCCAGTCGATACGAACCCCAGGCCCGGCTGAACGGCACGTCGATGCCGGGCCAGCGATTGATCCACGGGTCCTGGTAGTCGATACCGAACGGCAGGCCGTAGCGGCGATGGATCAACCGACCGACGGGTGCCAGGAAGTTCGACGGGATGGTGATCAACACGAAGTCGATCGCGCGCCGCGCCGACAACTCCGCCAGCACGCGATAGCACCCCCGGAACGCGCGCACGCCGATGTCGCCTACTAGCCGGACGGGCCTTGTCGACATCGTCGGCGCATGGATCACCCTGATGCCGGGCGCCACGAGCCGCTCGAGATCGGTATCCGGCAGCTCTTCGTATAGCGCCGGGTCGCCCGCGACGACGATCGGTTCCCAGCCGAATTCGGGCAGATGGCGCGACCACAGCCGCGCCCGCTGTGCACCAACCAGGTTGCTGGGCGCAAAGTGCCCACTTACCAGGGCAAGCCGCTTCATGGTCGCGACTTCAGCGCTGAACGCGCGATCCCATAGAGTTCGACATAGCGCGCGACCACAGCGTCGGGCGAATACTCCTGTTCGGCGCGGCGGCGGCAGCCCGCACGATCGATGGTGTCGAGCTTTGCCACCGCCTCGCAGCCCTCCTCGATCGACTTGATCAGGAAGCCGTCGACGCCCTGGCGTACGATCTCGGGCAGCGCGCCGCGCGGACATGAGATGACCGGCGTGCCGCAGCCCAGTGCCTCGGCGAACACGATGCCGAACGGCTCGTTCCACTGGATGGGCACGACCATGGCACGCGCCTGGCCCAGCGCCGTGTTCTTCTGAGCGTCGTCGACCGGCCCGACATATTCGATGCCGTCGCGACCGATCCATGGCTCGATCCTGGTCCGCCAATACTCGCCCTCGATGCCGGTCTTGGCGTGGTTGCCGGCGATCACAAGCCGATTGCCGGTGCGGCGGGCGATCGCGATCGCCCAGTCGGCGCCCTTGATGCTCTCGACGCGGCTCAGGAAGCAGAGCGGCGCGTCCGCCGCCACCGACGGGCGGAAGTCGAGTGATTCGATCTCGAAGAAGTTGGGGATGCCGCGCCACTCCCCGCCGGCACGCCGCCCGCAGGCGGCAATGTAGTCGCTGCAACCGGTGAAGCGCAGCACATCGGGCGCGGCGAGCTTCACCGCCGTGCCGACCGTGCGAACGGTCGGATCGCGCTGGAATGACATGATGATCGGAACCGCACCGCGCAGCAGCGGGGTCAGGTAGGCAAGCCGCGAGAAGCTGTGAATGACGTCCGGCTTGAAGGCGCGTACGGCCCTCCAAAGAGCGATGCCGTTACGGACGGTGTCTGCGCGCGATAGCGAGCTCGCTCCCGACCAAGGATGAAGGACATCAGCCGGGCATCGCGAGCCGGACCTGGCGACCAGGCAGACTTCGTGACCGCCCGCACTTAGCCGGCGCACCAGGCCGTCGACGATGCGCTCGATGCCGCCATAGAGACGGGGCGGCACTTCGATCTCCGGATCGGCTGTGATCAGGATCCTCATCAGCGCCGGGCCTCCATGTACAGCGAATAGAGGCGGTGCTGCTCGCGGTCGATCGGCCCATCGGGAAAGCGGCCCTCGTGCCAATCCACTTGTGCGACGTCGGCGAAACCGGCTTGCTCGAGCGTGCGACGCAGGTATTCAGCGTCGAAGCCACCATAGTGTTCGCCGCCCTGCACGAAGACGTGGTTCAGCGCCTCCAACTTGGTGGCGAAGGTCACCTGTGGCGGCTCGCCGCCGCAGCCTATCCGGTTGAGCATCGCCCAGTCGTTCGCGAGATAGGCTTCGGCATATTTCCGCATGTCGGGGACGATGATTCGAAGAATGCCATCCGGCTGCAGACAGCGCCGGCACTCGGCGAGGAAGCGCGGACGCTCCGTGGCCGGCTCGAGATGCTCGAAATAGTGCTCGACATGGATGCCGCGCACCGCGCCGTCACCCAGTGGCAAGCTGTGCCGGCAATCGACCCGCATCGTGACGCCGGGCGCCGAAAAAAGATCGAGATTGATCCAGTCGGCCTGGCCGAACGGGCCGCAGCCGACATTGACAAGGACGCCCTCCTGCCGACGCAGCGCGCGCAATCTGGCGTTGCGGCCGGGATGGATGCTGTTCAGCAGCCGCACAAGCATCGCGTTCAGCTCGACGCGGAAAGTACGGAATACCCAAGGATTGACCGGCATTCGAGGGATTAGCCAGACACCCAGGCGCTGTTTCAAGGTCGTCAAGCCGCTACCCGCCTGCCTGCAAAGGCACGGTCAACGGAACTCAGCAGTGCTGCTTTCTCGACGTCCCAGTTGTAGCGTTCGCGTCCCAAGCGCCACGCCGTGTCCCGCGCCTCCGCACGTGTCCCGGACGACGCGGCGAGGCGATCGAGTACTGCGGCGATGCCATCGGGATCAGCCAGAGAGACGGTATGGGCTGCCACGCCCAGTTCAAGGGCCAGCACGCCCTGTGCGGGGGTGTTGCTCAGCAGCACAGGCACGCCCGCCAGCAGATAGGTGAAGATCTTGTTGGTGAGGCAGACGCGGCGGCTCTCACTGACATCGGTCTCGAGCGACAGGCCGACATCGTAGTCCGCTGCCAGTCGCACCATCTCCTGCGGCGCCGCCATGGGCAGCATGTAGACGTGCTCGGCGACGCCAAGCTCACGCGCGAGTTCCATCAGCCTGTCGCCATGGCCCCACCGATCGCCGCCGCGGATATCGAGGGTTACGCGCGTCGTCACACGCGCCATCGCCTGGATGAAGGCCTGCAAGCCGCGATCCAGGCCGATCGTTTGCGAGAACCAGTAGGCCCTGAACGTGCCCTTCCCGGCGCTTGAAGGTTGCGTCGGCGCCATCGCGAGCGGAAAGACGTTGAGCACGGTGACCGGGTCGACGCCGTAGCGGGCGTGATACGCCTTGCCGATCATCGGCGCTGCAGCCGTTACATGGTGACAGCTCGGCAGGAGCACATCCTCGATGGTTTGCACCATGCGCGCCTGCAGCTCCGTTCCCTCGCCGGTGTGCAAATCCTCCGCATCGAATCCCAGCATCGCATCGCGCCGCCGGGCCGCCCTGCCGGCCGCAGCCAACCCGGCGATATAGTGCCCGATATAGAGATCGGCCGGCAGGCCGCTTGCAGCCCGCGTCAACGCAGCAGCCGGCCCGCCGTAGGCTCGGGCCGCCCATGCTACGGACAAGTGCGTTCCCGCGAGCTTGGCGACGCTTCCTGCAAGCATGCCGATCGGTCGCTCGGAGGACGACCGCGGCACGCGCACGACATTCCACCGTGCGCCGGCCGCAATCTCGTCATCGAAGGCGCGCAGCGCTTCCGTATAGTCACAGACGACGGCGGTGACAGCATAGCCCGCCTCATGCAGGGCGTCGGCTTCCTTCAAGACGCGTGGATTGGACGCGAGGTTGCCTGGGCTCACAATGCAGACGGCGCCGCGCATCACCGGCTCGGTTGACCCAGAAGGCGCTCGAGGAGCAGCCGGGCGGCGGCGCTGAAGTGCGAACGCCGATAGGGCTCGACCACAGCGGGGTCAACCCGTCCCTGGCCGAGCAGCCGGGCCACAGCCTCAGCCAGGCCGGCATGGTCGGTGGAATCGACAATCGTACCCACGCTGCTAAGAGGAATGGCATCGCCGCTGCCGCCGCCCGCGCCGCCGATCACGCGCAACCCGCAAGCTGCGGCCTCGAGATAGACGATGCCGAAACCCTCCTCGGAACTCGGCATGACGAACAGATCGCAGAGGCGATAGAGATCGGGCAGGTCCTCATCGGGCACATAACCCAGGAACCGCACAGCTGACGCATCACCCGTCTGCCTGTTGGCGCACGCCTCCAGCCGCGCGCGATCGTCACCGTCGCCCGCAACGACATAGATCATGCCGGGAAAGCGAGCGCGCAGCCTTGGCAGCGCCGCGAAGACGAGCTCATGCCCCTTATAGCGTTCACCGGCCGACAGGCGTCCGACAGCGAGCAGGATCGGGCCGCAGCCCAGCTGGAGACGCTCTCGCAAAGCAGGCGAGGCTGCGCCGGGAGTAAAACGTTCGTTGACGGTGTTGGGCAACACCCGCACCCGTTCGGGAGCGAGATCGACCCACCCGAGCAGGTGCTTGCGCGTTGCGCGACTGACCGCGGTCACCTGGTCTGCCGCCTCGATGGCCAGGCGCACGAATTTGCTTTGGCCTCGCCAGATCTCGGCGCCGTGCGTCTGCAGCCAGTAGCGCGCACGAAGCAGCCGCGCCAGCAAAGCACCCAGCGGCGCCATGTAGACATGCCCGCAGAACACGATGTCCACAGGCCGAAAGCGCCAGGCGATCCCCAGCGCGGTGAGCGAGAAGCTTAGTCGCCCGAACCTGGCAGGCCGTTGCTGCACACCGGAGGGGAGTACCTCACCGCTCACCCTGCCGAGCCGCGGCAACACGAGGATCTCCGCTCCCGTCGCAGCCAGCGCGCCGAAGAGGTCGCGGTTATAGCGCGCGATACCTCCGCGCCCGCCGTAGGCATCGCCGACCAAAGCTAGAATCCGGACTGTCATCGTCGCGTCACGCCAACCCGGGGCTCGTCCAACCGCTTTGCCAGACGCGGCGCGCCCATCCGCGCGCGGCAGCGGAAAAATCGACAGGCCCATGTGCCGGCTCGCCTGCTCCTTCCCGCAGCCATCGACCCACTGGTGTCACGAAGCCTGTCTTGGCCCGAAAGCGGATGACATTCGGCAACGGGGGCTGGGGAACCTCGGCTACGGCATCCTTGGCATTGACGCGTCCCAGCACCTCGCCCGGCGGCAAAGCGGCGAGGAAGAAAGGATCGACGTACGGCAGGCGGATCTCGACGCCGTGGGACATGCCCGCCCAATCGGCGTCGCGCAGCAGCTGATTGCGCATGTAGAGCGAGGTCTCCATGGCTGCGACCCGGTCGAAGTCGCTGAGCCGACGCTCCGTCTGCAACGATTCGGCGATGTGGCTGATCGGTGCCAACCGGCGCAGACCTTCCGCCACGAGCGAGGGCTCGAGCAGCTCGTCGAGTTCCCACGGCATGTAGACGCTGCGGCGCAGCAGATATGCGCCAGCCCAGCTCCCGCCATATTGCAGCAGCCCGGCCGCCTTGGGATGCAGGCCAAGTCCCGCACGGATCGCTGCCGACAAGCCACGCCTGGCAAGCGCACCGACGCCGGGCAGCCACGCCGGCGGCCGCAGCCATCGCACGCTGCGCGGTACGTCGACGAACGACGGATAGCCGCCGAAGCATTCATCGGCACCGAGGCCGCTCAGCGCCACCTTGATGCCCGCCTCGCGGGCAGCCTTGGCGACGAACCACGTGTTGACGCCATCGATGGTCGGCTGGTCCATGGCATCGAGGATCGCCGGCAGATCGGCCTCGAACTCGGCACGATCCACCGTGCGAACGATGTGGCGTGCGCCGTAACACCTCGCGACCTCGGCTGCGAGCGGCGCCTCGTCGAGGGCCAGACCCTCGAACTCGGCAAAGGCGAGAGTGACCGCGGTGAGCGATCCCGCCACCAATCCCGCCATGGTGCCAAGCAGCGCCCCCGAATCCACTCCGGCCGAGAGGAACACGGCGACCGGCACATCGGCCACGAGATGGTGACGCACTGTATCGCGCACCGCATCAGCGAGGCGAAGGCGCGCATCGGCGTCGAATCCTGTCTTCAAAGCGCACTCGCCCAACGCGTCGGCGACGTCGTAGTAACATTGCGGCTTACCCGGACCGATCGCATCTACGGTCAAGGTCGTACCGGCCGGCAGGCAATGGACGTCGCGCCACACCGTGAACGGCTCGGGCACGCTGCCGAAGAGATGAAAGCCCACGATGCCCGCCGAGTCGGGACGGCGGGCAACGGCGCCGCCGGCCAGCAGGGCCTTGGCCTGGGAGGCGAATCGCACGGTCCACCCGTCGTCGCTCCAGTAGAGCGGCTTGATGCCCAGCGGATCGCGCGCCAGCAGCAGCGTGCGGTCTTTGGCATCCCACAGGCCAAAGGCGAACATGCCGCGAAGCTTGCGCACCATGGCGGCGCCGCAATCAGCGTAGAGTTGCAGCAACACCTCGGTATCGGAGCCGCTGCGGAAAACATGGCCGCGTGCCGTCAGTTCATCGCGCAGTTCGCGGTAGTTGTAGATCTCGCCGTTGAACGCGATGGTGTACTGGCCGCAGGCGCTGTGCATGGGTTGCGCGCCCGCCTCGCTGAGGTCGATGATGGCGAGCCGCTGATGGCCAAAACCAGTCCGGCCGTCGGGTGCAAGCCACAGCCCTCGGCCATCCGGCCCGCGCGCGGCCATGCGGTCGTTGATGCGCGCCAGCTCAGCGCGATCGACCGCGGGCGCGACCGCGAGGTAAGCATGGATGCCGGCTATTCCGCACATGATCCTGATCGCAAGGACGCGGGCGACGCTCAGCGTGCGCCGGTGCCGCGAAGCACCACTGCAAAGGTCCGCAGCACGATCACAAGATCGAGCCACAGCGAGCAATGCTTGAGGTAGAAGAGGTCGTACTCGAGCTTGGATCGCATTTCGTCGGACTCATGGGCGTAGCCCTGGTTGATCTGCGCCCACCCGGTAACGCCCGGCCGAACGATGCCGCGCAGCGAGAAGTGCTCGATATCACGCACGTAGCGCTTCTCGAGCGATTCCGCCTCCGGCCGCGGCCCAACCCAGCTCATGTCGCCGTGCAGGATGTTGAAGAGCTGCGGCAGCTCGTCGAGCCGGGACTTTCTCAGGAAGCTGCCGATGCGCGTGACGCGCGGATCGCCGGCCGCGGTGAAGCTCGGGCCGACGGCGCCGTGGAACATGGTGCGGAACTTGACCATGGGGAACGGCTGCCCCCGCCGGCCGATACGCGTCTGAACAAAGAAGATCGGGCCGGGGCTATCCAGCCGGACGACCAGCGCCACTATCAGCAGCGTCGGGAGCAGGATCGGCATGAGCAGCAACGTGAGGCCAAGCTCGACGACGCGACGCATGACGAGATACTGACGAGACGGTAGCAGAGCGCCGAATTCGTTGGGCGTAAAGCCGCCGAGCGGCGTACGGCCGGTCATCGTCTCGACGATGTACCGCCGGTCGAGCACAGGCACGCCAGCGATTGCCGCATCGGCCAGTGCTGCGAGCTGGGCCTCATTCAGGCCTGCGCCGAGGTCGGCGACGATGGCGTCGACCCTGATGTCCCGCCTTTGCACATCGTCGAAGTCGAGCCACCGGCATGCCGGGAGCGACGGCATATCGGCAATGGACGCGCGCGGGATCACGGCATAGTTGCGCACTAGGTAGCGCGACCGGAGCTCTGCGACGCTTACCATCCAAATCACCGTCATAACGCCCGAGCCGAAGAACTGGACCCGCGAGTAGTCGATGCGCGACAACAACAGGATGACGGCGATCAGGGCGTAGGTCAGAACGGCGACGGGCGCGACGTAGCCAAGGTTGCCCTGCAGTGTCGCGCGCGGAAAGGCGTCGAGTCGTCGGCCGCAATGCCATACCACCGAATAGCCAACCGCTGTCGAAATGATGGTGAATTCCGTGCCGCCCAGTCCACCAACAAACGGCTCTCTGGTGGCATAGACCGGAATGGGCAGCACCACACAGAACAGGAAGCCGACGACAGTATCGATCCAGGTCTCGAGGAAGCGTTGCGGTGCCGACCGCATCGTCGATGTGCCATTCTCCCGATGCCCTATCGAAGCATCTGGCTCCACCGGAATTGCTCTGCGCAAGCCTGCGCCCTCCCCCGTTTCGGCGCGGTGCGGCAAGCCGGATTGGCTACTGCAACGCCATGTACCCAAAAGGTTTTACTACATATATCCAAAAACTTTTACTATATATTAATTGCACTGAAAGTGCGTTTATCAAATCTGTTGCCCAGGCTTGTCGCGGCATGTGGTTCGCGCCAGTGCGCTGAACGTCTGGGTCCAGCCTAGGCCAAGCAGCGCACTGACGACGAAAGCAATGGCAGGCATCTGCAGGCTGAAATCGACCATGGAATGCAGGATCGGTATCAAGGCAATCGCGAAGGCGGCGCCGGGCAGGTAACGGTGCTCCTGTCGCCTGGCCAGCGCGCCGAAGAGCGCTACACCGCACGGGATGAGGACGACGGCGTAACCGAACAGGGCCATCGGTACGCCGATCTCGACCATCGTCTCCAAGGGTGTGGAGTGCGCAAGATCGTTGGCCATCGGCAACCCATCGGGCTGCAGGGCGGCATAGATATCAGCGAAGCTGCCGAGGCCCCAACCCAGCCAGGGCGACATCCTGATCGCCTGCAGGGCGGCGAGCCAGATGCGGATGCGGTCACCGCCATCGGATGCGCGGGCTATCTTGTCGACGATGGTATTGCCGGCGATTGCCAGGACGACCAGGCCGACGACGATCACTCCTGCCACGAACAGGCGCGCCAAGCCTGGTCGCGAATGCCAGCGGCCGCGCAGCATCAGCACTGCAAGCACGCCGGAGCTTGCCAATGTTGCGGCAAGGCCCGCACGTGATGCGGAGAAAAGGAGCCCGCCCAGAAACAGCATGCAAGCCGCCAGCATCGTCAGCCGAAAGCCGGTCACGGAGGCGACGAATCTCTCCTCCTCGACGTAGTCGTAAGGCATGTCCCCGGAGCGTCGCCGACTGGCAAACACCAGTGCCATTGCGGCCACAAGGGCCATGCCGCAATAGCAGCCAAACGAATTGCTGGAGACGAACGTCCCCGACATCAGGCAACGGTCGTTGAATGGCTGATAGGCGCCGGCTTTCTTGAGATAGCTGCCGACGTAACATGAATTGTTCTGAAGCTGCATGAGTAAGCCATAGCCGACCACCACGAGGGCGCCGGCGATGAACATGATCAGCAGCAGCCGCGCGCGTTCGCGATCGTGGCAAAGTGCGCGCGCCATCAGGAAAATGGCGCCGCAGGTCAGGCACTTCAGCAGCGTATTGCGGGAAGCTTCGATTGCGAGAGCGGGTACCGGCGCATGCGCGCTGCCGAGCAGTTGCGCTGCCCTCTCGTAGAACCAGGCGCTGCCCGACAACGGGGCCCACGTCGCCATCTGGAACACTCCGAACAGGATGAGCGCGAGGAAGCAGGCGATCAAGGCAAGCAGCGGCAGACGTTCGCGTTCGGTCATGTCGAAACCCCTGCGCGGCCCAAGGCCGGCGGCGGCCGCCACCGCCAACAAGCCGATGAACACGGCGATCGGCGCCCATGCCCAGTCGCGGTTCGCGCCCATGGGCAGCGCGGCCAGCGCCACGACCGCGAAGAACGCAACCGTCAACAGCCAGGTGGTCAAACTGCGTACCATTGCCGGGAGACGGCTTGCAGGTTGCTTCGCGTCGTTGCCGAAGACTACTTCTTCAGGCGCATGAGCCATTGCGTCAGTTCCTTTTGGGCCTCGGGCTCGTCACGCAGGAAGTAGCGGATGAAGAGTTCGTCCAGCGGCGAATGAATGGCCTCGCCAACCCAGCGCCTGTCGCTGCTGGCGCGCCAGTTCGTCACGACATAGGCGCCGACGCGTTCGCGCTCCTGTGGCGTAAAGAACTGCTGGTTGTTGAGGATGAGCCGCAGCCGGCTCGGCCAGAGCACCTCCATCGTGGGCGCCGTGTCGATCGACATCATCAGCGCCTCGACCGCCTTGGCCGAAGGTCCGTCGATTGCCTGTCGCGCGGCAGCGAGCTGGGCCCATGCGACGCCACGCGCCGGCGCATTGGCAAGGCTGAATTCGAGATCGGCCTGCGACTGCTTCAGCCATTTCGCGCGCTGCGCGTCGCTCGCTCCTACGTCTGGTGTCAGCGCCGCGGCCAGCAGCATCTCTGCCCGCCTGATCCGACGGCCGGCCACAGGATCGGCAGCAACCGCCCGGTCCAGCGTCGTCACTGTGGCCTCGGCCTGATCGAGCCGCACCTGCATGCCGGTGCGAAACTCGAAGAATGCCGCATCGGCCTTCTGTGCCTGCCAGGCACCGTTGGCTACCGGCCAAGCGACGACGGCGAGGGTCGACCCGCCAAGGCCGAGAAGCCCCCGCAGCATCCAGGTCGCTACATTCAAGACGGTCGGTCTTTCCCGATGAGCACTCGTTTGGACGCCGGCATACACGAAACTGACCGCACTCGACATGCGATCATTGAAAGAATGCGCGTCAGAAAAAGTCGCCGTCAGGCGCCGTCGGCTGGCGCAGGGATCGTGGATCGGGGCTCCGGTTGAGGTGCAGATTCAGACGGTGGACTTGGCACTGGTGGAACGGCGTCAAGCGTGTGCACCTGGACGTCGACCATCGCCTTGACCGTGACGTCGGCGGCACCGGTAAACACGCCCTTGATCGGCATGGCTTGGTCGGGGTCGCGACCAACGCCTACTCGGATCAGCCGCTCGGTGCCGATAATGCCGTTGGTCGGGTCGAACTCCACCCAGCCGGCGCCCGGCAGGTAGACCTCCAGCCATGCGTGCGGGTATGCAGGGCTGGCCGTGCCGCCAGCGGCGTCGAGCGCGGGATCATACAAGTAGCCAGTGACGAACCGCGCCGCGAGGCCGAGGGCGCGCGCGCCTTCCATCATCAGCAACGCATAGTCCCGGCACGTGCCGCCGCCGGTCTCCAGTGTGACAGAGGGCTGTTGCGTGCCGGGCTCGAAACGCATGGCGTAGGTCAAGCCTTCCTGAATCCCCTTGCACATGCGGGTCAATGTAGAGAACGTCTCGGCCCCGCCCTCACCCTCGAGGAACTGCCTTGTCCAGGTGCTGACCATGGCGTTGGGATCCGGATAGTGCCGCTCGACATAGCGCGCCAGGTCGGGCGCCTCCTCGGCGAGATAGCTGAACGGCAGCGTGCGCGCATACTCCTCGATCGGTGGCAGTTCGAGCGGCAGCGCGAAGTGCTCCAGTTGGATCGTGCTGGTCAGCTGCAGCAATTCCGTCGTTCCCTCGAACGACGCGATCGCGATAGAGTTGCCGAACGGATCGTGGATCCAGCGTACCGCCGCCGTCGGCTCGATGGCCAATCCGGTGTGCAGCAAGCGAAGGTCGTGGCTGTCGCGCGGACGAAACATCAGGCGATGGTCGCCCAAACTCACCGGCGCGGAATACTCATACCGCGTGCTATGGACGATCTCGAGCTTGCGCATGGGCCACTATAATGCCCCACGCGTCTTGGGGTTGCACGAGCACACTTTACATTGCGATGTTGAGCCAGCCCGATGGGCGATGCGATTCGGCTTCGCAGTCGTCTACGACTCATGCCCGTTCAGGTGGATGGCGTCCTGATTGCAAACTCCGCAAGCCCGCTGCGACCCTGCGGCGTCAGGGCATAGACGCCGCGTTCGACGCGCTCGAACCAGCCATAGTGGTCATGCCGCAGGATCTTGGCAACGTTAGGCACGTCCGCGACCGCGCGCATGGCCTTGGGCGCCATCGGTCCATTGCTGGCCAGCAGGGCCGCGCAGCGCAAGGCCTCCTGGCGATAGGCAGTCATCAGCGGTGCCCGCATGGCGCTGCCGCCGAGATTGGGATCGCCGACGCGGCGGCGATGCTCGCCGAGCAGCCGGCCAGCCTTGCGCTTGTTGTTCCGCGGCTTGTACGGCACTGGGTCGAGGACGACGTCCGCCCGCCCGAGTGCCACCACCAGCAGCCCAAGCCCGAGTCGGCGACAGAGCTTCTTCACGTTCTTCATCTGCTTGGGCCACTGGCCGACCGCGAGATAGACCCGGTCGCTGATCGCCAGGCGATCGATGCCCTGCAGCACCAGCCCAAGGCCGAACATGCGTTTCAGCTCGACGATGACCGGCGGCTCCTCGCCGCGCACGCCGACCACGTCGCAACCACGCACTTCGCCTTTA
Source organism: uncultured Rhodospirillales bacterium (assembly GCA_902825855.1). Lineage (GTDB taxonomy): Bacteria > Pseudomonadota > Alphaproteobacteria > Reyranellales > Reyranellaceae > Reyranella. The sequence goes on along the minus strand of CADECW010000009.1, from coordinate 41,733 downwards.
ACGACGTATCCTTGTCCCTCGAGCAGCGCCTTCACCGGCGCGTAGAGATCGCTCTCCAGCGGCATGCCCTGCCGACAATAACATGTCCGCCTGTGGGTCGCTTTCGGCACGCTTGTCGACGAAGGTCGCGATCATCACCTCGAGCAGCTGGTCCTCGGTTGCAGGCTTGTCGAGGCGCGGCGCCGAGCGGAAGGCCATCGGGACGATGCTGCGGTCGTCGTATCCGGTAACGAAGACGAACGGCACGCCCCGCGAGCTCAGCACCTCGGCGATGGGGAAGCTCATCTCACCATGCAGGTTGATATCGAGGATCGCTCCGTCGATCGCGATCGCCTCATCCCGCGCCAACTTGAGGCCACGAGGCAGCCGGCCGGCCGGTCCGACGACCTGGCAACCGCTATCCTCCAGCAAGAGCCTGGTGGCTTCGGCCAACAGTAGATTGTCTTCGACGACCAGGATCCTGAGGCCTTCCAGGAGGCGCGGCGCCAGCATGATGGCTCTGCTCCCTTCTTCAAGTCCGACCGTCGGAACTGGGGTCCGCGCCGGCTCGGCCTGTAGTCTGGAACGGCGGGACCTCAGCCGGTATGACAAAGCTATGACCGATTTGCTGGACCACTGCCCGGCCGGCTTTGGCTTGCACCACGTCGCAGGCACCCATCCTGCCGGCGATTTTGGGCGTGTGCCTGGGGGCCACACGGAACGCGCCGGAGAGGGCGGCCGCGGACCATACCGGGAACGACGCGACGATCCCGGGTGGCTCGTCCGCACCGGAGGGCCGCCGGCATGAAGATCACCGCCGTCGAAACCGTCCGTCTGGGCGAGTTTCCCAACTTGGTCTGGGTCCGGCTCAGGACCGACGAGGGGCTGACAGGGCTCGGTGAGACCTTCATGGGTGCGGCCGCCGTGGAGGCCTACATCCATGAGAGTGCGGCCCCCAAGCTGATCGGCCGCGACCCCATCCAGATCGAAGCGGTCAACCGCAGCCTGATCAACTATCTCGGCTGGCGCGGCACCGGCGTTGAGACGCGCGGCAACTCGGCGATCGATATCGCCCTATGGGACCTGTTCGGCAAGGCGATCGGTCGACCGATATGCGAGGCGCTTGGCGGCCGTAGCCGCGATCGCATCCGCGTCTACAACACCTGCGCGGGCTACAAGTACATCCGTGACGAGCGCAGTCAGGCCGTCGCCAACTGGGGCGTCGGCAACAAGCAGGGTCCCTACGAGGATCTGGAAGCGTTCCTGCATCGCGCCGACGAGCTCGCCCTGTCGCTGCTCGAACAGAACATCACCGGCATGAAGATATGGCCTTTCGACATCGCCGCCGAACGCACCGGGGGCTGGGACATCTCGCCGGCCGAACTCGATGCGGCGCTCGAGCCGTTTGCCAGGATCCGGAAGGCCGTAGGCGACCGCATGGACATCATGGTCGAGTTCCATTCGCTGTGGAGTCTGCCCATGGCGCAGCGGCTTGCCCGGGCGCTCGTGCCCTTCGATACCTACTGGCACGAGGACCCGCTGCGGCTCGACAACCTAGCCGACCTGAAAGCCTATGCCGAACACTCGAAGGCCTGGGTATGCGCGTCGGAGACGCTGGCTTACACCCACTCCTTCCGCGAGTACCTCGAAACCGGCGTCGCCGGCGTCGCCATGCTCGACCTCTCGTGGTGTGGCGGTCTGTCGGAGGCGCGCAAGATCGCTGCACTGGCCGAAGCGTGGCATGTGCCCGTCGCACCGCATGACTGCACCGGCCCCGTCGTCTATGCCGCGTCCTGCCACTTCTCCCTGCATGCGCGCAATGCGCTGATCCAGGAAAGCGTGCGCGCCTTCTATACAGGCTGGTACAGCGAGCTGGTCACCGAACTGCCGCCCATCACCAAGGGCGAGGTCACGGTGAACATGGAGCCGGGCCTCGGCCTCGATCTGCTGCCCGGCCTCGACCAGCGCAAGGACGCGTCGGTGCGCGTCACCCGGGCGTAGCCGATGATCCAGTGGACAGAGATCGTCATCGCGGCAACGGCCGCGATCGTCGTCGCCGTGGCCATCCGGATCTGGCGCGCGCGACAGGCCGCGCGAGAGCGTGGACCGGCGCACATCCACGAGGCGCTGATGAAGCGCGCGGAAACGCTGGCCGACATGAGCCCGTTCCTGCGCAAGGTCAGCGCCGAGTTCAAGGCCAATGGGCATATCTCGAACCGCCAGGCCGAGGCGGTGAAAAAGGCGATCGCGCGCATTGAGGCGCGTTAGATGAGCAGCCGGTTGCTGTTTTCCGCGACACGCGCGCGGCGAATCGCCTTGGCCGCGCAAGGTTTCGGCGCAATGCGCCCGGACGGCGAGATCAACGCCGGCCACGTCAAGCGAGCCGTCGGTCGGCTGGGCCTCCTGCAGATCGATTCGGTGAACGTGCTGACAAGGGCGCACTACCTGCCGCTGTTCTCGCGACTCGGCAACTATGCGACCGGTCATCTCGATCGCATCGCCTGGGGCCGCAAGAGCCAGCGCGGACTGTTCGAATTCTGGGCTCACGAGGCTTCGCTGCTGCCGCTGTCGAACCATCCGCTGTTTCGCTGGCGCATGCAGCGAGCGCGTGAGAATGCCGGTGACGGCAAGGGCAAGCTGCATCTCTTTCGCAAGGAAAAAGCCAGGTACATCGACGCGGTGCTGCGCGAGATCGCCGACCGCGGTCCCCTCGCCGCATCGGAGCTGTCCAACGGCGGCGAACGGCGCGGCGCGTGGTGGGGCTGGAACGACGGAAAGCTCGCCCTGGAATGGCTGTTCTTCGCGGGCCTGGTCACCACCGCGACGCGGCGCGGCACCTTCGAGCGAGTCTACGATCTTACCGAGCGCGTGGTGCCGGCCGCGGTGCTGGCCTTGCCGACACCGTCGGCCGAGGAGGCTCAGCGCGAGCTCCTGCGCCGCTCGGCGGCGGCGCTGGGCGTCGCTACCGAATTCGACCTGCGCGACTACTTTCGGCTGGGTGTTGCCGACACCAAGGCCCGGCTCGCCGAGCTGGTCGAGGCGGGAGACCTGCTGCCGGTCGAGGTCGAGGGCTGGGACCGACCGGCCTGGCTGCATCCCGCCGCCCGCCAGCCGCGCAAGATCGAGGCGCGCGCCCTGCTGGCGCCGTTCGACCCGCTGATCTGGGAGCGCGACCGCACCCATCGCATCTGGAATTTCTTCTATCGTATCGGCATCTACACCCCGGTCGCCAAGCGCACGCACGGTTACTACGTGCTCCCTTTCCTTCTGGGCGAACGCCTGGTGGCGCGCGTCGATCTCAAGGCCGACCGCGCCAGCTCGACGCTTCTGGTCCACGCCGCTCATCTCGAGGACCGCGAGGAAGCAGCCCAAGTCGCAGGACCGCTGCGCGAAGAGCTGCGGCTGATGGCCGACTGGCTTGGCCTCGAAAACGTATCCCTGCCCCGCGCCGGCGCTCTGGCGAAGGCCATGGGTCGGATGCGATAAAGCGACGACAATCGCGCAGACGGAACAAGGCAGTCGAATGAACGATCTGGTGTTGAAAGGCGGCCGCGTGGTCGACCCATCGCAGGGCCTCGACAAGGTCACCGATATCGCCTTCGCAGACGGCAAGGTCGCGGCGATCGGCGACAACCTCATGGCCAGGGACGTCCGCAGCGTCGCGAACAAGATCGTCGCTCCCGGGCTGATCGACCTGCACACCCACGTCTACTGGGGCGGCACATCGCTCGGCGTCGAGGCCGAGCTGGTCGCACGCACCGGCGGCGTCACGACCTTCATCGATGCCGGCAGCGCCGGCCCCGGCAACTTCCACGGCTTTCGCCGACACGTGATCGAGCCCTCTCCCGTCCGTATCCTGCCCTATCTCAACGTCGCATTCCCCGGCATCTTCGCCTTTTCCAAAAGCGTGATGGTCGGCGAGAATTCCGATATGCGCCTGATCGATCCACGCGAGGCCGTGCGCGTGGCACGCGAGCACAAGGACCTGGTGCTGGGCATCAAGGTGCGTGTCGGCCGCTCGGCGAGCGGCGATTCCGGTGTCAAGCCGCTCGACATCGCCCTCGAAGTCGCCGAGGAACTCGGCCTGCCGGTGATGGCCCACCTCGACAACCCGCCGCCGGCGCGGCGCGAGGTCGTCGACCGGCTGCGACCGGGCGACATCCTCACCCATTGCTTCCGTCCCTTCCCCAACGCGCCGGTGCGCGCCGACGGCAACGTGCGCGAAGAGATCCTGGCCGCCCGAGCGCGCGGCGTGATCTTCGACATCGGCCACGGCGGCGGCTCGTTCGGCTTCGGCACCACCCGCGCCATGCTGGCGGCCGGCTTCTTGCCCGACGTCATTTCTTCGGACGTCCATGTCATCTCCATCGAGGGCCCGGCGTTCGATCTCTTGACGACGATGTCAAAGTTCCTCTGCCTTGGCGTCGAGTTGCCGACGGTGATCAAACTGTCGACCGGCAACGCCGCAGCGGCGATCAACCGACCTGACCTTGGAACGTTGAAGGTCGGCGGGATCGGCGAGGCGACGGTGATCGACGAGGTGAACGGCTCCTTCGACTATGCCGATTCCATCGGCGAGCGAATGATCGGAACCAAGCGGCTGATCTCGGCTGGCGTGGTGCTGGCAGGCCGCTGGTGGCATCCGTCTTGAGGATCATGAATGAGCGATTCGCGCGAGTTCGCATCACCTGCCTGCAGTGCCAATGAAGCTGACGACGCCTATATGGGCTTCGCCAGCCGGGCGGAGATCACAGTCTTCCTGGAGGACCTGGAAGCGGCGGAGCGTGCCGGCCGGCCGCAGGCCGAAATGTTGCGCCGGATGCTGCCAAAGGTCCGCGACGAAGCGTTGCATCGCGAGCTCGTAGCCAAGCTTCGAATACAAGAGTCCATTGAATCAAATACTTAGGCCTTGGATAAGTTTTTCGAAAAAGCGCTGCAACTTTTCGAGTCCGGCCACCGTTGAGATTGCATTGGTCGGGTACCGGTATCGCCCTGCCCCCGCTCAGCGATGCCACTCTCCCCGCCCGGCCTATAGCCCGTCTCCGAGGAAACTCGGAGGCGGGCTGCCTGCTTCTGGGGCCGTGATCAGGCGCTCACAAGATAGACGACAGCAAACAAGCGAGCCGCATCGGTCCAGGTCCGGGCGATCGTGAAGCTTGCGCGGCGCGCCAGTGCGGCGATGCCGGCGTCGTCGAACTTGTAGGAATACTCCGTGTGGACCCGCTCGCCTTCGGCGAACGCAAAACTCCGTCCGGCAACGGTGACGGACTGCGACCGGAGGCTACGGAAATAGATTTCTATTCGGCCCTCGAGTGCATTGTAGAAGGCTTCGTGAGCGAACGCTGACAGGTCGAAGTTGGCTTCGAGCTCGCGGTTCATGCGCCGCAGCAGATTCAGCGTGAACTGCGCCGTGACGCCGGCTGCATCGTTGTAGGCGTCGTGCAGGCGCCGCGGATCCTTCTTGAGATCGACGCCGAGCACCATGGCGCCGCCATCGCCCAGAAGTCCGCGGGCGCGGCACATGAACGCCGTGGCCTCGACCGGCGTCAGATTGCCAATGGTGGAACCCGGAAAGAATCCGATGCGCCGGCGCGCGGCGCTCAAGTCGATGGGCAGCCGGTCGAGTGTCATATAGTCAGCGCAGACCGGCTCCACCCTGAGGCCCGGATAGCTTCGCCGCAATCCGTTGGCAGTGGCGTCGAGATGCTGGCGCGAGATATCGACCGGCACATAGGCGGCGAGACCGTGCATGGCCTCGATCAGCAGTCGCGATTTCACGCTTGAGCCGCTGCCGTACTCGACAAGTGCACAGTCCGGACCGGCCATGGCCGCGATTTCCGCCGCCGATCGGCGCAGGATCTCGGTCTCGGTGCGGGTCAGGTAATATTCAGGCAGCTCGCAGATCGCATCGAACAGCGCCGAGCCGCGCGCGTCGTAGAGGAACTTGGCCGGAATGGCGCGCGGCCTCTGCTTCAGGCCGGCCAGCACGGCGTCCCTGAATTCACTTCGGTCGTCCAGTTCGGCACGGTCGAGAAGCAGGGGCGATCCGTTCATTTTAGGTCCTCCGCGAGGCGAATGCCGCCGAACATCCAGCGCGCGTCGGGCGGGAAGAAGTTGCGATAGCTTGGTCGGATATGGCCGGCTGGCGTCGCCGAGCAGCCGCCGCGCAGCACCATTTGGTTGGCCATGAACTTGCCGTTGTACTCACCAATGGCGCCCGCCGGCTCGCGATAGCCGGGATAGGCCACGTAAGGGCTGGCAGTCCATTCCCAGACGATGCCGGTGTCCTGCAGCATCGAAGCACTTGCCTCCCACTCTGCTTCGCGCGGCAGGCGCTTGCCCGCCCACTTGGCGAATGCGGCGGCCTCGAAGCCGCTGACGTGACAGACCGGTGCCGACGGATCGAGCGGCTGCAGGCCCGACAGCGTGAAGATGCGCCATACTCCGCCGTCCTGCTCCCAGTACAGGGGAGCCGTCCAGCCGCGCTGATTGACGCAATCCCAGCCCGCCGACAGCCAGAACTCCGGTCTCTGATAGCCGCCATCCGCGATGAAGCTCAGATACTCACCGCAATTGGTCGGCCGCGAGGCCACTGCATATGGGTCCAGCCACACGCGATGGCGCGGTCCTTCGTTATCGAAGGCAAAACCTTCTCCATCGTGGCCGATCTCGACCAGCCCCCCCTCGAAATCGCGCCAAGCCAACGGCGTAGCCGCACCATGGGGTGACACCAGTTCGCGATAAGCAGGCTTCAGCGGATTGAGCGACAGCAGATGCTTGGCGTCCATCAGGAGCAACTCCTGATGCTGCTGCTCGTGATGCAGTCCGAGTTCGACGGTCGCCTCGATGCGTTGGTCGCCACGATCGAGCAACGTCTGCATCGCAGCGGACACATGTCGGCGATAGGACATGATCTCGGCCAGGCCCGGCCGAGTAAGCATGCCGCGGTGCGGCCGCGGATGGCGCGGCCCGACTGCTTCGTAGTAGGAGTTGAAGAGATAGCCGTAGTTCGGATCGAACGTACGGTATCCTCCCGCAAATGGGCGCAACACGAAGGTCTCGAAGAACCAGGTGGTGTGCGCCAGATGCCATTTGGTCGGGCTGGCGTCGGGCATCGATTGGACCGTCTGGTCCTCTGCCGACAACGGTTCAGCGAGTTGTTCGGTGAAGGTGCGAATACCCGGAAACCGTTTGCCAAGCGAGGCACCGGGCGTCCGCACGCCACGCGTTATCATGTTGGACACGGCACCTCCGCCCTGTCGGCAAACGCCGGCGTCCATAGCCGGTTGCAATGCCGTGGTCGAACACTCACTGTGGACATCGTCAAACGTAGGTATGCAAGTGCCGATTTGCGAGATCGATCCATGGCGTACTCAATATTTCGAGAGTGTGCCCTGCCCGGCCGACGTTTTCATTCCCACTGAGGACAGCGATGGCTGGCTGTGGAACCCGGCGCATCGCTGGGTCTACGACAAGCTTGCCGTGGCGCTCAGTCAAGGGTTGTCAGCAGCGCCGCATGGCGTTGCTCCGCAGAATTACCCGGTTTTTTCCAAGCCCATCTACAACTTGAAAGGCATGGGCGTGGGCAGCCGGGCCCTTCGTTCGGCTGACGACTACACCAGCGCCTACCAGCCGGGTCATTTCTGGACGACCCTGCTCGAGGGCGATCATGTAAGCAGCGACGTCGCCCTCGTCGACGGCGAACCGCAGTGGTGGCGCCATGCGACCGGTGTTGCCAGCGGTGCTGGCACGTTTGACTATTGGGAAGTGCATGCAGTGCCGTCACTCGCCGTCGAGGAATGGTGCGGCACGTGGTGCCGGAGGCATCTCAAGGGATATACGGGCCTGCTCAACCTGGAGACCATCGGCGGCCGCATCATCGAGGTGCATCTGCGCTTCGCCGATCAGTGGCCCGATCTATACGGGGCTGGCTGGGTAGAGTCGATCATCCGGCTCTATGCTGCGCGCGGATGGCAGTTCGACGATTCGGCTCGGCGCACCGGGTACAGCGTCGTCCTGTTTGTTCCGCACGGATTTCGCTATCACCATCCGCCGACCGACCTGACGCGTTCCATCACGAAGGCCCCTGGCGTGTCGAGTGTACAGATCACCTTCCATGAAGAACTGCCGCCGGGGCGGCACGCCATGCCACCGGGCGGCTTCCGCGTCGCGATTGTGAACTGCTGGGACCGCGCCGCGGGCTATGCGGCGCGCGACAGGCTGCGTGCGCACTTCGAGCAGACGAAGACCGCGATCTAGGAGTTGCGCCGCAGGAAGCCGGCGAACAGGCTGATCACGAACAGCACCAACGCGACGACAAACAGGATTTGCGCCATGCCGGTCGCGGTCGAGGCGATCCCGCCGAAGCCGAACAGGCCTGCCAGCAGCGCAATCACGAGGAACATCAGCGCCCAGTACAACATCTTCAGATCTCCATGCGATCATTCGATCTCACGTCATTAACGCGTCAGCGACTTGCGTAGTTCCGGTTCGGCAGCGGCAACCCGGTGATTGGCAAGGCGTTCTCTAGGTCCTGAACAACGCCAATGGAGCCCCCATGGAACGCGAACTCACGCCCGTCGAGGCGCGCAGCGGCGTCGTCAGCGGCCGCATTCTGACCATCCTTGTGCTTTCGTCGCTTGGCGCCATCGCCGCGTTGGCGATCGCCTGGTTTTTCATTTTTCCTCAATAGTGCGGGCCCCTGGGCTGAGCCTTAGACTGGGCCGATGAATGGTTGGTTCGTCGGCTACCTCGCCGCATTAGGCACGTTGTCCGTGGTGGACGCACTGTGGCTGGGCCTGATGGGCCGGGATTTCTACAAGGCGCGGCTTGGGCAGCTTCTGCTCGACCAGCCGAATTGGCCGGTTGCGATTCTTTTCTATCTCATTCACGCCGTCGGCATCGCCGTATTCCCGCTGGCGCTGGCAACGTCGTGGCTCACGGCCGCTCTCTATGGGGCGTTGTTCGGCTTTGTCGTCTATGCCGCGTACGACGTCACCAATCTTGCAACGTTGCGCGGCTGGTCGATGGCTGTGAGCCTCGTCGATCTGGCCTGGGGTGCCGTTGCAAGCTCTGTCGCCTGCGTGGCGGCGTTCCTCATCTCGCGAGGCCCTTGAGGGAGGGCTTAAGCCCCCAGCCGCACTTCACTGATCGTCGTATTCGGGATGACGGCGCACGTAGGCGACGACGAAGCTGCAGGCCGGTACGATCTTGAATCCGCGCTTGTGGGCATCGGCCAACGCAGCGCCGACCAGGCGCGAGGCAAAGCCCTTGCCTTCATCGGCCGACGGGACTTCCGTATGGGTAAAGATCATCCTGTCGCCCTGCTCGCGATAGACTGCAATAGCGAGGCCGCTGTCGGTGTCCATCTCATAGCGATGCGCCTCTGCGTTGTGGCGCACCGTCATTGCCATCCTCCGATGATCGCGAAGTCCTGGCTCATCGGTCGACCTCCCAGAACATGGGATAGGACGACTGGATGAGTCCCTTCAGGTCGCTGCGATAGCCGGCAGGAATGGTGAACTGGCCCCACATCACCGAGGGCACCATCTCGTAGGAGATCACCTGGATGTCGGCCGCGATCTTCTTGCGCTCCTCAGGCGTCGCCGCGCGCGCAAAAGTCTTCATCAATTCGGGCACGCGGTTGTCGCACGACCACCCAGGGAAGTCGTTGCAGGTCGCCGCGACATAGAAGTGCGTCAGCGGCGAATACATGTCGGTGCCGTTCGAGTAGACGGGGAACATCGACCAACCGTCCTTTTTGGCGCGGCGCGCCAGTACCGTCGGCCAATCGCGCGGCTGCTGCTCTACCGTGAAGCCGACATCCTTCATGTTCTGCACCAGCACGCGCGAGGCGGTCTGGCTGATCGAACCTGCAACTTCAAGGATTACCACCGGCTCGCCGTTGTAGCCCGAGGCCTTGAGCTCGGCCCTGGCCGCAGCCAGGTCGACCTTGGCGGCGCCGGAACCGGCATCAGTGGAAAGGGGTGTGCCGCACATCCAGAAGGACGGGCATGACTTGGAGCGGAAGCGGTCGGGCACGCCGATCGCCGTCAACGTGGCATCCTGGTCGACCAGCTTCCACATCACCTGGCGCACCTTGGGATTGTCGAACGGCGGGAAGGCATGGTTCAGGCGGAAGTTGCCCTGGAACTGGTGGATACCGCCCAGCCCCATCAGCTTGACGGCCTTGTCCTTCTCGAGAATCGGCAGCATGTCGAACGGCAGGTATTGCATGTAGTCGATCTCGCCCAGCATCAGGGCGTTGGCGCCGGTCGACTGGTCCGGCATGACGCGCAGCGTCAGCTGGTCGATCTTGACGTTCTTGCCGCCGGCCAGAAAATCCGGCGACTCCTTGCGCGGCACGTAAGAAGGATTGCGCTCGAGCATCATGGCATTCCCCGGCCGCCACTGATCCTTGAGGAAGCGGAACGGACCCGAACCGACCGGGTCGCCGATGCGCTGGTCGGCCGGCGTCGCGGCAAGCCTGGCCGGCATCATCACCGGCAGCGGCGCGTTGGGCTTTCCCAGCACCTCGAGCAGCAATGGGAACGGCTGCTTCAGAACCAGCTTGAAGGTCTTTGCGTCGGTCGCAGCGAGCTGGTCGGTGTCGGCCATCAGCATCTTCCCCAGCGGGTCGCGTACCGACCAGCGCTTGAGCGAAGCGACGCAGTCCTCGGCAGTGACCGGGCTGCCGTCGTGCCACTTAAGGCCGTCGCGCAGCGTGAAGCTCCACTGGAGCTTGTCCGGGCTGCTGTCATAGCCCTCGACCATCTGCGGCTTGATCTCGCCCTTCTCGTTCATCGCGAACAGCATGTCGAAGACATGCAGGCCGAAAGTGCGCGTAATGGTGGCGGTGATGACGTGCGGATCGAGAATCGTCACCTCCGACTCCAGCACCACCGTCATCGACTTCGCCGCCCGCGCCTCGCGCGGCCGGATCAGAGATGCCGTCGCCAGCGCCGCGCCACCCGCCATGGCGGTCCGGCGCCCAAATCCACGTGCCCTCATACACACCCCCTGATCCGCAAAGTGCAGCCTAGCGCGAATCAGCCAAAGAGAAACGGGCCGCTGATGGGCCCGCTTCCGCTCGTCGAGATGTCGACGATCAAGGCGTGAGGACGCGGCAGAGCACTCGATCGACGAAGACTTCAGTGCGTGGCCCGTACGCCGCGAATGCCAGCCGCTGCCCGGGTCCCGCTGTCGGAACGACGATGCGGGACTCCTGCACCGGCCTGCTGCCATTGGTGAAGGTGCAACCGACCTGCGCGTTGGCACTGGCCCCGCTATTGTTGGAAAGGTAGAGCGGCACCACCCAGCGATCCCCGGGGATCGCCTGCAGTGTCGGGCTGTCGAGAGAGACCAGAGGCACCGTGGGACCCGCGGTCATGGGCACCGTGCCCATCAGCGTGGCATTCGGGTGTTGCACGACGACGCCGGTCGCCGTCGCGATCTGAGCCTTCGGATCGAAGGCCCTGTCCGCCGGGGTGCTGGGTTCATTCGTCGGTCGAAGCTGATTGTCGTTGCTGACATTGTCGGGCGTCCAGACCTTGCCCGTCCTCTCGTCGCGGAACTGAGCCTGCGCCATCGCCGACGCCGTCACGGCAAGCGCCGCGATGCTGCACGTCACGATTGGCGCGAGCCTGCGAATGGCAGTCATCATCCGGTCTGCAATCACATGTCGCGATAGCGCTTCTGCTCCCAGGTCCCGACCTGGGCTTCCGCGTCTTCCTTGCTGATGCCGTAGCGGGTCTGGATCTTGCCGACGAGCTGGTCTCGCCGCCCCTCGATTTCGAGAAGGTCATCGTCGGTCAGCTTGCCCCACTGTTCTTTCACCGCGCCCTTGGTCTGTTTCCAGCTTCCCTGGAACTTTTCCCAGATCGACTTGGCGTCGGTCTGGCTGGTCTGGCTCTTCGACGGACCAGTAGCCTGGGCGTGGACGATCGTCGGCAGCGTGCCGATGGCGAGCGCCGCGCAGGCGGCAAGAATAGCGATCGGGCGCATGGAAACTCCTGCTGTGAGAGGCTCGCGCAATAGGCGCGTGCCCCTCAACGGAGCCCTGGTAGAGAGGTTCCCGGCTGTGACAGATACGAGACCCGACAGGGTCGCGTCAGGACCACAGCGATTTCAGGAACAGCGCCAGAGGCACGACGATGAGGATGGCAACGTAGAGGTCCATCAACTCGCCCTCGAACAGGCCCCTCGGCGACGGCTCAGGCGCAGCCTGAGTCGACTTTGACAAATCCACCGACCGCATGGCGTCACCCTCACCTTGCGTTGCAGAGTTGCCTTATGAACGCCGCCAAACGGGCTTGGTTGCACGGCGCGGGAAGTTAGTCAGGTGGGAACCGCCATGCGGGCCGCATGGTCGAGCGCCTGCTGCAGATCGACCGAGGAATAGGGCTTGGAGATGAACTGAAGTCCCTCCGCCTGCATTCCTGCCGCCTGGGCGCCCGACCGGCCGTAGCCGCTGGCGATGATTACAGGCAAGGTGGGAAAACGCCGGCGCACTTCGCTCGCCAGCTCCTCGCCGCTCATGCCGGGCAGGCCCAGGTCGGTGAGAAGCAGGTCGAACGCGCTGCCGCGGGTCAAAAGCTCGAGCGCCTGCTCGCCGCTCCCCACGCCGGACACGAAGCAGCCGAGCTGCTCCAGCATGTCGGTCGTCGACATGCGCAGGACAACCTCGTCCTCGACCACGAGCACCCGACGCGGCCGTCGGACTGTCTCCTCGGAGGGAACCCGTGCTTGGGGCAGTCGCGCCTCAGCCGGCGGAGACGATGGCCGGCGCGCCGCCAGGACGCTACGCAGACGTGCCTTGAGCTCCTCGCCGCGGTAGGGCTTGGCGATCAGCGGGTAGTCGGGCCGATCCTGCGCCGGGATCAAGTCGCGCGCATAGCCCGAGGTCAGCAGAACGGCGATGCCGGGCCGCAGACGCTGCGCCAGCGCCGCCAGCTCGATGGCCGACATGGAGCCGGGCATGACGACGTCGGTGAACAGCAGGTCGAAGGCCGGGTCCTTTTCCAGGATCCCCGCAGCGATGTCCGGATTCTCGGCGGCGACCACGTGATAGCCCCAGCCGGACAACAGGGCGACGACGGCGCGCCTGACCTCGTCGTTGTCCTCGACGACCAGAACCCGCTCGCTTCCGCTCTGGCTCTCACCGAGTTCAGTCGACAGGTTGAGCACCGGATCCAGCGTGCGCGGCAGGTAGAGCTTGACGCTGGTACCCTGGCCGATGGCGCTGTCGATACGGATGTGTCCGTTGGACTGGCGCACGAACCCATAGACCATGCTGAGGCCGAGGCCCGTGCCCTTGCCGTCGCGCTTGGTGGTGAAGAACGGATCGAACGCCTGTGCCGCCACCTCCGGCGGCATGCCCGTACCGGTGTCGTTCACGGCGACCAGCACGTAGGGACCCGGCGTGACGTCCGGATGAAGCGCCGCGTAGCGTCGATCCAGGTTGGCATTCGACACCTCGACAGTCACCGTCCCACCGTCGGGCATGGCGTCGCGCGCATTGATCGCCAGGTTGAGGATGGCGTTCTCGAGCTGGCCCGGATCGATCTTGGCATTCCACGGCTCGGCCGCGATGTCGAGGTCTATGGAGATGCGCTCGCCGAGCGAATGGCGCAGCAGGTCTGCAAGGTCGTGGACCAGGCGGGCAACGTCGGTCGGTTGCGGCGCCAGCGGCTGGCGCCGTGCGAAGGCCAGCAGCTGCTGGGTGAGCCTGGCGCCCCTGTCGGCCGCCGCGCCGGCGGCGCCGAGCCGGGCGAGCGCGGACTGGTCGGTCGGCACCGCGCTCTTTACAAGATCGAGGTTGGCCTGGATGACCTGGAGGATGTTGTTGAAGTCGTGCGCCATGCCGCCTGTGAGCTGGCCAGTCGCTTCCATCTTCTGGCCCTGGCGCAGCGCCGTCTCGTCGCGCAGCTTCTCAGTGATGTCGACACAGCGCACCACCGATCCGCCGCCCGACATCTCGCCGCGCGAGACTTCATAGTCGCGGCCGTCGTGGCCGGCGCGCGTCGTCACCAACCGGTCGGACGCCTCGGCGTCGAGTTTCAGGGGCTCGAGCAACGCGCGCATGGCCGGCGACCGGTCGGACAGCAGATGCTCGCGGGTCAGTGTCGCATGCTTGGCGGGATCCCAGGCTGACAGGCGCAGGAAGGCCTCGTTCCACGCCACGACCTTGCCGGCAGCGTCGATCACGAAGATCGGATCCTGCAGGCTTTCGAGGGTGGACTGCAGGAGGTTCGAACGGTCGGCCAGCGCAAGCTGCGCGTTCTCGAGGCGCCTGGCGCCGCGGATGACGATATACATCCCAATGAACAGGCAGAGGAAGGCGCCGGCGAGCAGAAGGAAGCCGGCAATGTCGGACTGCTCTTGCTCGGAGCGCAGCAGGGCCAGTCGGCGGGCCAACAGCAGCCTCTGCCCCTCGATGAACGATTCGGAAATCTGACGGATCAGGTCGCTGGTGGTCTTGCCCGACCCGGTGCGTTCTTGCGCGAGGGCCTGGTCGCGCCCGTAGAGTTGATAGGTGCTGATGGTGCCGTTGATCTGCTCGAGCTTCTCGGTGGCGGCCGCGCGGAACTCGCGCACCTGGCGGGTCGTGTCAGGGTCGCCGGCGGCTGCCGCCTCGAGCTGCCGCACGCCTGCCTCGATACGCAGGCGCGCCCGTTCATAAGGCTCGAGATCGCTCGCCTGGCCGCTCAGCAGGTAGGCGCGTTGTCCAATCTCGCTGTCCTGCAAGGCAATCACGGTCTGGCGCATCAGCGACAGGATCTCGTAGCTGCCGACGACCAGGCGCTGCTGGCGCGAAGCGGAATTCGAATGGGTGATGGCCAGCAGCGCCGCCGTGCCGATCAGTACCGCAATCGTCAGTCCGACGATCACACCGGTCGAGCGCGCCGTCCCGGCGACGCTACGCATCGGTCTCCTCGTCCAGCGGCTTGGGGAAGGTCACCGCCACTCGCATTCCTCCGCCCTCTCGCAGCACTATCTGTGCCTCGCCGCCGAGCTGCATGGCAAGGCCCCGGATGAGGGTCAGGCCGAATCCGCCGCGCGCACCGGGCCCCAGCGATCCCCCGTCGCCCGAGCCATTGTCCTCGATTGTCAGCTCGACCGTGCCGTCCTTTTCCGCCGCCTCGATGCGGATCTCCGGGTTTGTGACATTTTCGAAGCTGCGATTCAGCGCGCTGCTCACCGCCTCGGTCACGATCAGGCCAATGGGAATGGCGATGTCGGGGCCGACCGCCATGATCGGCGCCCGGATCTGGTAGCGCGGCCGCGGGCGGTCGGGACCGCGGCGGCCGACCGAAATCTGCCGCACCAGGTCACTGATGAACTGCTGAAAGTCGACCAGTGCCCAGCTCGAGCGTTCGTAGAGATGGCGGTGCAGGATGGAGAGGGTCAGCACGCGGTTCTGGGCGTCGCCGAAGAAGCGGCGGATGCGCGGCGAACGAATTTCGCCGGCCTGCAGGTTCAACAGGCTCGAGATCATCTGCAGGTTGTTCTTCACCCGGTGATGGATCTCGCGCAGCATGTGGTCGCGCTGCTCGAGTCCGGCCCTGAGCTCGGCCTCACGGCTGGCGATGGCCGCAGCCATCGCGCGCACGCCTTCCGCCACCGATGACAGCTCCGGTCCCCAGGGGCGCCTCGACTCGAGCTTCATGTCGTCGCCGCGCGCCACACGATCGGCGAATTCGCGGATATGGCGCAGCGGCTGAACGCACCAGCGGTCGGCCCCGAGCCACACCGCCAGCAACGCTGCAGCCAGGGCCAGCACGACCAGGACGAGGCCACCCCAGTCGGTCAGCAGCGACGGGAGGCCCTCGACGACCGGCGTCGCCGCGACCACGAAGATCGACGTCTCGTCGAGCGGGAGCAGGCGGAATTCGTACAGCTGACCGTCCTGGCCGTAGTCGCGGAATGCCCTCTGGCTACCGACGATCGCCGCGGCGAGCCGGACGGCGACCGGCAGGACGCGCGCCGCCTCGGCACTGCCGGCGAGGGAAATGCCGCGTCTGTCGACAAGCGATACGGCGATCTGGTCGGCCGCCATTGCCGGCGTCACGAGGTCGGCAAAGGAGCCGAGGGAGATGCCGATGGCGCATATGCCGCGAAACTCGCCGCCCTGCAGGATGGGCAGCGCCGTCGGGATCACGGCGTTCGGCGTGACACGGCTGGCGAGCTGCGCACCCACGGCGAACTTCCGTGTCTCGCGTACCAGCCGGAATATCTCACGATCGGAGAAGTCCATGCCGAGGGCCGTCGGCGAGTTCGCGCAACGGGCCGTGCCCTCTGCGTCGGTGACGACGGCGGTGGAGTACTCGTTGGGAAACTTCTGCAGCACCTGCCCGAGATAGGCCTCGCAACGATTGACTTCGGCCGCACTGGCCTCGGGATTGGCGCTCAGGCGGACGGAGTCGTCCTGGCAAATCGCCACCAGAAGGCGACGCGAGGCCTCGATCATTTCCCGATGCCGCGAGACCACCAGTTCGGCAGCGGTGGTCACGGCCTCGGCATGGCGCACCTTGCTCGTACGCTGCTCGCGCACGGCGTACCATGCCGAAAGCGCCAGCACCGGCAGCAGCGCGATGGTGACGAGGACGACCAGTCTCGTGCGCAGCGACCAGCCGGCCAGCATCGCGCCGCTCCGGTCTTCAGATCGCTACGGTATCGAGCGCCTGGGCGATCGCCGCGCGGAGAAGATCTGGATCGAACGGCTTGGAGATGACGAAAGCGGGCTCGACCTGCTTGCCTGTCAGCAACCGCTCGGGAAAGCCCGTGACGAAGATCACGGGCACGTTTATCGAGCGCATGATCTGGTTGACCGCGGCGATGCCGCTGTCGCCGCCGCGCAACTGGATGTCGGCCAGCACGAGGTGCGGCGAATGCTGCTTGGCCAGTTCAACGGCGGTCTTTTCCGTCGCGGCGATGCCGACGACCTGGTGCCCGGCATTGCGCACGATGTCGGCGACGTCGAGTGCGATCACCGCCTCGTCCTCGATGACAAGCACGCGGACGGCCGCGACGCGCTGCAGCTCACGGCGTGCCTCGTCGAGGCTGCGCTCGGCCGCCTCGATATCAATTCCCAGGATCTTCGCGGCGTCAGCCACGGTGAAGCCCTCGAGCACGGTGAGAAGCAGCACCTGGCGCTGCAAGGGCGCCATATCGGTAAGCGACTCCTTCAGGCGGCCGCTGACGCTGTTTTCACTGCCCGCATCTTCCAATCCGCCGAATGGCTGTTGCAGGCGGTGGAACAGCGTGAAGACGCCGAGCTTCGTATCCTCAGTCTTCGCGACGAGGTCGGGCTGCTGCACGGCGACTTCGGCGCATAGCCGCACCCATTCGTCGCCGCGCTTCTGGGAGCCGGTAACGGCTCGAGCATAGCGTCTCAGGAAGGGCAACGCCCTGCTGATGGCTTCCGATATCTTGTTGGTGGCTGGTCCCTCTGCCACGGTTCTCTCCCTCGTTTGGTCACGAGCGACGGCCGGCCCGATCGTAACCGGGTCCGGCCGTTGCAACATACATTACGCCGACCGTCGTGCAGGACAAACTTTCAAGCCTGCACGGATGCTGACGTTTTGATATCTATCTCTCCGGCGCCGTCACTGCACCAATCGTGGCGCCGGCAGCGCCGCCCACCACTGCACCGGCAATCGGCGCTCCAACCGTAGAACCGACCACCGCCCCCGATGCCGCACCTATTGCGCCACCCGTCAGGGCGCGGTCAACCGGCCGCTCACCGCAGGCAGCGGTCGCCATTCCAAGCCCGACGACCGCAGCGATCAACTTCAATCCATGAGACGTCATGTTTCTTTCCCCTTGCCGGTTCCTGCCCGGTTGGCTGCTTCAATGCAGCCAACCAAGGATCCACATCAGCAGGAGCACCGGGATGGGCACTCCCAGGAGCCACAGCACCGCTGCGCGTCCCATGGCAATCTCCCTACATTCTGCGGTTACAACGCAGGATGGGACACCAGGTTCCCTGTGGTCTACATGCGGCCAATCCAGGTATTGACCTGACGCTCCGCTTCGTCCTTGGCGATGCCGTAGCGCTCCTGGATGCGGCCGACGAGCTGATCCTGCTTGCCGTTAATGACGGTGATGTCGTCCTCGGTCAGCTTGCCCCATTGCTCCTTGACCTTGCCCGTGAGCTGCTTCCAATTGCCTTCAACGCGATCCCAGTTCATGTGGCATTCCTTTCCAACTAGAAGGCTTCCTCGTTTTGCGCGATGCCCGCTCAACGCAGCGGGACTGACACGGTTGCCCGCAACGTCGTGGGCAGATTTACTTTGCGCCGCTGCAGGCCATTGCCCACATAAAGCGGGTGGCCGATCGATATTCACTTTCCGTCGCGGGAGATCAGCGCTCGATGATTAGGGATGACATCGTGGCGTTGCTCCCAGATCTTCGTGCGTTCTCGCGGTTTCTGTGCCGCGAACGCGAATCTGCTGACGACCTCGTGCAGAACACCATCCTTTCCGCTCTCGACAAGCAGGACCAGTTTCAGCCCGGCACCAATCTCAAAGGCTGGCTGTTCACCATCATGCGCAATCGCTTCTATTCAGATCTGCGCACACAGCGTCGACGTCCTGCGTCGATCGACAGCGATACGGCCCCCATGCTCACCGCAGTCGACAATCCCGAAGCCACTCTGGCGCTCAAGGAACTGTCTTCGGCCCTGTTCGAGCTCAGCCCGCAGTCACGTGAAGCGCTCGTGCTCGTCGGGGCCGGCGGATTTTCATATGAGGAGGCGGCCGCGCTGTGTGGCTGCTCGGTCGGCACCCTCAAGGCGCGAGTTTCGCGGGCGCGCAAGCAGCTGTCAGGCAAGCTGGGATAAAGAATCTAACTATATCAATGGTTTACGTGGAACGCCGTGGCGGTATGTAACCTTTTCGATAACTCGGCATTAGTTGGTCGTTCGAAATATCTGGAGAGGTTCATGGCGACCGAGACGAGCAACGACATTCGCGACTTCCACGAGCAGCTCAAGGCGATCCTTCCGCGGCTCCGGATCTACGCACTGTCGCTGACGCGCGATCGCGACGCGGCAGATGACTTGGTCCACGACACCGTGATCAAGGCGTTGACCGGACGCCACAGCTTCCAGCCGGGTACTAACCTGGCCGCCTGGCTGTTCCGTATCCAGCGTAACGAGTTCATCTCCGGCCTGCGCCGCCAGCGCCCGACCGTGCCGGTCGATACCGCGATCGCCGAGTCGCTGTCGCATCCGGCGCATCAGGAGAGCGGCCTGGTAATGCGCGAGTTCGTTTCCGCCTTTGCCAAGCTCGCGCCGACGCAGCGCGAGGCGTTGCTGCTGGCGGTCTTGGAGGGCTTGCCGTACGAGGTCATCGCTCAGCACACTGGCGTGTCGGTCGGCACCGTGAAGAGCCGCATCAGTCGCGCCCGCGATACGCTTGAGCGACTGCTGTTGGAGGGTGAGGCCAAGCAGCGCCCGACGCGCGGCGTCGATGCTGACATTGCCACCGATCGCGAGAGCGACGAGGCGCATCACGAGCAGGCCCGCTAATCCCCTTCCGAATTCGGCGTCAGGTTGTGGTATAGTCATGGACAATTCGTGGGGGAGAGTACGATGGCTCAGACGGGACTCGGAGGAATGGTCAGCATTCCCCGAGGAGAGCGTCATGGCCAGTGATGACAGGCGGCGTCCTTCGGGCCCGGCGTCTAAGGCCGGGTCGAAAGCTGGGGATGGTGGAAAGATGCGGGTCGCCAAGGCGTCCTCCGAACGACCCTTCGACATGTGGCTGCAGAAGCAACTTCACGCGATGTATGACGAAATCGCCAGCGAGCCGCTGCCCAACGACCTTCTCAATCTGATCGATCACGACGCGGCCAAGTCCGACGATGCCAAAGGCGACAAGAAGGGTTAGCCGAGAAGGAACTTCCGCAGCCAGCCAGCCGTTTTCGTGTCTCCCATCCAGACGGAGACCGAAATGCTTGCCAGCGAAGACAAGAAGAAGGCGCTGACCAATCCGAGCAGCATCTTCAAGCACCCGGCCGACGTCGTCGCGTGCAAGGACCTGGACAAGAAGGAGAAGGCCGCAATCCTCAAGCAGTGGGAGCTCGACGCCAGACTGCTGCAGGTGGCCACCGAGGAAGGCATGACCGAGGGTGAGCGCAGTCTGTTCGCCGAGGTGAAGAGCGCGCAAGAGAAGCTCGATATTCCAGCCCTCGAGGAAGACGGCGCGCCGACGAAGGTCGGACCCTAAAGATTCGGCTTATTTCTTCTCAACTTCAGCAACCGGAAGTGCCCGCGTCGCTGGTTGCTCGGTGAAAGCGACGGCGAAGATGCTTTCGCACGACAGCTGTCCATCGGTTGGCCCGGGGCGCGGGTCGAAGCTCTGTATCCCCAAACAAGAGAATGGCGGCGGCCTTTCGGCCGCCGCCACCCTCATTCGCAACGCGTCGGTCAGCCCGGCCGGCGCACCGCGAACTCGGCTATCGGGATGGACGCTTCGGCGTCCCGTCCGATCTCCATGCATGATTTAAACGAGCACCGTTGTTCGGGGTTGCTTCGGTTCGCTATACAGACCGACCTGAGGAGGACCCTGGACATGGAGCTTTTCGATCTTTCCGGCCGCGTCGCCGTGGTCACCGGCGGCAACGGCGGCATCGGCCTTGGCATGGCGCTCGGCATGGCGCGCGCTGGCGCCACCATCGTCGTGGCGGGCCGAGACACCGCCAAGAATGCCGACGCGGTGAGGCAGATCCAGGCGGCCGGCGCCAAAGCGAGCGCCATTCCCGTCGATGTGCTGAAGGAAGACTCCTGCCGCGCCCTCATGGCGGAAACTATGAAGGCGCACGGCCGCCTCGACATCCTGGTCAACAACGCCGGCATGTCGATCCGCAAGCAGCCCGAGCAGTACACGGTCGCGGAATGGCACATGGTGATGGACAGCAACCTCACCAGCGCCTTCATCTGCAGCCACGCCGCCTTCCCTGAGATGAAGAAGGCCGGCATGGGCAAGATCATCAATATCGGCTCGATGATGTCGATCTTCGGCGCCCCCTTCGCCACTGCCTATGCCGCGAGCAAGGGCGGCATGGTGCAGATGACCAAGTCCATGGCGACTGCGTGGGCCAAGGACAACATCCAGGTCAACGCCATCCTGCCGGGCTGGATCGACACCGCGCTGACGCGCCGTGCGCGCGAGCAAGTCCAGGGCCTGCACGACAACGTGCTGCGCCGCACGCCGGCCGGCCGCTGGGGCGAGCCTTCGGACTTTGCCGGCATCGCGGTTTTCCTGGCCGCAGCGGCATCCGATTTCGTGACCGGCGCCGCCATCACTGTCGACGGTGGATATTCGGTTTTGGCGTGACCTGCCGGACCCCAACGCGGCCCGATGCCGCGCAGGCCCGGGAGCGCTACGGCGACTTCACGGCGCAGTTGGCGCGGTCGACGAACAGATCGGTCCTGGGTCCATAGACGAGCATGCCGACTCGCAGCCCGGCGCCGACCGCAGGCACCAGCACGTGCGTCTCCTCGACCAGCCGGCCCGAATTGGTGAAGCGGCAAGTGAGCATCGGCACCACGGTGCCGGCGCTGTTGTTCTGCAGGTAGAGCACGACCTGCCAGCGCCTGCCGGGGACGGCGCTCAGGGTGGCGTCGCCGATATTGACGATCGGCACCGTCGGTCCGGCAGTGATCGGCACCGACGACAGCGCCACGAGGCTCGGCCGTTGCGTCACCACGCCCTTGACATAGACCGCCTGGCTCAGGGGATCGAAGGCGAGATCCTGCGGCGTCGGCGGACCGCTCCGCTGTCCGACGTTGAGCGGCGTCCAGATCTGTCCGGTCTTGGGATCCTTGAACTCCGGCACGCCCTGGGTCGACTGCATGTCGATGCTGCTGCGCGGGGTCTGCGCTGGGGCCGCTGCCGCCATCATCGCCAATGCGGCGAGGCCGCTGACGAAACCGAAAGCGCCGAGCCTGAGTCCGCCCATGTCACTTCTCCTTCCCCGCCACTCTAGTCGCTTGCCGCAGATCGGGGAAAGAAGTTCGGATTGCGCCGGGCCCCTGCACTCATCGAGATCCTTGCGCGAGACTACAGAGGCAACAGTTCAATCCTTGCGAAAGATAGTTTCGGTTCTATCTCAGGCTTGGGCTCCAACTGATTACTTCCAGCGGAAAAATACCAATCAAACCCGCATCCGGTCGCGTCCGAAGCAAAAAGGCGGCCCATGGACTGGGCCGCCTTGGCAGTTCTGTCGTCGAGCAATCGATCAGTTGATTGCCGGTCCGACCGCTCCCAACACACTGGAAACCTTCGTACCGACCGAACGCATTGACGCGATTGCGGCCACGGCTATCAACGAAGCGATAAGCGTGTACTCAACCACCGTGGCGCCTTCAAAGTTCTTCATGAGACGTCGGAAAAAGGACAACATTGATTTACCGGGGTCGATTCAAAGGGGGGATGCGGCCCTCTGACGGGGCCGTTGCGAGAAGAACGGTACTCGCCCCCGGTCCCGAGGTCAACAAGAACATTAAATAATAGTCATAAGTATTTGTAATTACGATCTTTTAGACTCAAAGACTCGAATCGCCGCAGTTCCGAAGCACAGCGCGGCGAAGATGCCGGCCAACCATGGAAACGCGGTCGGAAACAGGCAGAAGAGGATGAAGGCGAAAATGGTTTCAGTGCCCTCGACGATACCGGCGGCATGGAAGAACGACTTGGCTCCCCTGGCGCCATCGTCGGGCTCGCCGCGCTGGGCAGCCAGCACGGCCCGGCCGAGGAACGATGACGCTGTGCAGACGAAGGACGCCAGCAGCAGTGCGGCCCAGAGTGCATTGTCGGGGCGAGCCAGCGCGAAGCCGATGGGCACGGCAGCGTAGAAACCCATGTCGCACATGATGTCGAGGTAGCCGCCGAACCGCGTCGCGCCGTTGTGACGCGCGATCGCTCCGTCGAGTCCATCCATCAGCCGGTTCAACAGGATGATCAGTAGAGCTGCATGGTACTGCTGCCAGGCGAGCAGCGGCACTGTGGCGAGACCGACCGCTAGGCCCGCGAGGCTGACCGCGTTGGCCGACAGATCCCGGCGGGCGAGCCAGGCCCCGGCTCGATCGAGCAATGGATCAATCCATCGTCGCAAGAGCGGATCGAGCATCGAGACTTGCGATCACTCGCCGGGCGGCGACCCCGAATCGACCGCACGCAGGTTCACGACCTCGGCGCCGGTGTTTGCGCGATCCTGTCGCGCCTGCCGCTGGTAGCTCAGCCAGCTGTAGGGAATGAGCGACACATAGACCAGGCCGAGCAACGACAGCCCGATCCAGGGTGAGCTTGCGATCACACCCATGACCAGTGCCGCACCAAGCAGCGCCGGCAGCACGAGATGGCGTGGCACCCTGCCCTTCTTGAACGAGAAGGTCGGCAGGCGGCTCACCATCAGGCCGCCGACGAGCACCAGCACCGTGCCGACGACCAGCGCATGCCGGGGCCACTCCGCCTCGCTCGCGAAGCTCACCATCAGCGGGATCAGCGCGAGCAGCGCGCCGGCCGGGGCAGGCACGCCGGTGAAGTACGAACCTGTCCATGCCGGCGGCGGCGTATCGGAGACCAATGCGGTGTTGAAGCGCGCCAATCGCAGCGCTGAGCACATCGGGAACATCAGGGTGACGATCCAGCCCAGCGAACCCGCATCCGACAGCGAGGACATGTAGAGGACAAGCGCAGGCGTTACGCCGAAGCACAGGAAGTCCGACAGGGAATCGAGCTCTGCGCCGAAGCGGCTGGTCACGCCCAGCCGCCGCGCGACGCGGCCATCGAGAGCGTCGAGCACCGCGGCGACGAAGATGGCGATGACCGCAAGCTTCATCTGCCCCTGCAGTCCAAATCGGATCGCCGTCAGTCCCGAGCACAGCGCCGCGAGCGTCAGCACGTTGGGGATCAGCCGGTTGATCGAAAAGCCCCGCAATCGACCGCGGCGGGCATGAAAATCGCTGTCCATGACAAGTCCTTCCCTCATTCTCCTCTCCCTTTGGGGGAAGAGGCTGGGTGAGGAGGTTGCGGAAAGTATTGGAAGCCCCCTCGCCTAGGCCTCTCCCGCTGGTCGGAGGAGAGGGTATCAAGAGCGCGTTCCACCATACTAAAACTCGACCACCCGCCGAGGTTCCGGCTTCACCGGATCGAGTTCGGCCATCACCGTCTCGCCGCCGATCATGCGCTGGCCGGCCGCCACCAGCAATCGGGCGCCCGGCGGCAGGTAGAGGTCGGTGCGGCTGCCGAAGCGGATATGGCCGAAGCGCTCGCCCGCCTGCACGACCTGGCCGGGCTTGATGTAGCAGACGATGCGTCTTGCCACCCAGCCGGCGATCTGTACGCAGCCGATGATGCGGCCGTCGGCGCGCTTGAGCGCAACTGCCATGCGCTCGTTGTCCTCGCTCGCTTTGTCAGCGGCAGCGTTGAGATACTTGCCTGGCCGATAGGAAACGACGTCGACGGTTCCCGCGCACGGTGTGCGGTTGATGTGCACATCGAACACGCTCAAGAAGATCGACACGCGCGTCAGCGGCTGGTCGCCCATCCCGAGCTCGCCCGGTGGTACGGCGGCAACGACCATCTGCACCAGCCCGTCGGCCGGCGCCACCAGAACGTCGTCGTCCTGCGGCACGCCGCGCGATGGATCGCGGAAGAAGTAGATCGACCACAGCGTCAGCACGAACAGCGGCCAGAACAGCCACGCTGCACCGGTCAGCGCCGCGAGAAAGGTGATCGCCGCGAAGATTGCGACGTAGCGCCAGCCGTCGTCGAGGATCGGCACGAAGAAGTTCGCCAGCATGAAAATTCTCTGTCGCCCTGGTCTCAATTTACCTTGGGCAGGCTGAAGACTTGGCCAGGATAGATCAGGTCGGGATTGATGATCTGTTCCTTGTTGGCCCCGTAGATCACCGTGTGGTGGAACCCCGCGCCGTAATGGGCACGCGCGATGTTCCAGAGATTGTCGCCGCGGACCACGACCAGGCGGCGCGTGTCCTTGGTGCCGGGCGGCACCACGACGCGCTCGAACGGCAATTCCAGCCGCGCCATCGGCTTGCCGTCGCTCGCCAGCCGATCGAGCCGAAGCGTGTGATTGCCTGGTCCGATCGGATCGGGCGGCTGGAGCTTCCAGCGGCCGTCTCGGCCGGCGGCGCCCTCGGCCACCATCTTGTCGTTGATATAGACACGCACCACGACGCCGGGCGTCGCCTGACCGGTGACCGTCACATGGCCTGCATCGTCGTAATCGAGCGTCGACATCGCGAGATCGCCCGAGCGCGGCACGCCGGCGGCCGACGGCGCCTGCACGAGCTTCGCCGGCCCACCGCCAGGCGGCGCGATCATCACCAGCGTCTCTTCGCGCGGCTGTCCAGCGCCAGGAGACGTCGCGGGAACGGCAGGCTTCTCGGGCACCACGGCCACGACCACCTGCTCCGACGTTACTGGCGCGCGCCCCTCGATGTGCTGCACGACGCGCAGCTCGTGCTGACCGGAGCCGAGCGGCGGATCCTGGGCGATGACGACCCATTCGCCGCGCGCGTCGGCCTCGCTGTGCGCGACTTCCTTGCCGCCGTCCAGCAGCACGATCTTGGCTCCGGGCGAAGCACGGCCGGCGATGACGGCGCGCCCGTCGGGCGCGATGCGGGCGATATCGAACGTGGGCACGGTCACGGCCTCCGGCGGCACTGCCGGTGCGGCCTGCGCCGGCGGCGCGCTGGATGCCGCGGACGGTGCAGCTTGCGGCGCGGCCTGCGACTCAGGTGCGACCGTCGACCTGGTCACCCGATCCAGGACGGCCTGCTCGTTCATCCGCACCTGCCACGCCACTCCCAGGCCCGCCGCGACTACGGCCGCCCCGCCAACCACGAGCCAGATAACTGTGCGTGACATCACCCTCCCGATGGTGCGACTACCACTCCCCTTGGCGTCGCGACCTGTCTCTGCGAAATGATACCATGTTGGTTCGGTCCGGAAAGACGTCGGATCGTGTGTAAATAGACCCGTCCGTTCCCGGCCCGTGTAGAAAAGTGCAACCCGCCCCCTCCTCCATCTGCGTCTTCTGTGGCGCCCGTTTCGGCAGCGACCCTGCAGCCCGGGAGGTCGCACAGCAGCTGGGCGATCTTTTGGCAAACAAGAGCATAGCCCTGGTTTATGGCGGCGGTGGGGTCGGCCTGATGGGACTGGTGGCAAACGCCGCGCTCAAGGGGGGCGGACGGGTGGTCGGTGTCATTCCCCGCTTCCTGCTGCAGCGCGAAGCCGGGCACCCGGCGCTCAGCGAGACGGTGGTGGTGGAGACCATGCACGAGCGCAAGCTGCAGATGTTCGAGCGCTCGGACGCCTTCGTCGTCCTGCCGGGCGGCATCGGCACCCTGGAAGAGCTCTTCGAGGTGCTGTCATGGCGCACCCTTGGCCTCCACACCAAGCCGATCGTCATCGTCGACCAGGGCGGCTACTGGCAGCCTCTCGCAGCCCTTCTGCGCGGTGTCGTAGAAAGCGGTTTCGCCGAACGGACCCACCTCGACCATGTCGCTTTCGTGAACAACATCAACGACGTTCTGCCGGCAATCGCGGCAATGCCGCGTTCGGCCGGCGTCGAAAAGCGGCTGGACCGCGTCTGAGGCGGTCGAAGCCGGGTCGTGCCGGCACTCGCTTTTCAGTCGCCGTGCCGGAGATTGCCTTTGCCCCGCGGCGATGCAACAAGACAGGCCACAATCGGCAATAGATCAGCTCAGCCGAAACCAAAGCGGCGCACGGAGGTGCAAGTATGTCGGATCTCGAAATCGTTTGGACGAAGGTTGATGAAGCGCCCGGGCTTGCAACGTTTTCGCTGCTGCCGATCGTCCAGGCCTTCGTCGGGACGGCCGGCGTGAAGATGAAGCTGAAGGACATCTCCCTGACCGGCCGCATCATCGCCAACTTCCCCGAGAAACTGACGCCCGCGCAAAGGATCAACGACGAGCTCGCCGAACTCGGCAAGCTCGCGACGCGCCCCGAGGCCAACATCATCAAGCTGCCCAACATCTCCGCGTCGATCCCGCAGCTCAAGGCCGCGATCAAGGAGTTGCAGGGCAAGGGCTACGACGTGCCGAACTATCCGGACAGCGACGCAACGCCGGCGGACAAGGAAATCCGCGCCCGCTACGGCAAGGTGCTGGGCAGCGCCGTCAATCCGGTGCTGCGCGAGGGCAACTCCGACCGCCGCGCCGCCGGCGCCGTGAAGGCGTACGCGCGCAAGCATCCGCACAAGATGGGGCCCTGGACCGGGGACTCGAAGACTCGCGTGGCGCACATGTCGGGCAAAGACTTCTATGGCTCGGAGGTCGCGACGACCGTCGCGGCAGCGACCAATGCCCGCATCGAGCTGGTCGGCAGCGACGGCGCGGTCACGGTATTGAAGCCGAAGGTGCCGCTCAAGGCCGGCGAGATCATCGACTGCTCGGTGATGAACCGAAATGCGTTGCGTGACTTCTTCGCGGCGCAAATCGATGCCGCGAAGAAGGACGGCATCCTGTTCTCGCTGCATCTCAAGACGACCATGATGAAGATCTCCGATCCCATCCTGTTCGGCCATTGCGTTTCCGTGTTCTTCGCCGATGTGTTCGAGAAGCACGGCGAGACGCTCAGGCGGCTGGGCGTCGATCCCGACACCGGCGTGGGCGACATGCTGACCCGCATCGAGACGCTGCCGGAAGCCGAGAAGGCCGCCATCAAGGCCGACATCCAAGCCGAGTACGCGAAGCGGCCGGGCCTCGCCATGGTCAATTCCGACAAGGGCATCACCAACCTGCACGTGCCGAGCGACGTGATCATCGATGCGTCGATGCCGGCGATGATCCGCGAGTCGGGCAAGATGTGGGGCGCCGACGGCAAGCTGCACGACGTCATCGCCGCGATTCCCGATCGTTGCTACTCGACCCTGTTCCAGGCGGTCATCGATGACTGCAAGGCGAATGGCGCCTTTGACCCGAAGACGATGGGCTCCGTGCCCAATGTCGGGCTGATGGCGCAGCAGGCCGAGGAGTACGGCTCGCACGACAAGACGTTCGAGATCGCCATGGCCGGGACGGTGCGCGTGGTCGCCGATGACGGCACGGTCCTGATGTCGCAGAAGGTCGAGACCGGTGACGTCTTCCGGATGTGCCAGGTCAAGGACGAACCGATCCAGGACTGGGTCAAGCTCGGCGTGCGTCGCGCACGCCTGACCAATACACCGGCAGTATTCTGGCTCGACGCCAAGCGCGCGCATGACGCTCAGCTGATCGCCAAGGTCGAGAAGTACCTCAAGAACGAGGACACGAAGGGGCTCGACATCCGCATCCTGGCGCCGGTCGAGGCGATCAAGTTCTCACTCGATCGCATCCGCAAGGGGCAAGACACGATCTCCGTCACCGGCAACGTTCTGCGCGACTACCTGACCGATCTTTTCCCGATCATGGAGCTCGGCACGTCGGCCAAGATGCTGTCGATCGTGCCGTTGCTGCAGGGCGGCGGGTTGTTCGAGACCGGTGCCGGCGGCTCGGCGCCCAAGCATGTCGAGCAGTTCCAGCATGAAGGATATCTGCGCTGGGATTCGCTGGGCGAATTCCTGGCGCTTGGCGCTTCGCTGGAACATCTGGCGCAGACCACCGGCAACGAGGACGTGAAGGTCCTGGCCGAGACGCTCGATGAGGCCAACGGCAAGATCCTCGAGAACAACCGGTCGCCGGCGCGCAAGGTCGGCGAACTGGATAATCGTGGCAGCCATTTCTACCTGGCGCTGTATTGGGCACAGGCGTTGGCCAGGCGGGACAACAGCACGCCCTTGTCGGCCCGCTTCAAGCCGCTGGCGGAGACCCTGGCGGCGAACGAGGCAAAGATCGATGCCGAGCTGATCGCCGCCCAGGGTAAGCCGGTGGATACCGGCGGCTACTATCTGCCCGATCAGGCCAAGACCTCGGCAGGAATGCGGCCGAGCGCAACGTTGAATGCGGCGCTCGCCGCCCTTTGAAGCGGCGTCATGTGAAAACCGCCCGGGCGGCCGAAGAGACATAGTTTTGTCGCATCCCGAGCGAAGCCTCGCTGTGCTCGGCTCCGGTCGGGATGGCAGGGGTGGGTTGCCTGCGGGCAACCAATTGATCGTCGGAGGGGCCGACGGCTGCCGCACGGGTTGGGTCGTCTGCCGCCGCGACGCCAACGGCACGCTCGATGTCAGGCTGGTGAAGACCCTTGCCGAAGCCTGCGAGGGACTTGCGGTGCTGGCGGTCGATATGCCGATCGGCTTCGTCGACGCGCCGCGGCCACCGCGCACCTGCGAGGTCGAGGCACGCCAGCTGATGCCGGGCAAGGCCAGTTCGGTGTTCCCGACGCCCTGCCGGCCAGTGTTGGCCTGCGCGACGCACGCCGAAGCCAACGGCGAGAGCCGCAAACTCGGCATCGGCATCAACCAGCAGACCTTCCACCTTTTCCCCAAGATGCGCGAAGTCGACGAGCTGCTGTGCTCCCGACCG
Source organism: uncultured Rhodospirillales bacterium (assembly GCA_902825855.1). GTDB lineage: Bacteria > Pseudomonadota > Alphaproteobacteria > Reyranellales > Reyranellaceae > Reyranella. The sequence continues at coordinate 12,260 of CADECW010000009.1, read as the reverse complement.
AAACTCAAGCGCATCGTCTACGAGGCTCACCCCGAGCTCGCCTTTGCGCGGATGAATGGCGGCAAGCCGGTGCTGAGCAAGAAGCGCCAGCCCGATGGTTACGCCGAGCGCTGCAGGCTCCTGGCGAAGCACGGCTTCCCGTGCCCCATCGACCGCCTGTCCGGCGCCGCCCGCGACGATATCCTCGACGCCATCGCCGTCTGCCGCACCGCACTCCTGATCACACAGAAGAAAGCGACCCGCCTCGGGCCTGCGAAGCTGCGCGACAGTCGCGGCCTGCCGATGAACATCTGGTTCTGATTTTGCCGGATCGAGCCTGCAGGCCGCGGTCCGGCGACTTACTCCGGCTTGATCCCCGCGGCCTGCAGCACAGGGCCCCAGATGCCGGCCTGCACGGCCGTCCAGTCGGCGAGTTCCTTGGGCGTGCCGCCCATGGCGACGAAGCCGCGCTTGCGCAGTTCCTCTTTCATCTCGGGTGTCGACACGCCGGCATTCAGCGCCTCGTTCAGCTTGGCGATGGCCGAGGCCGGGGTGCCCGGCGGCGCGATCAGCGTGTAGACGATGGTGCCGTCGACGTCGCCGAAACCCTGCTCCTTGAACGTCCTGATGTCGGACGCCAGCGCGGCGCGCTCAGGCGCCGCCATGCCGTAGGCCTTGAGCTTGCCGGCCTGGATGTGCGGCAGCACGCTGGTGACGCTCGACATGCCGAGCTTGATGTGACCGCCCAGGAGGTCGGTGACCAGTGGGCCGGTGCCGCGAAAGGGCACGTGCGTCAGCTTGATCTTGTTCAGGATGGCGTAGCGCTCGGTCGACAGATGCATCGGCGTGCTGACGCCGGCTGTCCCGTATTGCACCTCGCCCGGCGCCTTGCGCGCGGCTTCCGTTATCGCGGCCAGGTCTGCCCACGGCGCGTCGGCGCTGCCGACGAACACCGATTCCTGCTTGGCGACAAAGCCCACCGGCACGAAGTCGGCCGGATCGAAAGTGAGCTTGGCGACCAGAAACGGGTAGAGCATCTGGTTGTTGGAGCTTACCAGCACCGTGTGCCCGTCCGGAGGCTGCTTGGCGACGTACTCGTGCGCCAGCGCGCCACCCGCACCGCCCTTGTTGTCGATGATGACGCTCTGGCCGAGTGCCTTCTGCATCGGCTCCTGGATGGCGCGCGCCAGCGCGTCAGTGCCGCCGCCCGGCGGAAAGGGCACCACGACCTTGACCGGCTGCGAGGGGAAGGTTTGTTGAGCCCCCGCCCCGGTCGCCACGGACGCGGCGAGCGAGGCGAGGATAAGCGTACGCCGCTTCATCGAGTGGTCCCTAGCGATCGGCCGACGAGCGGATGGCCGCGGCGCCGCCGCCGACCTCGATCTTCTGGCCGGTGTCGGTGAGCTTGCCATCGTCGTTCTTGAACACCTGGATGTTCTTCTGGATCATGTTCTGCACCGCGACGGTCTTGCCGTCCTTGGAGAAGGACGCGCCTTGCGACCAGGCACCGATCGGTGCCTCGCTGGTCTTGCTGAGCTTGCCGTCGTCGAGCCTGTAGAGCACGAGCATGCCATTGGGCTTGAACTGCGGCGCGTCCTTGGGCCGGGTCGAGCCGGCATGCGCCACGCCGGCGACCCATTTGCCGTCGTTCGACATCATGGCGCCCTCGAGGTTCTCGTGGCCGATATCGACAGTGCCGACGATCTTGGGTTGGTCGCCAGAGATGTCCATGACGGTGAACATGCCGTTGGCCTTGGGATCGCCGAGGCTCGCCACGACCGCGTACTTGCCGTCGGGCGTAATGGATACCGCGTAGGGCCGTGGTGCCACGTCGAGAGTGGCCTTCTCACTGATCGAATCCGGGCCGAGCTTGACCACTGCGACCTTGCCGTCGCCGTTGCGTGTCGCCACGCCCGTAGCGCCATCGGGTGAGACGGCGACATGGCTCAGCAACGCGGCCGCCGGCACCAGGTCGATGGTCTTGACCAGCGCGACCTTGTTGCCGTCGATCGTCAGGATCGAGACCGAGCCCGCCATGCGATTGGCGACATACGCGCGCTTGCCGTCCTTTGTCAGCGAGATACCGGCCGCGCCGGCGCCGGTGTTGATCGTGTCCAGGACCTTCTGGCCTTTGAGGTCGACGATGCTGACCTTGGTATCGGGCTTCGTCTTGGTCTTGTCGGCCGGATCGATCTGGGTCGAGGCCGCGACCAGCGCCACCGATTCGTCGGGCGTGATGGCGACCGAAGTCGGCGGACCGACGACGCTGCCCGGCACGTTCATGGTTCCCAACACCTTCACCGGCGACTGACCGAGATCGAGAATGGTGATCGTATCCGGCGTCGGATTTTCGGCGTTGCTGGTGACGCCGTTCTCCTGCTTGACCTTGTGGTCGTTCGACGAAACGGCGATCTGCGCCCAGGCGGGCGCAGCAACGAGGCCGAAAGCTACGCAAACGCCCGAAATGGCTCTGTTCCGCATGGCATCCCTCCTGGCCCACTCACTTGATTGGAGCGTTGGCCGGAAGGGACCCTAGCGCCTGCAGCGCGCCCACGGAATCACTTTCAGACCATTCCGAGCGCGTGCTTGTAGGTGTCGAGCAGCGTCTCCTGCTCGGCGCGGTCGGCGGCGTCCATCGAGCGCAGCGAAACGATCTTCCGCATGGTCTTGACGTCGTAGCCCACGCCCTTGGCCTCGCTGTAGACATCCTTGATGTCGCTGCCGATCGCCTTGCGCTCCTCCTCGAGCTTTTCGATGCGCTCGACGAAGCTCTTCAGGCGATCTGCCGAGATCGGCCCGGCCTTGGTCTTCTTCGAAACGGCGCTCCCATCGGGCATGTCCAACACTCCTTGATCACGTCGCGCGGACCATAGGAGCGCACGGCCTCCCAGCTCAATGACACTTCGGCGATGAATGATGGGGATAGCGGGGAGCCTTGCCTGACCGAGGAATACCTCCAGAGCCGCGGTCCGGCCAGGACATCATCCGTGCTTGTGCTGCGCGCTGTCGAAGGCCTTCTTCTGGTCGCCGGAAGCTTCCTTCTGGTGCTTGGCCTTCCATTCGTCGTAGGGCATGCCATAGACGATTTCGCGCGCCTTGGGATCGGCGATCTCGATGCCCTGCTTGCCCGCCTCCTCGCGGTACCAGCGCGACAGGCAGTTGCGGCAGAAGCCGGCCAGGTTCATCAAGTCGATGTTCTGGACGTCGGTGCGCTCCTGCAGGTGCGCGACCAGGCGCCGGAAGGCGGCAGCTTCGAGTTCGGTGCGGGTCTTGTCGTCCATGGCGGTCTCCTGCTGAACGCAGAGGTGAATTACGCCAGGATATGGGCGCGGCCCGCACTATAGTCCAGATGAAGCCGCCGAAACCAAAGGGCGGCGGACGGCCGTCAGCGCCCGCGAGGCGTCTCGGCCAGATGCTGTGTCGACCCGCTGGCACACTGCCTGACGGCCGTCACGGCCCGACCGCCCGCGCCGGCCTGCAGGTCGACCACGGCGCTGCTGTCGAAGGACGGCGCCTGGTTGCTCCGCTCCTGCACGAGGTCGAACTTGAGCTCGAGGCGGCGGCCCGCCTGCAGCTTGTCCAGAATGGCGTCCGACAACAGGGGCATGGTGCCGTCGGCGCTATCGGCCACGACGACGAAATCGTCGGCAAACAACAGCTCGGCAGGCTGGCTCACCCCATCGACGACCAGTTCCACCCTGGGATCGTCCTTGAGTGCCGTGGTAGCCACCTTGGGCGCAAGCGGCCCATTACCGGACAGGTAAAGGCGAAGTTGCAGCCCGCGGCGGTCGGTCACCTGCTCGCACGTCAGCACGACGACGTCGATATTGAGATTCGTGCTCGTTGGCTCGGTCACGGCATAGCTCGGGTCACGCACATTCGCTTCCAGGGCCCAGCCGGCGGCACCTGCCATGGCGGGGCTGGCAAGGCCGATCAGACCTGCGAGGAGCATCAGAGGGCGGTTGAGCAAGTAGGCCATGGGTGCACCGGTTTGCCGATCAAGCGGATTTGCATAACGCAAGCCGCCGACAACAGTTGCTGTACTACGTACGCGTATCTTCCTCGTATCGTGGGGTACGAACATTGTGTCGTCTGTGTCGTTTGCCACCTAGCCTATGGCTCAGGC
>CADECW010000009.1:0-8055 GCA_902825855.1 uncultured Rhodospirillales bacterium | reverse complement strand
CGTTGCGCACTCGCTAGGACAGTGCCTTGGCCACCGCGGCGCTTATCGCAGGCGCCAGCCTTTGACCCCAGCTGCGTGCGGTAGCGGGCGTGGAGATGAGGTCCTGGCGTACTTCGAGCGAGCAATGCGGCAGCTTGCGGGTCCGCGCATGGGCGTTGAGCGTGTATTCGTAAGAGGCGCGCGCCGAATACGGTTCGTTGTCGCCGATCACCAGCGCGGAATCGCGACGCAGCTCCTCCAGCAGCGGCTCGGGCAGACGCGCATCGTCGTTCCACAGCACGCCGACATGCCATGGACGCTTGAAGCCGTTCATCTCGGGCGTGAAGGAATGCATGACCAGCAAGGCAACCTTGGTGCCATTCGCCGTCATCCGGTCGAGATGGCTGTCGACCTCGCGATGATAGGGCCAGAAGCAGGCCTCGGCGCGGGCGTCGACCTGCTCCTTCGTCAGCCCCTTGTTCGCCGGCACGGGTGTGCCATCGCTGACCTCGGGCGTCGATCCCTCACCGCCCGGCCAGCGGTTGCAGTCGATCACCAGGCGCGAATAGCCGGAGGCGATCAGGGGCGCGTCCAATACCTCGGCCAAGGCAATCGCGGAATCGAGCCCGCCAATGTCCCAGCCGATATGGCGCGTGAGCTCTACCTCGGGGATGCCGAGATCGCCGAGCGCCTTGGGAACAGCCTTGCTGGCGTGGTCGCACAGCAGCAGCAATGGTGCTTTGCCCTGCTCGTTGTGGACGGAAAACGGCGGAGGATCGCCGGGAACGAGCAGTTGTTGCATCGCGCCCCTATAGTGCGAAGATCGTGCAAATGAAAGATGCCGAAGCCCGTGCGCTGTTGCGTGACCTGTTCGATGCAGCGCTAGCCGCCGCGCGCCCCGCGACTTGTCTCGCCCCGTACATCGAGGAGCTGCAGCCGCCGAAAGGCCGCACCATCGTCATCGGCGCCGGCAAGGCGAGTGCCGCCATGGCCAAGGCAGTCGACGACCGGTGGCCGCATGCCCTCGAAGGTCTGGTGGTGACGCGCTACGGCTATGGAGAAGCCTGTCGCCGGATCGAGATCGTCGAAGCCGCACACCCGGTGCCCGACGAAAAGGGTCGTGCGGCCGCAGGCCGGATCCTCGAGCGGGTCAAGGGCCATACGCCGGACGATCTCGTGCTCTGCCTGATCTCGGGCGGTGCCTCTGCGCTGCTGGCCCTGCCGGCACCCGGCCTGACCTTGGCCGACAAGCAGGAGGTCAATCGGGCTCTGCTGAAATCAGGCGCCAACATCGTCGAGATGAACACGGTGCGAAAGCACCTCTCGGCCATCAAGGGTGGTCGGCTCGCCATCGCCGCCCAGCCGGCGCGTGTGCTGAGCTGGCTGATCTCCGACGTGCCCAACGATGACCCCGGCGTCATCGGCTCGGGACCGACAGTGCCCGACCGCACGACCTTCGCCGACGCACTGGCGGTGCTTGCCAAGTATCGCATCGAGGCGCCCGCGAGTGTCCGCGCCCTTCTCGAGAACGGCGCGGCGGGTCGCGTCGAGGAGACGCCGAAGCCAGGCGACCGGCGCCTGGCGCGCATCGAGAACATCGTCGTCGCCACACCCCAGCGCTCGCTCGAGGCGGCCGCCGCCATCGCCCGCAAGCGCGGCATCGAGGCTGTGGTGCTGGGCGACAATCTCGAGGGCGAGGCGCGCGAGATGGGCGCTCAGCATGCGCGGAAGGCCATCGAGCATGCCAGGCGTACCGACAAGCCCACGGTGATCCTGTCCGGCGGCGAGACCACGGTCACGGTGCGCGGCAAGGGCCGCGGCGGCCGCAATGTCGAATTTCTTCTGGGCGAGGCAATCGAAGCCAACGGCGCTCTGGGCATCTGGGGCCTGGCCGCCGACACCGACGGCGTCGACGGTGCCGAGGAGATCGCGGGCGGCATCTTCGGCCCCGAGTCGCTGGCCCGCGCCCGCGCCATGGGCCGTGACCCCAAGGCCATGCTCGACGACAATGACGGGCACAGCTTCTTCGAGATGCTGGGTGACAGCATCGTCACAGGCCCGACCAGGACCAACGTCAACGATTTCAGGGCAACATTGATCGACGTGCCATGAGGCACCCATGACGACGTACCCCGGATCCTGCCACTGCGGCGCGGTGACGATCGTCTACACGACGGACAAGGCGCCCGAGACGATGCGGGTCGGCCGCTGCGCCTGCTCGTTCTGCCGCCGTCACGGCGCCCGCACCTCGGGCGATCCGGCGGGCTCGGTCGAGTTCCGCGCCGAGCCCGGCGGCCTCAGCCGTTATCGCTTCGGCCTCGGCATCACCGACTACCTGCTCTGCGCCAGGTGCGGCACCTATGTCGGGGCCGTCATGCCCGACGAGAACGGGCCGATCGGCATCGTCAACGTCAACGCGCTCGACATCCGCGACACTTTCGATCCCGCCCCGCCGCTGCACGTCTATGACGGCGAGGACGAGGCGCGCCGGCGCGCCCGGCGGCGAAAGTTCTGGATGAAGACGACAGTGATCGCCTAGGGTCCCGCCATGGCCATTCTCGGAGTGATCGCCGACGACTTCACCGGCGCGACCGACATCGCGGGCATGCTGGTCAAGAACGGCATGCGTACCATCCAGACCATCGGCGTGCCTGCCAAGGGCGCGATCCCTGACGACGTCGACGCCGTCGTCGTGGCGCTGAAGACGCGATCGATCGCCGCCAAGGATGCCATCGCCCAGTCGCGGTCGGCGCTCGACGCGCTGCAGGCGGCAGGCTGCAAGCGGTTCTTCTTCAAGTACTGCTCGACTTTCGATTCGACCGATGCCGGTAACATAGGCCCGGTGGGCGACGCGCTGCTCGATGCGCTGGACGCCAGGCAGGCGATCTACAATCCGGCCTTTCCCGAGAATGGCCGGACGATCTTCTTCGGCCATCTGTTCGTCGGCGATATCCTGCTGTCGGATTCGCACATGCGGCATCACCCGCTGAATCCGATGACTGATTCCAACCTCGTGCGCGTGCTGGCACGCCAGACGAGGCACAGGGTCGGGCTGGTGCCACTCAAGCAGGTGCAGGCGGGCTCGGCCGCTCTGCGTGCGGCGCTCGATAAGCTGGCAAGCGACGGCGTGCGCCATGTCGTCGTCGATGCGGTGGCCGACACCGACCTCGGCATCATCGGCGAGGCGGTCGGCGACGACCTTCTGGTGACCGGCGGCTCGGGCGTGGCGCTCGGCCTGCCCGCCGCCTATCGCCGCCGTGGTTTGCTGGCGCACAAGGCCAATGCCGACACACTGCCCAAGATCGCCGGTGCGTCCGCCGTGCTGGCGGGTTCGTGCTCGGCCGCGACCTTGGGGCAGATCGCCGCCTTCAAGGGCCCGCACCTGCATCTCGACACCGACGCCATCTGCCGCGGCGAGCCGGTCGGCGATGCGGCACTGGCCTGGGCCAAGGACAAGATCGGCAACGGCCCGATCCTGTTGTCGGCCAGCGACCAGCCCGAGAGCGTGAAGGCGCTGCAGGCCAAGTACGGCGTCGAGCAGTCGAGCCAGGCCATCGAGAAGACCATGGCGAAGCTCGCCATGGGCCTGGTCGCCGTGGGGGTCGGCCGGCTGGTCGTCGCGGGCGGCGAGACCTCTGGCGCCGTGGTCGGTGCGCTCGACGTGACGGCGCTGCGTATCGGACCGGAGATCGATCCCGGCGTCCCGTGGACGGCATCGGTCGGCGCCAAGCCCCTGCTGCTCGCGCTGAAGTCGGGCAATTTCGGCGCGCCGGACTTCTTCACCAAGGCGTTCCAGCGGCTATGAGCGGCAAGGAATCCAAGACGCGCGAGGCGATCTGCGCGCTCGGCTCGAAGCTCGCATCGCGCGGCCTCTGTCCCGGGACGTCGGGCAACATCAGTGCGCGCATCGACGACGGCTGGCTGATGACGCCGACCAATTCCTCGCTCGGCGAACTGGAGCCTGGCCAACTCTCGAAGCTCGACCTTTCCGGCAAGCATGTCGGCGGCGACCCGCCGACCAAGGAGGCTCTGCTCCATCGCTCGGTCTACGACGTGCGCCCCAAGGACGGCGCCATCGTGCATCTGCATTGCACGTATGCGGTGGCGATTTCCTGTCTCGACCCGTCGTGCCATCACAACAAGGAAACGACGTTGCCGCCGATCACGCCGTACTTCGTGATGCGCGTCGGCAAGCTGCCTCTGGTGCCCTACTTCAAGCCGGGCGATCCCAAACTCGCCGACGCCATCCGCGACTACGCCAAGGGGCATCGCGCCGTCCTTTTGGCCAATCACGGTCCGGTCGTCGCCGGCACCTCATTGTCGGCCGCCTCGGCCTCGATCGAGGAGTTGGAGGAGACTGCGAAGCTCCACCTGCTGCTGCAGGGAAGCAAGGTACGCCTGCTGTCGGACGCGCAGGTGCACGAAGTCGAAGAGGCGTTTCCGTCGTGATCACATTCCCGCTGTCGCAATCGAAAGACAGCTGACATCCTCCGCTGCGCTCAGGACGAACAGGTAACGGAACCAACACATGCCCAAGCTCGCTGCCAATCTCTCGTGGATCTATCAGGAGGTGCCGTTCCTGCAGCGCTTCGGTGCCGCCGCCGCACACGGCTTCAAGGCGGTCGAGATCCTGTTCCCCTACGAGGCGCCGGCGGTCGACATCGCCGTCGAGCTCAAGAAGCACAAGCTGACACAGGCATTGTTCAACCTGCCGGCCGGCGATGCCAGCAAGGGGGAGCGCGGCTTCGCCGCCCTCCCCGGCCGCGAAGCCGACTTTGCCGCCTCGCTCGACAAGGCCCTGGATTACGCCAAGGTGCTCGAGTGCACCACGCTGCACGTCATGTCGGGCATGATTGCCGCCGGCGCCGACGTGAAGGCGATGCACCGCACCTTCGTCTCAAACCTGAAGATGGCCTGCGACCGCACCGCCAACAGCGGCATCACGCTGGTGCTGGAGCCGATCAACCATCGCGACATTCCCGGCTACTTCACCAACACCACCGGGCAGGTCGAGCAGATCATGAGCGAGGTCGGCGCGCCGCATCTCAAGCTTCAGCTCGATCTCTACCACTGCCAGGTGACCGAGGGCGACCTGACCAGGCGTACCGAGCGGTTGTTTCCCATCACCGCGCACGTGCAGATCGCAGGCAATCCCGACCGCAACGAGCCCGACATCGGCGAGGCCAACCATCTCTATCTGCTCGATGTGCTCGATCGGCTGGGATACCAGGGCCATGTCGGCCTGGAATACAAGCCCAAGACCACGACCGGTGCGGGTCTCGGCTGGGCGGCGAAGTACGGCATCAAGGCGTGACGGCCATGGCCGACAAGAACACTCCCGTCGTCGCTTTCGTCGGCCTGGGCTCGATGGGCCTCGGCATGGCCAGGAACCTGCTGAAGCACGGCCACAAAGTGATCGGCGTCGATCCCAGCGCGCCGGCACGCGAGGCCTTCGCGGCCGCCGGCGGCACGGTCGCGGCGAACGCCGGCGAGGCCGCTGTTGAAGCCGACGCGCTGGTCGTGGCGGTAGTGAACGCACAGCAGGTCGAGACCGTCCTGTATGGCGAGGGCGGTGGCGTCGCCACACTGCGCAAGGGCGGGCTGGTCATGCAGTGCGCGACCGTGCCGGCGGCCTTCGCCAAGTCGTTGGGCGAACGCCTCGCGAAGTCGGGCCACGAGCTTTTGGACGCGCCGATGTCGGGCGGCCGCGCCCGCGCCGAATCGGGCGAACTCACCTTCATGGCCTCGGGCTCGGCTAAGGCATTCGCGTCAGCCGAATCGATCCTGTCGTCGACGTCTGCCAAGGTGTTCCGCCTGGGCGATGCGCCGGGCATCGGCTCCCTGATCAAGACCGTCAACCAGCTTCTGGCCGGCGTGCACATCGCGACGGCGGCCGAGGCGATGGCGCTCGCCGCAAAAGCCGGGGCCGACACGCGCGCCGTCTACGAGGTGATCTCGGCCAGCGCCGGCAATTCGTGGATGTTCGGCAACCGCGTGCCGCACATGCTGGACGACGACTACTCGCCGCTGTCGGCGGTGGAGATCTTCGTCAAGGATCTCGGGCTGGTGCTGAGCACCGGTCACGAGCATCGGTTGCCGCTGCCGATGGCCGCGGCAGCCCATCAGCTGTTCCTCGCCGCTGCGGGCGCCGGCTGGGGGCGGCTCGATGACGCAGCGGTCGTGAAGGTCTACGAGCAGGCCGGCGACTTCAAAGTGTCGTCGCCCAAGAAGTAGACTTCAGGATGCATCGCGACCGTTTCACCAAGATCGTCGCCACCCTCGGTCCCGCCTCTTCGACCCGCGAGCGCCTGCGCGCGCTGTTCGAGGCCGGTGCCGATGTGTTTCGCCTCAACTTCAGCCACGGCACGCAGGACGACCATCGGCAGCGGGTCGAGCTGCTGCGGGCGATGGAGAAGGAATACAAGCACCCGATCGCCATCCTGATGGACCTCCAGGGCCCCAAGCTCCGGCTGGGCACTTTCAGCAAAGGACCACTTGCCCTGAAGAAAGGCCAGAAGATCCGGCTCGACCTCGACGAGGCGCCGGGCGGGGCCAGGCGCGTGCCCCTGCCCCATCCCGAGATCTTCAGGGCGGCCAAGCCGGACGGCATCCTGCTGATCGACGACGGCAAGGTCCGCCTGCGCATCCTGGCGCACGACGAGGCCACCATCGACGCAGAGGTCGAGGTGCCGGGCGAGATCAGCGACCGCAAGGGCGTCAACCTGCCCAATCTCGTGATCCCGATGTCGCCGATGACGACCAAGGATCATCGCGACCTCACTTTCGGCCTGTCGCTCGGCGTCGACTGGGTGGCGCTGTCCTTCGTGCAGCATGCCATGGACATCGCCGAGCTGAAGAAGCTGGTGGCGGGACGCGCCGCCGTCATGGCCAAGCTCGAGAAGCCGCTCGCCATCGACCATCTCGACGAGATCATCGAACAGAGCGACGGCATCATGGTGGCGCGCGGCGACCTCGGCGTGGAAATGCCGCCCGAGGCCGTGCCGCCGCTGCAGAAGCGCATCCTCGCGGCGTGCCGGATCGCCGGCAAGCCCGCCATCGTCGCCACCCAGATGCTCGATTCGATGGTCCATTCGCCGACGCCGACGCGCGCAGAGGCCTCGGACGTGGCGACTGCCGTCTATGATGGCACCGATGCGGTGATGTTGTCGGCCGAGTCGGCGTCTGGCGACTATCCGGTCGAGGCGGTCACCATCATGAACCGCATCCTGAAGAGCGTCGAACACGACCCGCTCTATCGCAGGCTGATGGATACGAGCCGGCGCGAACCCGAGGCGACGACCGCCGATGCGATCAGCGCCGCCGCGCGACAGTGCGCCCATACGCTGTCGGCCGCCGCCATCGTCACCTACACCACGACCGGCTCGACCACGCTGCGTGCAGCACGCGAGCGGCCCGACGTGCGCATCCTCTGTCTCACGCCGGTGCTGGACACGGCGCGGCGAATGGCGCTGACCTGGGGCGTGCATCCCATCCAGACCGAGGACGCGCACAACTTCGCCGATATGGTGGCGCGTGCCGTGCGCATCGCCCGTCAGCAGAAGATCGCCGAGCATGGGCAACGCCTGGTGATCACCGCCGGCGTGCCGTTCGGCACGCCCGGCGCGACAAACATCCTGCGCATCGCCTACGTCTGAGAGGCCGCTCGTGCTGTTGCCCTTTGGCAACACGAAACAGGCGATACGAAGTGCGGCAAATGTCCTTGGAATCGCCTCAGTGTGACCCTGAAAAGATCGGGGATGGCGGCGAAGGTGCGCGCGTAGAAATAGTCAGAAGCAGCAGCGCATCGAGAGGCGATCGTGAAACGCAAACCGCGGACCACCGCCCGTCCCTTCCGACCGGATGCCCTCACCTGGATCGATTTCCTGGTGATGGGAGCGATTGCCCTCACCTTCATGGCGATCGCCAGCACCACGATCAGCCGCGCCAAGGCCTCCGACAGCATGGATCCGCCGACCTTTTCGATGGATCACGGTCGCCCGGCCGCCGATGCCGACCTGATCAAGGCGAGAATCGGCGTCGCTCTCCTGAAGCATAAGTAAACAACTTCAATAGTTT
>CADECW010000008.1:106158-113528 GCA_902825855.1 uncultured Rhodospirillales bacterium | reverse complement strand
GACCAGCTCGTAAGTGCCGTGCGCCACGTCGACGACGATACCCAGCTGGTTGCAGCGGCGGATCACCTCGACGCCGAACTGTGTGAGGCTGCCATGCACACTGGGCTCGGTCTGGATGTCGCCCAGCTCGTTGGGCCGATAGTGCGTAAGCTGCAGATGCCGCAGCGCCCAGCGCCGGTAGGCCTCGTCGAGTCGCTCGATCCTGCCCTCGAGGAAATCGCCGCCTTCCGACGAAACGATGATCGACGGCCGGCTGGCGCGCGCCCCGTTGAGATCCGCCGCGGTCCTGAGCAGCGGCAACTGCTGTGCACCTGCCAGCGCATGGATCTGCTGGAACGACCGCTGGGTATAGTCGTACAGCTCGCCCGGACGGGAATCGCGACCGGGCCGCAAGCGACCGTCCATCGTCCTGATGATCGGCGAATCGGCGACGACAGCAAGACAGATCGCCGACACCCCGCCCTGCCGCATCGGCTCGGCCACCGGCGCGAAGCTGCCGGAACCGTGGCTCACCCGGATCAGGTTACCGGCGTGACTGTGGACGTCGACGGCGGTGCCGTCGACCTGCGCCTGCACCGGCACGGTCGGCAGGCAGAAGAGCGGGCTTGCCGCCATCAGCGTGCGCCGGGTGACGCCGGACTTCACCGTGGCGCCGCGGAGCTGATAGCGCCAGCCCTCGGCATCGGGCGAGACCCGCCAGGTGCCGGTGAGACGCAACTGTCCGTTGCCCAGTTGCAGCGGTCGGTCGGCGAAGACCTCGACCACGGCCAGCGGAGCGGTCGGCGCTCGGCAGCGACAGCGCGGTAAGCGGAAAGCCCGTGAGCTCGACGGATCTTCCGTCGGCTCTGTCGGCGCGGGGCCTGCCAAGATCGCGCCAGTGCAGTCTCACGCCTGCAGTCTCACGTCGGTCTCGTCGCTTGGAGCGCGCCGCTCCCATGGCGCGACCTGACCTGCTTCACTGAAGCAATCACGCGCGACTGGGTAGTCACGCGCCCAGGAGGAATTAGAGCTTGGGCGGCGGATAGTACGGCCGATCGCCCAGGGCTTGCACGCGTTTCCAGAAGTCGGGGCCGGATGCCTTGCCCACTTCGTCGAGATCGGCGGCTTGGCGCCACATACTCCATGAATCGGGATGAAGTGCACTCGCCGTATTCATCTGACGGTCGCCCTCGGCCGGATTGCCGTGGGTGCGCAACCACACGCCCAGACGGAAGCGCGCATGCGCCTCGGCGATCTCGCGCGTCATCTTGGGCAGACCGTCACGCGCGGCATCGGCCGGCAAGGCATGCTTGCCGGTGGTCACCCAATCGCGCACCGCATCGAGATAGGCCTGGCGGACGGCCAGCCGCTCCGCCTGGTCCTCGGGCGACATGGTGCGGGTCTTGAGGTCCATGCGCCGGAAGTGGTCGGTCGAGCCTGCGGTCTCCGGAGGCCGGACGATGCGGCCCTGCTCGTCGATCCACACTGCCTGCGGCACGTTGACGAGATTGTAGAGATCGCTCAGGCGATGATTGACGTCGATGAGCTGCCAGTACGAGGACTCGCCGCGCTTGCGGGCCTGTTCGATCCACGGCCGCGCATGCTCGGCGCCGCGGCTTTCCTCGGCCACGGCGACGACCATGAAATTCTTGTCGTTGAGCTCTTCGTAGAGGGTCTGCCACACGGGCAAGTCAAATCGGCAGCCTCACCAGCTGGCCCAGGTGGCAAGAAAGACTTTCTTGCCCCTGAGCTGGGACAGCGTGTGCGGCTTGCCGTCGACGTCCGGCAAGGTGAAGTCAGGCGCGACGAGGCCTTCAAGGGCGCTGTTGCGCTCGTCGGCGGGTGCACCCAGCGCCCAGACCTCGCCGTCCTCGCCGGCGACCACCGGGCCTCCGAGCCTGGTCCAGAAGGCCGCCACGTCGACCTCCCTGCCCTTCACGGCCGTTGCCGGCAGCGGCACGCAGAGCTCGGCCCGACACATGCCTTCCGGTTTCAAGGTCCAGCCGGTGACCTTTTCGGCGTCGGATGTGCTCATCCAAAGCCCATCATGCGCAGCGACCGAGTACTCAGCAGTCGGTGTCAGGATGGTCGTCATGGCTGCCCTCCCGTCGACGAAGTCAACTATTTGGGGACGGAGATCGTCACTTCCTTCGAGGTGATGAACTCCAGCAGCACCGGCACGCCCTTCTTGGTCTGCTCGATGCCGCGCTTGATCGCAGGCACGATGTCTTCCGGCTTGGTGACGCGCTCGCCGTAGCCACCGAAGGCGCGGGCCATGGCGGCGTAATCACCGGAGATGTCGGTCGAGCGGTACTTCTCGGTCGACACCTTCATGATGTGCAATTCGATCGCCATCGAGAAGTTGTTGAGCAGCACCGACATGATGGGGATGCGCTCGCGCACGGCGGTCTCGAAATCCATACCGGTGAAGCCGATGGCGGCGTCGCCCCATACATTGATGCAGAGCTTGTCCGGCATGGCGAGCTTGGCGCCCATGGCCAGCCCCAGGCCGTAGCCGAGCTGCGTGGTCTTGCCCCAGCCGATGTAGGTGTGCGGCGCCGTGGTTTTCCAGAATGGCGAGAGCTGGTCGCGCGGGCTGCCGGCATCATGGGTGATGATGGTGTTGGCCATGTCGACCGTGTTCTGGAGGTCCCACAGCACACGGTAGGGGTTGAGCGGCGCGTCGTTGTTGGTGAGCTTGGGCATCCACTCCTTGAGCCACTCGTCGGCCACCGCCTTGATCTCAGCCGCGACCGGACCCGCGTCGCGCTTGGTCGCGCCCGCTGCTTTGCAGGCAGCGATCAATGCCGCGAGCGTCAGCTTGGCGTCACCCACAAGCCCGTACTTCGCCGGCACATCCTTGTTGATGTGCGCAGGATCGAGCGTGGCGTGGATGATGGTCTTGCCCTTTGGCATCGAGATGCCGAAATTGGTTTCGGTGAACGAGCAGCCGATGCCCAGGATCACATCGGACTGGTCGAGGAACTGCCGCACTGCCTTCGGGTAGGCACGGCCGCCGGAGCCCAACGCCAACGGATGGGTCTCGTCGAAGCAGCTCTTGCCCTCGAGGCTGGTGCAGACCGGGATGGCCAGGAGCTCGGCCAGTTCCTTCAGCTCGGCATAGGCTTCAGCCCAATGCACGCCCTGGCCGGCATAGATCACCGGCCGCTTGGCGGCCATCAGCACCTTTGCCGCTTCGGCAACCTGGGTCGAGTCGGGACCGTACTTGGTGACGACGACGGGCTCGTAGCCCAGCGGCTCGGGCGCGTCCTCGGCGTAGGCGTCGGCCGGCAATTCGACGATCACCGGCGAGCCGCGGCCATTGCGCAGCATGTTGAACGCGCGGCGCATGATGTTGACGATTTCCTTGCCGTTGGTGATCGGCTCGGCGTGCTTGGCGACGTGCGCCATGGCCAGGGTGGAGTTGAAGTTGGGCGGCACGTGCGCGATGCGGCGCGGATAGCCCTGCGGGATCACCAGCAGCGGCACCGACTCGCCGAACGCCTGGGCGACGCCGCCATAGGCATTTTCCGAGCCCGGTCCGCTCTGCATGCAGAACACGCCCATCTTGCGCCCCTTGGTCAGGCGCGACATGGCGTCGGCCATGTGCAGGCCGATGCGCTCCTGGCGGACGATGATGGGGCGGATGTCGACCGCGGCGCACGCCTCGATCAGATGGTTGACCGGGTAGGCGAAGAGGTATTCGACCCCTTCCTTCTTGAGAATGTCGGCGATCGCTGGCCCGGTCTTCATCGGCGTTTCCCCTCAGGCTATTTGTTCAGCTCCTTCATAGCACTGTCGAGGCCGCCCAGCGTGAGCGGAAACATGCGATTGGAGCAAAGCTGCTGCAGCAGCTGGATCGAGGGTGTGTAGCTCCAGTGCCGCTCGGGCACCGGGTTCAGCCAGACCATGCTGCGGTAGGTGTCGGCCATGCGCTGGATCCATACCTGGCCTGCCTCTTCGTTCCAGTGCTCCACCGAACCACCGGGATAGGCGATCTCGTACGGGCTCATCGAGGCGTCGCCGACGAAAATGATCTTGTAGTCGGGCGGAAACGTATGGAGCAGCTGGTGCGTCTGGTAGGTGTCGACGTGGCGGCGGCGATTGTCCTTCCACAGCTTCTCGTAAAGGCAATTGTGGAAGTAGAAGAATTCGAGGTGCTTGAACTCCGAGCGCGCCGCCGAGAACAGTTCCTCGCAGACACGGATGTGAGCATCCATCGAGCCGCCGATATCGAACAGCAGCAGGAGCTTCACCTTGTTGCGCCGCTCGGGGATCATCTTGATGTCGAGATAGCCGGCGTTGCGCGCCGTCGAGCGGATGGTGTCGGGCATATCGAGCTCGACCTCGGCGCCCTCGCGCGCAAACTTGCGCAGCCGGCGCAGCGCGATCTTTATGTTGCGCGTGCCGATCTCGACGGTGTCGTCGAGGTTCTTGTACTCGCGCTTGTCCCAGACCTTGACGGCGCGGCCTTCGCGATTCTTGTCCTGGCCGATGCGCACACCTTCGGGATTGAAGCCGTAGGCGCCGAACGGCGAGGTGCCGGCGGTGCCGATCCACTTGCTGCCGCCCTGGTGGCGCTTCTGCTGCTCCTCGAGACGCTTCTTCAGCGTCTCCATGAGCTTCTCCCAGCCGCCCATCGCCTCGATCTGGGCCTTCTCCTCCTCGGTCAGCAGTTTCTCGGCGAGCTTGCGCAGCCATTCCTCGGGGATCTCGGCGGCCGCGCCTTCACCGGCCGGCGCCTCGAGGCCCTTGAAGACGTGGCCGAACACCTTGTCGAACTTGTCGAGGTTGCGCTCGTCCTTCACCAGAATGGAGCGCGACAGATAGTAGAAGTCGTCGACGCTGTAGTCGGCGACGTGCTGGTCCATCGCCTCCATCAGCGCCAGGTACTCCTTGATGGAGACCGGCACCTTGGCCTGGCGCAGCTCGAGGAAGAAGTTGGTGAACATGGGAAGCTCTCCCTCCTGACGCCGTCCTACTGGCGCTGCTCGCGGCGCGCCATGAAGGCCAGACGTTCGAACAGATGCACGTCCTGCTCGTTCTTGAGCAGCGCGCCGTGGAGCGGCGGGATCAGCTGCTTGGAATCCTTGGAGCGCAAGGCCTCCGGCGGCATCTCCTCGACCATCAGGAGCTTCAGCCAGTCGAGCAGTTCCGAGGTGGACGGCTTCTTCTTCAGGCCCGGCACTTCGCGGATGTCGTAGAAGATGTTCAGCGCCTCGCGCAGCAGATTGCGCTGCAGGTCGGGGAAGTGGACGTCCACGATCTGGGTCATGATCTCGCGATCGGGGAAGCGGATGTAGTGGAAGAAGCAGCGGCGCAGGAAGGCGTCGGGCAGCTCCTTCTCGTTGTTGGAGGTGATCATCACCACGGGACGCTGGACCGCCTTCACGACTTCCTGCGTCTCGTAGACGTAAAACTCCATGCGATCGAGCTCGAGCAGCAGGTCGTTGGGGAACTCGATGTCGGCCTTGTCGATCTCGTCGATCAGCAGCACCGGGCGATGCTCGGCGGTGAAGGCGTCCCACAGCTTGCCGCGCTTGATGTAGTTGCGGATGTCCTTGACCCGCTCGTCGCCCAACTGGCTGTCGCGCAGGCGCGAAACCGCGTCGTATTCGTAGAGGCCCTGCTGCGCCTTCGTGGTCGACTTGATGTGCCATTCGATCAGCGGCGCGCCGATCGCCTTGGCGACCTCATGTGCCAGCACGGTCTTGCCGGTGCCGGGCTCGCCCTTGATCAGCAACGGCCGCTGCAGCGCGATCGAGGCATTGACCGCGACGCGCAGGTCATCGCTGGCGACGTAGGAATCGGTACCGGTAAATTTCATGATGCAAAATCCAGGTTTCACGGGTGCTTAGAAGATCACCCTAGGGGTGGCCTACCCCCCAAGCAAGACCAGCACAGCAGGTCAGCGAACGCAGAAATAGACGATCGCCGCGGACGCGACGAGCAGCGAAATCGCCAGCCGGCCCGAGCCGAAGCTCAATGGCGGCGCGGGTTGGCCCGCCTCGGCGACATGTTCCAGCGGCTTGTGGCCGGTGAACATCGAGCCGATCAGGTTCTGCCGCTTGAGCACGAGATAGGTAAGCGCCGCCAGGATGTGCAGCGCCGCCAGGCAGATGATGACGTTCACCCAAAACTTGTGGAAGAACGTCAGGCGATCGACCCACTTGTCGGAAATGCTGTTGGCAAGCGGGCCGTTGACGGTCCCCATGTCCGTGTCGGCGGAGAACAGACCGGCGCCCGCCTGGGCCAGCACCGCGAAGATCAGCACCACCACCATGATGCCGCCCACCGGGTTGTGGCCGACATCATACGTCTTACGGCCTGTCGCGAAGCTCTTAAGGTAGTGGAACCACGCGCCCGGCCCCTTCACGAAGTGCGAAAAGCGCGCCGTCGTACTTCCGACGAAGCCCCAGGCAATGCGGAACAGGAGCAAGGCGAGAATGGCGTAGCCGGACCAGAAATGGAGCTTCATCCAATCGCCGCCGGCTCGGCCCGAGAAGTACGACACGCACAGCAGAACAACCAGCGTCCAGTGGAACAGGCGGACCGGCAGGTCCCAGATGCGCACCCTCTTGCTCACGTCGGCCATCTGATGTTCTCCCACGGATGCCAGCACACGCAGTCGTGATAGGACTTTGTCTCGGGTCCTGTTCGCTTTCCGGCAAAGCTCTGCAACAAATACCTCGCCGTCGAGCAAAACATGCCGTCGGTCGCGAAGATTTCATAGGGGATGGATCTATGAGGAAGACTCTCGTCGTGGCAATCGCCGGCGCGCTCGCCGCCGGCGCGATGGTCGGCGGTGCAACGATCGCGCTCGCGCAAGCCGACGTGGTCAAGGAGCGCCAGGAGAACCGCAAGCAGGCCGCTGCTGCGATGCGCGCCATCAAGGGCGTCATCGATGCGAAGGGGCCAACCGCAGGCGCCGTCGAGCAGGCCGCCAAGCTCAAGACCCTCGAGGTGGCGTTCGTGAAGATGTTCCCGGCAGGCTCGGACAAGGACACCAAGGCGTTGCCGGTTGTGTGGACCGACTGGGCGGGCTTCCAGGCCGCCAGCAAGAATGCCGAAGCTGCATTCGACAAGCTCGCCACCGCGGCGGGGTCGGGCAACCAGGAAGCGCTGGCCGCGGCCTTCGCCGACACCGGCAAGGCCTGCGGCGCCTGCCACGACAAGTTCCGCGCGAAGGCGAACTGATCGCCGACGCTGTTGCAAGGAAAAGGCGGCGGCCTTCGGATCGCCGCCTTTTCTTTGCCGGAAACTGGGAAAGGCCGGTCGCTTGGGAACGACGCGGCGGATAGAGGCCAAGCTTGTAGGTGTGGGGATCGGTGGGCTGCGCCTTGGCGGCTGGTCAGGCTGCCGCGGCGGGCTGGCTGGGAGCCGTGAGCGCC
>CADECW010000008.1:30012-106058 GCA_902825855.1 uncultured Rhodospirillales bacterium | reverse complement strand
CGCCTTGGCGGCTGGTCAGGCTGCCGCGGCGGGCTGGCTGGGAGCCGTGAGCGCCTGCAGGACGATGGCTTCGGCAGTGAAGCGCCACGCGCGGGATGCACCGACCGGCGACAGGCGGAGTCGCTCACGCATGTTCATCCAGCTGTCGAAACCGAAGGCGAGATCGAGCGAGTCCAGAACCACGTCTCGCGAGCCAGCATCGAGATTGCCGAACTCGGTCGAGAACCAGACGGTAAGGCGCTGACGCAGCAGCTCGCGCACTTGTGCCACGCAGAGGCCCACCGCCGGCGCGACGCTCTGCACGCGCTCGGCGAAGCGCCAGACCGGCAGCCACTCCTCGAAGAGCTGGGCGCGGTCCGACAGCAGGAGCTGGATGCGATCGGATAGCGGCGCTGCGGCGTCCACGGGGCATTCGCGATCGAAGATGCGGCTGACCGCGAGGTCGAATGTCGCTGCATAGAGATCGCCGAGCCTCGTGAAATGCTGGAAGAAGTCGCGGCTCGAGACACCGGCAATGGTCGCGATCGCCGCCGAAGTCGGGTCGATATCACCGACCTGGATGAGGTCCAGTGTGGCTTGGATAAGAGCCTGGCGCGTACGAAGCGCATGTACGACGCGGCCATCCTGCGAACGAGAGGCGTCGATAGGGAATCCAACAATCCGCATATCGACACCAATTAGAATAATCATTGCGCCAATTAGGCTATTTTACCACCAATGAATGTCTCTATGATATGCAATAATGCATATCTAATAATACCGAATTGTTGGATTTACTGGATTTCAGTATACGAAGATAGACGATTATGGATGGTCTCGACACCTGCTGACGATGCCGACACCTGCACTCAGAAATGAATGGCGCTTTCCCCAATTTTTTTGCATGGGCAAAAGCTATCGCGCTGCTGACTTTGGCCCCATCAACATGAAAGGCCGGTCGCTTGGGAACGACCGGCCTTCCTTAGTAGCCCGCCTGGGTGTGGGGTATCGAAGCCTTGGGGTGTGTGTGGGAAGGGCTTCGAGGAGCGGCTTGGGCGGCCGCCGGCGGGCTTTATCGATCTTCGTCTCGGGCGCGGCTCACTGATCGCGCCAATCTCGTGCAGAAACCCCTTCGGCTATGGCCTAAAATTCAATGAAAGACAGCTCTATCGCGCGCAAGCTAACAAATGGGTGCTCTCTCCGTCACCTGCAAATGCGCATATCTGATCCTAATGTGAACCTCGATTTTCATGGATTTTTCTGCATCGGGACAGACATAAGATAGTCGAAAAAGGGTGAACTCGCACGGCCTCTGGAAGCAAAAATTCGGCCTTTTTACCCTCTATTTCAGATAGTTATATTCCATCTGTCTTGGCCTGCCCGACTGGCACGAGTGCAAATTTAACTGCAATGGGAAAAAGCGAACCCTCGGCGTTCAATTCGATACCGCAAACAGGCTTGAGGTCTGTTTCGGCCGCATTTCCGTGGTAGAGGGGCGAAACCAGCCAGCATCGGCTATCAGCGTGCGCCGTTTTCGGGAGTGCCTCATCGTGCGATTCGTCCGCAGCCATCGTGCCCTGCTCGCTCTTTCATGCGCCACGACTCTGCTCGGGCTGGCGCAGCCAGCTGCGGCGGGCATGGAGGAAGCCGTCAAGGCCATGCAAGCCGGTGACATGGCGACGGCCGAAAAGGAGCTGCAGGTGTTGGTCAAGGAGCGCGATCCGCGCGCGCAGTTCTTCGCCGGCTTCTACATCTACGGCAATCCTGATTCGAAGTTCTACGACCCGAACAAGGCGACGCCGATGCTGCTCGACGCCGCCGAGCGCGGTTATGTACCGGCGATGCTGCCGATCGCCGGCGCCTACGCCGAGGGCAAGGGCGTGCCGAAGAGCTTTTCCGAAGCCTATAAGTGGGTGGCGCTCGCCGAACGCTGGCACGGAACTGTTTCGCCGCAGGCCTATGAGCAGCTCGCGCGCGAGTTGAAGCCTGACGAGATCGAGAAGGCCAAGGCAGCTGCCGCGGCCTACACCTTCAAGACGAAATGACGATGCTGCGGGTGGCGGTGCTTGCGGCGGCGCTCGCCGTCGGCGGCGCCGCGCTCGCGCAGCAGGACGCGTCCGACGTGGCGCCGCCGCTGCGCCCGGCCGTCGCCGCCTATCGCGCCGGCGATCTGGGGACGGCGGAGGCCACGTTCAGATCTCTGATGGCGAGCGATGCCGATGCCGAAGCCTGGCTCGGCGCCGTGCTGCTCGATCGCGGCGCCAACCGCGACGGCCTGCGCCACATCCAGCGCGCTGCCGATGCCGGTTCGAGGGAAGGCGCGCATCGCCTCGCCCTCGTTTATGCGCAAGGTCTCGCCGGCACGCCACGCGACGAGGCTCGTGCGCTCCAGCTGTTCGAGAAGGCAGCGGCAGCAGGACACACGCGCGCGCAGATCAACCTCGGCATCCTCTACATGCGCGGGCTCGGTGTGCCGCGCGATCTCGTGAACGCCCGGGCGTGGCTCGAGAAGGCGGCGGCGAACGGCGATCCGCAGGCGCTGTACACACTCGGCCGCGCCATGGACGAAAGCTCCGAGCAGGTCGCGCCCGATCCGGTGCGCGCTGCCGATCTCTATCGGCGTGCCGCGGAGAAGGGTCATGTGCTGGCCGGCCTTCGCTATGGCTTGGCTCTGAGCGAAGGCATCGGCATCAAACGCGACGTCGCGGGGGCGCAACGCTGGCTGGTCCAGGCGCGCGACAACGGTGTGCCCGAGGCCGCCCTGGCGCTGGGCGACATGGCGGCACGCACACCGGCCTCGCGCGACAAGGCGGCCAACGAGCGCACGGTGCAGTCGGCGGTGAGCTGGTACGAGATCGCCGCACAGGGCGGCGTACCGTCGGCGCAATTCAAGGTCGGCAACGCCTACTTCTCCGGCGTCGGCGTGCAGCGCGATCCCATGCAGGCCATGCTGTGGTACAGCCGCGCCGCGCAGCAGGGGTTGCCGCAGGCACAGCACGCCTTGGGGATCATGCTGATGGGCGGCGTCACCGGCGCACCCGATCCGATCGAGGGCTACAAGTGGCTGCTGCTGGCCGAGAGGTCCGGCCATCCCGATTCGCGCGCAGTGCGAGAAAAATCGGCCAGTCAACTCTCCGACAAGGATCGCCGACAGGCCGAGAGCTTGGCGCAGCGCTTCGTGCCGACACTCGAAAGGCCGATCGACGATGCATCGGCGCGGGCGTCCACGACCGTGGTGCCCAAGCCGTCCTCCGGACGCTAGGGCGGACTGCGCTGGATTCCAGCTGGACCCATCATGCTCTAAAGTCGAGGCATGAGCCTGTCATCGGTCGCGCGCCAGGCGCGGCCCGAGATCACCCTTGCCGTGTGTCGCGGCGCCTGCCGGCTGATGCGCCAGGCCGGCCACTCGGTGCTGCTGGAAGTGCCGCTGCCCGACGGCAGGCGCGCCGACATCTTTGCCGTCGGCCGCGCGGGCGACATCACGATCGTCGAGGTCAAGTCGTCGATCGAGGACTGGCGCGTCGACCAGAAGTGGCCCGACTATCTCGGCTGGTGCGACCAGCTTTACTTCGCGGTGCCGATCGACTTCCCGCAGTCCTTGATTCCCCAGGATATCGGTCTGATCATTGCCGACGGCTATGGCGGTGAGGTGCTGCGCCATCCGCCGCGCCGTCCTGTGGCGGCGGCCCGGCGCAAGTCGCTGCTGATCGACTGCGCGCGGCTGGCATCGGAGCGCCTGGCGCGCCTCGACGATCCGGATTTTGCGGAGTTTCCCTAGACAAGGGAGGAGTGCCCAACCTCAGGTCAGCATCGCTACGGTGTGCGCGGCCGCGGCGCCGGCGGCGGTCTGGCCGCGGCTCGCCTCGGCCATACGGATGCGGGCATAGGCCATGACGTCGGTCGGCGAGCCGATGCGCTCGATGCGGCCGTCCATCAGGAGCGCCACACGATCGGCGATCGCCAGCGGCGCCAGGCGGTGGGTGATCATGATCAGGGTGCGACCGCGCGCATTGGCCTTGAGCTGGCGCAGCAGCTGCTCTTCGGTTGCCGGATCGAGCGCGCTGGTCGCCTCGTCGAGCACCAGGATGCGCGGGTTGCGGATCAGCGCGCGGGCAATGCTGAGCAACTGGCGCTGGCCGCTCGACAGCCCTTGCCCGCGCTCGCCCAGGACGGTGTTGTAGCCCTGCGGCAGGCGCTGGATGAAATCGTGCGCGCCCACGAACTTGGCGACAGCGACGATGCGGCCAGGATCCTTGTCGACCACACCCATGGCGATGTTCTCGCGCACCGAGCCGGTGAACAACTGCACGTCCTGCGGCACGGCGCCGATCTGCGCGCGCAATTGCGCCGGCGAGATGTGCGCTATGTCCATGCCATCGACCAGCACGCGCCCGGCGATCGGCTTAAACAGACCCTGCACCAGATTGGCAATGGTGGTCTTGCCCGATCCCGATGGGCCGACGATGCCCAGGATCTCGCCGGCGACGACGTTGAAGTCGGCGTCCTGCAGGATCGCAGGCGTATCGGGGTCGGCGCGATAGGTGACGCGATCGAACACGATGTCGCCGGCCAGCGCCGGCATGGGCGCGAGCTCTCCCGGCTTGCTCTCGGCCGCC
The DNA here is from genome assembly GCA_902825855.1 of uncultured Rhodospirillales bacterium. GTDB lineage: Bacteria > Pseudomonadota > Alphaproteobacteria > Reyranellales > Reyranellaceae > Reyranella. Next base: position 101,463 of record CADECW010000008.1, on the reverse strand, counting down.
TCGCTCATGAGCTCGTCGATGCGCTTGAAAGCAGCGCTGGTCGCCTGGAACTGATGCCATGCCGCCACGAGCTGACGCATTGGCTGCAGCGCGCGAACGGCCAGCATGTTGGCCGCCACCAGGGCGCCGATCGTCATGTGATGGTCGACGACCTCGCGCACCCCGATCACCACGATCACCAGCGACGCCAGCAGTTGCAGGCTGCCTGAGGCGCTGGCGGCGATGTTGGCGAGGTTGCTGGCCCGGAAGGAAGTCCAGGCCGACTGCTCGACGCGCGCCTGCCAGCGTTTCTCGACCTCGGCCTCGAGCCCCAGCGTCTTGATGGTGGCAGCGTTGGTCACCGTTTCGGCGAGCGTCGAGCCCTTGGCCGCGAGCGCCTGGAAATTCTCGTCGGCCAGCCGGCGTTGCGCACGATGGGTCGCCAACGACACGCCGATCAGCACGGGAATCGCCAAGGCCGCGATGGCGCCCAGCACCGGGCTGATGAAAAAGGTCGCGGCGAGGAACAGCACGACGAAGGCGATGTCGATTGCCAGCACCGGCATCTGGCCGGTGAGGAAACCGCGCAGCACGTCGAGTTGGCGCAGGCGCTCAGCGATGACGCCTGATGGCGTACGCTCGAAATGCCGGTAGGGCAGCTGCATCAGGTGGTGCAGCGCCTCGCCGCTCATCAGTGCGTCGAGCCTCGCGCCGGTGCGCGCCGACAGCCAGCCGCGCGCGAGACGCAAGGCGAAGTCGAGGCCATAGATCACGAGCATGCCGCCAGCGAGCAGCATGACCAGCGTTGCGGCGTCGCCCGGCGCCTTATGGCCGATCACCGTGTTCAGGATCAGCATCATGAAGAGCGGCGTGGCGAGCCCGAGCACGTTGATGATCAACGAGATGGCGGCGAGCTTCAGGACGACCGGCCGGATGCGCTTCCACATCGGCGCATACCAGGCCGCGCCAGCAGCATGCGGCAGCTTTTCGCGCATCACCAGGGCGCGCGTACCCAACGCCATCACCTGGTCGGGCGTCAGATACCGGACCCGGCCGTCGACGACGTCGAGCACCAGCCACTGGCGCGCTCGACCGGCCACGACGACATGCGCGGGATGCCCCTCAGCCAGCAGCACGAACGGCAGTGGCTGCGATTCGATCTCATCGGGCGTGAGATCGAAGGCATAGGTCTCGAGACCGAGCCGCCCTCCGGCGGTAAGGAAGGCCGTCTCGTCGAGGCCCGCGGCCGGCACCACAGCCAGGCGACGCACGTCGGCTTCGCTCAGCGGGCGACCAAGCTGCTGGGCAACGTAAAGCAGCGCCCGCATGAGCGAATCGACGGGCCGGCTTCCGTCGCCGGTCCAAACCGATGGCTGAAACCCGCCATTCTCCAGAGGGGCCATTCGCCGTCTGCTCCCGCAGACTTGTTACTGCCTCTCTGAGACTACCAAAAACTCACGAGAAATCAAACCTTTAGGATACTATCCTAACGTGCTCCGAAAGCTCGCTTCAGTTCCGGCACGAGGTCGGTTCGCTCCCAGGAGAAGCCGCCGTCCTTCTCCGGCTTGCGGCCAAAGTGGCCATAGGCGGCGGTACGCTTGTAGATCGGCTTGTTGAGCTGCAGCGACCGGCGGATGTTGGTCGGGCGCAGCGGGAAGATACCCGAGAGCACCTTCTCGAGCTTGCGCTCGTCGACCTTGCCGGTGCCCTGGGTGTCGACATAGAGCGACATCGGGTCGGCAACGCCGATCGCATAGGCGACCTGGATCAGGCAACGATCCGCCAGGCCCGCGGCCACCACGTTCTTGGCGAGATAGCGCGCGGCATAGGCCGCCGAGCGGTCGACCTTGGTCGGGTCCTTGCCCGAGAAGGCGCCGCCGCCATGCGGGGCGAAGCCACCGTAGGTGTCGACGATGATCTTGCGGCCGGTGAGTCCGCAGTCGCCGTCCGGACCGCCGACGACGAAATTGCCGGTCGGGTTGACGAAGAAATCGGAGGCCTTCTTGGGCATCCAGCCGGCGGGCAGCGACTTCTTCACGTGACCGGCAATCATTTCCTTGATCATGCCGGAATTGTATTTCTTGCCCTTGGCCGTGGCCTCGCGGTGCTGCGTGGACACGACGACCTTGGTAGCGCCGACGGCCTTGCCGTTCACGTAGCGCACCGTGACCTGGCTCTTGGCATCGGGCTGCAGGTCGGGCAGCTCGCCCGAGCGGCGCGCCTTGCTCAGCACCTCGAGGATCTTGTGCGAGAAGTAGATCGGGGCCGGCATGAACGAGCCCTTCTCGTACTCCTCGCTGTCGCGGCAGGCGAAGCCGAACATCAGGCCCTGATCGCCTGCGCCTTCCTGCTCGCCGAGATTGCCGCCCTTCTTCTTGGCGTCGACGCCCATGGCAATGTCGGGCGACTGGCCGTGCAACAGCACCTCGACATCCGCCCCGTGGAAACTGAAGCCGTCCTGGTCGTAGCCGATGTCGCGCACGACCTCGCGGGCGATCTCGGTCAGTGCCTCGCGATTGACTATGGTGTGCTTGCCGTATTTGCGCATGTACGGCGCAGAGGCGCGGCCTTCGCCGGCGATGACGATCTTGTTAGTGGTGGCGAGCGTCTCACAGCCCAGCCGCGTGTTGGCGTGGCTGTCGTCGGCATGGCCCAGCTTGACGTCGTTGGCGATGAAAGCGTCGAGGATGGCATCGGAGATCTGATCGCAGACCTTGTCCGGATGGCCTTCGGAAACCGATTCGCTGGTAAAGAGATAGTCCTTGATGGCCAAGACAGCCCTCCCACAGGTCACTGGACTCCGGGCAGGGCGGAAGAACCGCCAACGTCCGGCTTAGCCTTTATTGTCGCGGTGGCAAGTCGTCCAAATCCGTCCGCGGCGGCGCCGCCCATCGGAGCCGCGCCGGCTAAAAACTCCAGATACAGACGGAAATCAAGGGGCCTCGGCAGTTTACCTCAGGTATTCCACCGCTCCCTTCCATATCCCCTTCTCGGCCTTCCGGTGGCCTATGAACGCTTGCGGCCGCCCAGTACTTCGGCATGGCTCGCCGCACCCACGGCCTTGACCATCTCGAAGATACGCTTGCGCACACGGCCTTCGCGAATCTTGTAGTAAGCCCGCACCAGTTCCAGTGTCTCGCGCTTGATCAGCGGATCCTTCTCCTGCTCGAACGGCGTGCCGGCCTCACCGAAGCCCTTGCGGCCACGGCCCGACATCGGCCTGCCCGACAGCGCATTGGAAGGCATCTCGTCGAAGAAGTACGACACCGGTACGTCCAGCACCTTGGCAAACTCGAAGAGGCGGCTCGAACCGATGCGGTTGGAGCCGCGCTCGTATTTCTGGATCTGCTGGAAGGTGAGCCCGACGGCTGTCCCGAGCTTTTCCTGGCTCATCCCGAGAAGTGTGCGGCGCTGGCGCATGCGCGCGCCGACATGGACGTCTACCGGGTGTGATCTTGCCATAGGTCGTGGTCCCTTCTTGCTCTCGTTTCTCTAAGCTCTACATCGAGGTTGTGCTAATAAAGCGGCAGACACTTTTAAAGTGCAGCCTGGCAAGCTCATCCGTGCAAAAATGCATATCTACACGCTGGTGCTGCATAGGACATAGGCCCCTCCCCAAGAGATTGCAAGCCGAGTCCTCAGATTCCCAATGTCGAACGATCATTGAGGTTGTGGTCTCTTCCACAATCGGACCCCGGCCAACAACACCAAAAGAAATGCAACCAGAGTCAGCAGTGTCCAGTCGCCCCAGCGGGCATAGGGGGTGGCCACACGCGGCGCGGGAAGCCGGTGGTCGATGATACCCTCCTGTTGCATGTCGAGTGACGTCAGAACGCGGCCATAAGCATCGATCACTGCAGATACACCGGTGTTGGCGGCGCGGATCATGGGGAGGCCTTCCTCGATCGTGCGCAGCCGGGCACTCGTCAAGTGTTGGTACGGTCCGCTCGACAGCCCGAACCAGCCATCGTTTGTGACGTTGAGCAGCCATTGCGGCCGTTCGCCGGGTCCCGTCACGGCGGCGGGGAAGATGACCTCGTAGCAGATCACCGGCGAGAAGGACGGCAGGCCGTTCGACGGCACCAGCGTCACCCTTCCCTCGCCGACCTCGAACGAACCGCGGCCGATCAGCCCGGAGACCGGTGCCATTTGCTTGTGGAAAGGGATGTACTCGCCGAGCGGCACAAGGTGGACTTTGTCGTAGTGAGCGGCGATCGCGCCCGTCCCGTCGATCACCAGCAGGGAGTTCCACACGCCGTCTTCGGGCTGTGATGTGGCGCGCGCCGCGCCGGTCAGCAGCAGGCCGCCCGGCGGCACGGCTTGGGCCATGATCCTGAGTGCAACCGAGCGCGGCTCGATGATCTCGGGAGGCGCCGTCTCGGGCCAGATCACGGCGGCCAGACGGTCGAAGCCCGGCTGGCGACTCATCTCAACCAGCTTGGCGACCTGGCGGGCGCGAGTTTCCGGACGGTATTTCTGCGACTGCGGCACGTTGGGCTGGACGATGCGGATCCAGGGCCCGTTGCTGTTGTCGACAGCCGCCATCGCCGACTGGCCGACCCAGCCGGCAAGGCCGACCGCGACGAGCGCGCCGATCGATGCCCGCCATCCTGCCGTCGGAGCAGCGAGCACGATGAAGGTCAACATGCCGAGCCCATAGACTCCAAACAGCGCCGCGCTCTGTAGCAAAGGCGTGGCAAAGCTCCAGACATGGCCCAGCGGATTCCACGGGTAGCCTGTGAAGACGTGTCCACGCAGCCACTCGGCAACCATCCAGGCGATCGCCAGCACAACCAGTCGGCTATAGCGGCCGGCCAAGGCCGGCCAGCGGTCGACGATGCGGCGCGCTGACCAGGCAGCAAGGCCAGGAAAGAAGCCCAGTACGACTGCAAGGCCGGCCACGATCGGGGGGCCCAGCAATGCGAAGTCGGCTGGCGGCACATAGAAGGCTTCGAGGATCCAGTAGGAGCCGACCGCGAAATGGCCCGTGCCCCAGGCCAGGCCACGCCAGAAAGCGCTGCGTGGCGTGGGTGCCGCCTGCCACAGCCAGACGTAGGCCACGATGCCCACGATGGCGAGCGGCAGCCAGTAGAGCGGCGGCATGGCCAGAGCCGCCAACGCGCCCGCCAGCAAAGCCGCGCCCAGGGCGCGCCATCCTTGAACCTTGCTCACGATGATGCGGCGGTCAGGCGGCAGCCGTTGCCGAGGTCGTCGGCGGCCGCACACGCAGGCGCCTGATTCGCCTGGGGTCGACGTCGAGCACTTCGAACTCGACGCCCGACGGATGGCGCACCACCTCGCCGCGCTCGGGGATACGGCCGAGCAACGAGAAGATCAGGCCGCCCACCGTATCGATCTCGCGCCGCTCGTCCTCTGACAGCACGTTGCCGATCTCCTGCTCGAGAAGCTCGACCGGGGTGCGGCCGTTGACGTCGATCGTGCCGTCGACGCGACGGGCCACGGTCGGCGTCTGGGCGACGTCGTGCTCGTCCTCGATCTCGCCGACGATCTCCTCGACCAGGTCCTCGATGGTGAGGAGCCCGTCAGTGCCGCCGAACTCGTCGACCACCAGCGCCATGTGGGTGCGCGAGCGACGCATGTCGAGCAGCATGTCGAGCACCGGCAAGGTCGGGGCCACGAACACGACGCGACGCAATATGTCGCGCAGGTTGAACTTCTTGGCGGTGCCCCAGTAGGCCAGCACGTCCTTGATGTGGATCATGCCGATGACGTCGTCGAGCGATTCGCGGTAGATCGGATAGCGAGAGTGCGCCTCTGCCTGGATAAGGCGCACCACCTCGTCGAGCGGCATGTCGGCGGCGATGCCGATGATGTCGACGCGCGGAACCATGACATCCGCCACGGTCTTGTCGCGCAGCTTCAGGATGTTGGCGAGCAGGATGCGCTGATCTTCGCTGATCGGCGTATCGCTTTCGGGCGTCTCTTCGATCAGCTCCTCGATCGCCTCGCGCACAGCCTCGTTCTTCTCTCGCCGCCGCAGTCTGCGCAGGATGGCGCGCAAGAGACCGCCGCTCGAAGGCACCTCTGGACCGGTCGCAGGTACGGGCGTTGACGTTGCGGTTGGCTCACTCGCCGAAGCCGGGCTGTTGCCCGGCCGCGTACTGTGCGCTGTGGAATCTGGCATGGGGATTAAGATAGGCTATCGCTGCTGCGTTGCAACGACGGATGTTCCTTATGCGTTCCTGCAAACTTCCTTCCGGCGCGGCCATGCCGATCCTTGGCCTTGGAACCTGGCGCATGGGCGAGAGCAGCCGGCGCAGGGCCGACGAGCTCGATGCACTGAAGTACGGGCTGGAACTCGGCTATCCCATGATCGATACGGCCGAGATGTACGGAGAGGGCGCTGCCGAGGAAATCGTCGGGGAGGCGATCAAGCGGCGGGCCAAACCTTACATCGTGAGCAAGGTCTATCCCCACAATGCGACACGCTCAGGCACCGTCGCAGCCTGTGAGCGCAGCCTCAAGCGCATGGGCATCGAGAAGATCGATCTCTACCTTCTACACTGGCGCGGTGGCGCGCGACTTGAGGAGACATTCGCGGCGTTCCATCGCCTGCGCGAACAAGGCAAGATCGGCGACTTCGGCGTCAGCAACTTCGACCGCGGCGACATGGAGGATGCCGGCCGCCTCGACAACGGCCTGACCGGTTCCAACCAGGTGCTGTATTGCCTGTCGCGGCGCGGGCCGGAGTTCGACCTGCTGCCGCTGATGCGCAAGAAGTCGATACCCTTGATGGCCTATTCACCGCTCGACCAGGGCCGCCTGCTCACCAGCCCCGCGCTGAAGAAGCTCGCCAACGGCATCGGCTGCACGCCCGCGCAGCTGGCGCTCGCCTGGGTGATGGGCCAGCCGGGCGTGGTCACGATCCCCAAATCTTCCAGCCGCGACCGCGTGAAGGAGAATCTCGGCGGGCTCGACGTCAAGCTCACGCCCGAGATCACTGCCGAACTCGACCGCGCCTTCCCGCCGCCCAAAGGCAAGCAGGCGTTGGAGATGCTTTAATCACGCATCCCCAGTGCTCTCTAGCCGCTGCTCTACGCGTTGCTCTTGTCGCGCAGCGCGGCGGCGATATCGGCAGGGTCGACCTTGATCGTGAGGCCCGACCGCTCCTTCTGCAGGATCATCGAGGAGCGCGAATCGCGACCCTCCCAACCGCGGGCCAAGGCCTCGGTCATCTCTTCGAGCGTCAGGTTGGCAAGCCGCATCGGCACACCCATCTCGCGGCCGACCTGAGTGGCAAGCGACACGTCCTTGTGCGCGAGTTTCAGCGCAAAGCGCGGCGGGTCGAAGATGTCGGGCAGGAAATGGTCAGCAAGGCCATCGAAGGTGCGCCGCCGGCCGGTGACGCCATTGCGCACGGCCTTCCACAAGGTCAACGGATCGACGCCGGCCTTCACGCCCATTGTGAAGGCTTCGGCAAGCGCCGTCTGGATCATGTAGCCGCTGAGATTGTGCACCAGCTTGGCAACCGACGCCGAGCCGATCGGGCCGATGTAGGAAACCTGGTCGCCCGCCGCGTCGAGCACGGGGCGGTAACGCTGGAAGACCTGCTCGTCGCCGCCGACCCAGATCGCCATCTTGCCCGAGTGGGCGCCGGCCGGACCGCCGCTCACCGGGCTGTCGAGCAGCACGGCGCCACGCTCCTTGAACAGCGGTTCGAGGCCGCGAATGACGGTCGGTGAATTGGTCGTGAGATCGAACAGCGGCTGGCCACGCGACATGCCGGCAAGCAATCCTTTGTCTCCCTTCACGACGGCTTCGAATTCCTTCGGCCCCGGCAACGAGGTGAAGACGACTTCCGTCGCTTCGGCGACAGCCTTTGGCGAATCGGCCCATTCGGCGCCGGCGGCGCAGATCTTTTCGGCCGCCTGGCGCCGCATGTCGTGCACCACCATCTCGTGGCCGCCCTTGCGCATATTGGCCGAGATGCCCGAGCCCATCGTGCCCAGGCCAATGAATCCCACCCGCATTGTCGATTCCTTCCTTCAGTACGGATCAGAGATACCGAGCTTGGCGAGGATCCGCCGCTCCAGCGCCTCCATGCGCTCGGCGTCGGCCTCGCTCGTCTCGTGATCGTAGCCCATCAGATGGAGCGTGCCATGCACGACGAGATGGCCGAGATGATCGGCCGGCGTCTTGCCTTGCGACTTGGCCTCTCGCCAGACGGTCTGGCGCGCAAGGACGACATCGCCCAGGAATACGCGCTCGCCCGAAGGGTAGGACAACACGTTGGTCGGCCTGTCTTTCTTGCGATCGCGTGCGTTAAGCACGCGCACACGGCGGTCGTCGGCAAGCGCGATGGTGAGGGAGCGCTTGCGATTGCCGGCCGCGGCGCGCGCAGCCTTGCGCACCAGGCGCTCGACGCCCGGCATGGCCTTGGTCCAGGCCGCGTCGAGCACGACGACATCAACGGTTGTCCGGCTTGCTCTTCCTGTCGCGCGCGTCATAGGCCTCGACGATGCGGGTCACCAGGTCGTGGCGCACGACGTCCTGCGATGTCAGCCGGATGAAGCGCACGCCATCGACGTTCTTCAAGGTTTCGACGGCATCCGCCAGACCCGAGCGCTGGCCGCCCGGCAGGTCGGTCTGGCTGGGATCGCCGGTGATCACCATGCGCGAGCCCTCGCCCAGCCGCGTCAGGAACATGCGCATCTGCATGGGCGTGGTGTTCTGCGCTTCGTCCAGGATCACGTAGCAGTGCGCCAACGTGCGGCCGCGCATGAAGGCGAGCGGCGCGATCTCGATCTCACCGGACTCCATGCGGTTGGCGATCTGCTCGGCCGGCAACATGTCGTGCAGGGCGTCGTAGAGTGGCCGCAGATAAGGATCGATCTTCTCCTTCATGTCGCCCGGCAGGAAGCCCAGCCGCTCGCCGGCTTCGACCGCAGGCCGCGACAGCACGATGCGCTCGACCTTGCCCGCAAGCAGCAGCGACACGCCCATGGCGACCGCCAGATAGGTCTTGCCGCTGCCCGCCGGCCCCAGCGCAAACACCATGTCGCGCTCGCGCAGCGCGGCGAGATAGGTGCGTTGGCCGGGCGAGCGCGCCTGCACGGTGCGGCGCCGCGTGCGGATACCGTCATTGTCGCCGCCTTCGCCGCCGGTCCGGGCGAAGCGCACCGCGGCATCGACGTCGGCGACCTCGATCGACAGGCCTCGCTTCAGCCGCTCGTAGAGGCCGGCGATGGCCTTGTGCGCGATCGCAGCATCGTCGGCTGCCCCGGCGATGGCGAGCTGGTTGCCGCGCGCGCTCAACTGCACATTGGCGAGCTGTTCGATACGCACCAGGTGCCGGTCATGGTTGCCGTAGAGCACGGGCAGCAGCGCGTTGTCGTCGAACGTCATGCGACGTACGTCGGAAGACCGACCAGTGGCGGCCGTATCGCTCACGCGGCGGCCTCGTAGGTGCCGGTGACGATCCGGCCGGCCAGGCTGTTGGCATGGCCTTCGATCAGGCGGGCCTCGACGATGCGGCCAATCAGCCGTTCACTGCCTTCGGCATAGACCGACTGCAGCCACGGCGTCTTGCCGACGATCTGACCGACCTTGCGGCCGGTTTCGGCGAACAGCACCGGCACCGTGGCGCCGACCTTGGAGAGGTTGAAGTCGCGCGCCTGGCGACCGAGCAGCGCCTGGAGAGCGGCGAGGCGTGCGGACTTCACCGCCTCCGCTACCTGGTCAGGCATCGCCGCGCCTGGTGTACCGGGTCGGCGGCTGTACTTGAAGGAGAAGGCCGAAGCGAAACCCACCTGGTCGACCAGGCGCATCGTGTCGTCGAAGTCCGAATCATGTTCGCCGGGAAAGCCGACGATGAAGTCCGAGGAGAGCGCAAGGTCGGCGCGCGCGTGGCGCAAGCGATCGACGAGCCTGAGGAAGAGATCGCGGCCGTGGCGCCGGTTCATCGCTTCGAGAATGCGGTCGGAACCCGACTGCACCGGCAGGTGCAGGTACGGCATGAGCTGCGGCACTGCGCCGTGGGCCGTAATCAGATCGTCGTCCATGTCACGCGGATGGGAGGTCGTGTAGCGGATGCGCGCCACTCCATTGATCTCGGCCAGGCCACGGATCAGCCGGGCCAGCGACCACGTCGAACCATCCGCCGCCTCGCCGTGATAGGCGTTGACGTTCTGGCCGAGCAGCGTGAGTTCGATCGCGCCAGCGGCCACGAGCTGCCGCGCCTCGCTCAGCACCGCGGCGACTGGGCGCGAAAATTCGGCGCCCCGCGTATAGGGCACGACGCAGAAGGTGCAGAACTTGTCGCAGCCCTCCTGGATCGAGAGAAAGGCCGACCCGGCGCGCCCGCCCTGCGGCGCGGGCAGATGATCGAACTTGCTCTCGGCCGGGAAGTCGGTGTCGAGCACGCCCGCGCCGGGCAGGCGCTTGCCGGCGCGGCGGACTGCGGCCTTGCGCTCGACCTCGGCCAAAAGCTCGGGCAGGCGATGGTAGGCCTGCGGCCCGACGACGATGTCGACGGCAGGCTGGCGACGCACGATCTCCTCGCCCTCGGCCTGGGCGACGCAGCCGGCGACGGCGATGGTGAGGTCCCCGCCGTCGGCACGGCGCTCGTGCTTGGCATCGCGCAGGCGGCCAAGCTCGGAATAGACCTTCTCCGAGGCATGCTCACGGATATGGCAGGTGTTCAGTACGACGAGATCGGCCTGCTCGGGTGTGGCGGCCGCGTCATAGCCCAGCGGCCGCAGGACGTCGGCCATGCGGTCCGAATCGTAGACGTTCATCTGGCACCCGTAGGTGCGGATGAACACGCGCTTGCGCTGCCCATCCTTGCGCAGCCCGTCGGTGCGGACGTCGGTCATCGGTCTCCGTTGCAGGAACGGCCGGGTTTTATCATTGCGCGGGGCAGCGGTCGACTCCCGCCATCGCCCTCACCCGCGGCGCGGGCAAGCCCGCAGGGCGGCTAGGCCGCCTTGTTCGGCGGGAGCAGCTCGTAGCGGCCGGAATTGGCCGCCTGGACGGCGGATGACACCTGCTTGAAACAGTACTCGCAGAGCTTCTTGCGGTCGCCGAGCTTGTCGATGTCGACCGGAGGGAAGAAGGTGACGATGGCCTCGGTCTCGCCCAGGCAGACCATCTGCCAAAGATGCGGCACCAGATCGAGATCGCCGAACCAGGCGAAAAGCGGCCGCCAGTAGCGGCCGAGCGGAATGCCGTCGAGGCGGGTATAGGCGATGGCCACCGACTGCACCGCGATGGGCTTCTCGTCGCGGCGCAACTGGGCAACACCGAACAGGGCGCTGCGGAAAGGCAATACGCGCTGGCCGTCGCTCGAGGTGCCCTCGGGAAACAGCATGAGATTGTCGCCCGTGTTCAGCCGGCTCATCATCTCGTCGCGGCTCCGGCTGGTCTTGCCGCTGCTCCGTTCGATGAAGATCGTTCGCTGTGCCTTGGCGAGCGTAGAGAAGAACGGCCAGGTCGCGACCTCGGCCTTCGCGACGAAGCTGCCCGGGATCAGTCCACCCAGCACCTCGATGTCGAGATAGGAGACGTGATTGCAGACATAGAGCGTCGGAATCACGTCCGAGCGCCGGCCGTGCACTCGCACCTTGATGCCGAGGATGGTGCAGACGAGGCGATGATAGGCAACCGGCATCCAGCGAATCACCGGGCGGATGCGCAACGCCATGGCCAGGAGATAGACCGGCACCAGGACGAGGGTCACCGAAAGATAGCAGAGCAGCCGGAAGGCGCCACGCAGAGGGGAACCGATCCACATGCAGCGTCGTAGACGTCAGCCTTCCTGTTCGCTCATCCCGCGTTCGTAGTGGCGGATGTACTTTTCGGTGATGATTTCCGTCTTGACGATGATGAAGACGTCGGTCGTGCCGAACTCCGGATCGATCACCGCGCCGTCGCCGACGAAACCGCCCAGCCGGAGATAACCCTTGATGATCGGCGGCACGCGCGCCATCGCCTTGCGCGGGTCGTAGCTGCCGGGTTCAAGCACGTCCATCTTGACGTAACGGCTGGCCAGCGCGCGCACGCGAATCTCCGGCGGCGCAAGGTGATGGTGATAGAGGTAGCTCATCGCGAGCGAATGCTGCGACGGATCGGTGCCCGGCATGCTGGGGCAGCCGAACATGACCTGGATGTTGTAGTGGGAGGAGTAGAGCGCGATGCCGCGCCACAGCATCTGCATGGTGGCGGTGTTGCGGGCGTCCTTCGCGATGCACGAGCGGCCGAGCTCGAGGACCTCGCCGGGATAGTCGATCATCGGCTGGATGTCGTACTCGGCCGATGAATAAAAGCGGCCCATCTTTGCTGCGGCCGAGCGGCGGATGAGGCGATAGGTGCCGACGATTCCTTCCGGGCCACCGCCGCGCCGACGATCGAGCACCAGCAGGTGATCGCAGACCGTATCGAAGTCGTCGAAATCACGACGCAGCGCCGCCATCTCCGGTGTCGGATGCGCTGTCATCTCTTCGTAAAACACCCGATAGCGAAGCGCCTGGGCGGCATCGACCTCGGCCGCATTCTCAGCTAAGCGAACCTCGAAGTCGCCGGCAACAACCTTGACGATGTCCGCACTTGAGGCGGGCGCACCAAGCAGTTCGGCTTCGCTGTCAGCGCGGTCGATGCGCATCTTGAATCCGCAAGGGGGCCGCCCCGATCATCGCTCCATTATCGGGGTAGCAATGGCCTCGTCCACTCATTTTTGGCGACTGTTTTTCCCGTCCAGGGGAACACCGTACAGTTCCAAACGGTGGCCGACCAGCTTGTAGCCGGCCTTTTCAGCGATCCGGCGCTGCAGTTCCTCGATCTCGTCGTTGTGGAATTCCACGACCTTGCCGCTCTGGATATCGATCAGGTGATCGTGGTGCTCATCCGGCGTTTCTTCATAGCGCGCGCGGCCATCTCCGAAGTCGTGCTTGGCGAGAATGCCGGCTTCCTCGAAGAGTCGCACGGTCCGGTAGACGGTGGCGATCGAGATGTTGGGATCGATGGCAGTCGCGCGACGATGCACCGCCTCGACATCCGGATGATCGTGGGCCTCCGAGAGAACACGCGCGATCACGCGTCGTTGGTCGGTCATCTTGAGACCACGTTCGGCGCAAAGTATCTCGAGCTTGGACTTGCGATCTGGCATGCAATCTCACCCTACACCGCTCTGCGGTCGCGGTATAGTTGTCGGGTGATGACAATCCAGCCGGACCAGACGATCGACATCACGGACGAGGTCTGCCCGATGACCTTCGTGCGGACGAAGCTCAGACTCGAGCGCATGAAGCCGGGCGAGATTTTGAGCGTCCGCCTCAGCGGCGAAGAACCTTTGCGCAACGTGCCCCGCGCGGCGCGGGAGGAAGGCCATGACATCCTGTCGATCGAAGATACAGGCGATGCCCATATCGTAACCATCCGGCGGGCGTGACCATCGATCCGTCAGATGAGATTGAGACGCATGACGATGCCATCGGCCGGTGGTGCCTGGCCGCGCTGGTAGTAGGCACGGCGTTCGCCGACCGCGCGAAAGCCGTGCGATTCATAGAGGCGTCGCGCCGCCGGATTATCCACGCCGACTTCAAGGAATAGCGCCCGCGCGCCTTTCCCGCGCACATGATCGATGACTGCTGCGAGCAGCCGGCGGGCACCGCCGCGGCGGCGACAGGCCGGCCGCACGGCCAGGGTCAGGAGTTCCGCTTCGTCGGCGGCTACCTGGCATACCGCGAAGCCCGCATCTTGCCCATCGACCTGCAGCAGCAGCCCGGCCATTCCCGGCAACGCCATGAGTTCGGCGAGGTCCTGCCGTGTCCAGATGTGCTCGCCGAAGGGCGTGAACGATTCGGCATGCAATGCCGCCGCCCGGTCGAGATCGAGCGCCCCCAGCGGCGCGATGACGAAATGGTCGGCCATTCAATCGACGGTGCGGCGCGCGCCGTCGGGCAGCGTGATGTTGACGCCACGCAAGTACTGCGGTCGCGGCAGCCCCTCCCGCTCATTGTGCGCGCGCCAGGCATCGATGCCCGTGGCGTCGGCGAGACGAGCCAGCACAACCGGATCGGGGACAGCTTCTTCTGCGACGGCGTCGATGCCGGCAGCCACCAGAGCGGCCACCAGCGGTTTCACGCCCGTACCGATGACGACGCAAGCACGGCCGGCGATACGATCGGCAAGGCCGTGAGCCGAAGACGAAAAAGGTGCCTCAAGCTCGCCGCCCAAGGCCTCATCGATGGCGCAGAACCAATCGCCCAGCCGGCTGTCGATGGCGGCGACCGCCACTCGCTCTTCGGAGTGTGACTGCGCGAGCAGAACCGATGTCGTGGGAATGCCGGCCAGCGGCACCCCCAGGCCGACAGCCAGTCCTCGGGCGGCGGCAAGGCCGACTCGCACGCCGGTGAAACTGCCGGGCCCCACGGTCGCCGCGATGAGCGACAGGTCGCGCCGGTCGATTCGAGCTTCGGCGAGAACGGTGGCGATCGCAGGCAAGAGGCGCGCCGCCTGGTCGCGGCCTTCTCCGGCAAGGCCGGCAAGGCGTACGCCATGCCGAACCACGGCAACGGTCATGCCGCTGACGGCGCAATCGAAGGCGAGGACCGTCATGTGTATTCTAGGATCATGAAGCTCGATCTCGTTGCCATCGCCCCGCCGGACTTCGACGTCGATGTGACGCTCGCCTACGCGACGGAGGCCAATCTAACGGGGCAGCCGGTCTACCGGAATGCCGAATGCTGGCTGCATCGCGAAGCAGCCGACAGGCTTGGTGCAGCAATCGCGCTCGCCCGGCCGCTCGGGCTCAGGCTGCGGATCTTCGATGCGCTGCGCCCCGTCGAGGCGCAATGGGCGCTATGGAATGCGCGGCCCGATCCGGAATTCCTTGCTGATCCGCGACGTGGCTCGCCGCATTCGCGCGGCGTCGCCGTCGACCTCACCCTGCTGGACGGCGAGCGCGAGCTCGACATGGGAACGGCGTTCGACGCCTTCACCCCGCTGTCGCATCACAGCCGCACTGACATCTCGACCGAAGCCCAGCGCAACCGGCTGCTGCTGATGGGACTGATGACCAGCGCCGGCTGGGACTTCTACCGCAATGAATGGTGGCACTATCAGCTGTTCGACCAGCGCCGCTACCCGCTGGTCAGCGACGCCGACCTGCCACGGCCGATGATGTAAAGGCCTAAAATCCCGAAAGCTTGGCCTTGTCGAAATCGTGCAGGTCGTTCTCGCGCATGATCTGGCGCACGAACTGCACGTACTCCAAGCCACGCTCGGAATAACGCAGCAACGTTCCGACCAGGCGGTAACCCGCGAGATCCTCGCCGCGTTTGCGCGCGGCCGCGCGTTGGTCGCGAAAACCGGCATAGGCGGGATGCGTATTGAGGTTGGTGATGTAGGCCTCGGTGGCCTCACCGACGCTTGAGAAAGGCTGCGGCATGCCGTTGCCCGGCTTCCACGGTACTTCGACGCTATGTCGGCCGACCGCCTGGATCTGTCCGAACAAGGCGTTGCCGGTGCGCGCCGCGAAGGAAGTGCCCCAGCCCGATTCGACGCCGCCCTGGGCGATCGCCATCGATGGCGGCACGATGTCGACGCGGCGCACCAGCTCGTCGATGCGATCGGCCGTCGTCTCGTAGCGCTCGGCAAGATCCTCGAGCCAGATGCGCTCGATCGGGCTCATGGAGTACGGGTCGACGGTGATCTTGTCGCGCAATGCCAGCAGCTGCTCGCGGTCGACCATCACGCGCTGATTGACTTCCAGCACCACGGGCAGGATCGCGGTTATGAAGAGCTGCTTGCGTTCGACGCCGTCCTTGTTGCCAAGATCGGCCGGCACGCGGTCGACCTTGATGGGCGGCACCGCCTCGCCCTGGCGGATGTCGGTGAGCAGCGTGAAGGACACGTCGCGGAAGAACCCGGCCAGCTCGTCGGCGGTACGCGGGCTGACGGCGCGGAGCTGGACCTGGCGGCGCAGGGCGTTGCCGGGCGCGGCGAAGCGGCCATGGCCCATCGACGGATCGATGATCGAGCGATGCATATCGTCCGGCTCGTCGGCCGGCGGCTGCAGGAAGGTCAGCCCCTGAGGCTCGGCATTCACGGAAACCAGCGCCGCCTCCTCGGGCGAAGCGGCGTGGGCCTTGCCGATCGGGGCGAAGGAAAGAAAGGAAGCGGCATCGAAAACTGGCAGCGGCTCGCCGAGGCCCATGCCGGTTGCGAATACGGCAGCCCACACCACCGGAAACGCGTACTGTCGCCCACGATTGACCGCAGGCTGAATTGAACAAAGCATGCCGCACCCTCGTTTCGTTTACTCAACGAACGGCCCATCGCACGCGGCCCCCCGGCGCGCCCGTTGCACCTTTACGCTAAACGCTTGAGTGGAAAGCGGCCTACTGGGCCGCCTGCACTTCCACCACTTCCGGCACGTAGTGCTTCAGAAGATTCTCGATTCCCATCTTGAGCGTCGCCGTCGAGCTCGGGCAGCCCGAGCAAGAACCCTGCATGTGCAGGTAGACAACGCCGTCCCGGAAATCCTGGAAGACGATATCGCCGCCGTCCTGCGCAACCGCGGGACGAACGCGCGTGTCGAGAAGCTCCTTGATCTGGGCAACGACTTCGTCGTCGTCGTCGGCCGCGGCAGGCACTTCACCAGAATCGGCGATTACCGGATCGCCGGACGTGTAGTGCTCCATGATGCCGCCGAGGATCGACGGCTTGAGGACTTGCCAGTCGCGGTCGGCCGACTTGGTGACGGTCACGAAGTCGGAACCGAAGAACACGCGCTCGACGCCTTCGACCGCGAACAGCCTCTTCGCCAGGGGCGATGGGGCGGCGGCTTCGGCAGTCCCGAAATCCATCGTCCCCTTCTCCATGACCACGCGGCCCGGGAGGAATTTCAGGGTGGACGGATTCGGCGTCTGCTCGGTCTGGATGAACAAACCTACCTCCTTATCGAACGCAACACGGTCTCCCGCTTGGCGTCGCCTAGGCTGGGTACGGACGTCTCCGCCCCCGACCGATGTCTCCTGAGGTATGAACCGAGGAGAGGCCGATCAAGTCGTTTCTTGGGACGGATCTTATAAGTATTATGGAAATTATACGTATTACGATGCTATTTCAACAGATTAATCGTCAGTGACCAATCTGAGGCCATGTCTGCCGCACGGAACGCAAAAACCGATCGCGATTGCAGCCGGCAAAATTGCCGCAGACAACTCATGCCCACTCACGAGATTGCATCGATCTGCGCTTCGCTGAGCGCGCCCGGCACGATCGTGAGCGGCACCCGAAGCTGACCGCCGAGCTTGCCGGCAAAGGCGGTGACCAGCGGTCCGGGTCCCTCGCTGTTCGATGCGCTCGCCAGCACCAGTACCGAGATCGAGCGGTCTTCGGAGATCAGCTTGACCAGTTCATCGCGGCTCTTGCCTTCGCGAATATGAATGGCCGGCGGCTGCCCGGTCAGGGAAACCGCCACGTCCGCGTGCTTGGCGATCACCTCTTCCGCCTGCTGGCGCGCTTCCTGGCGCATCAGGTCCATCACTGCACCCCACTGCTGTCCTTCAGGCGGCTCCATGACATAGAGCATGGCGACGCGCCCGCCTGTGCGCTTGGCGCGGCGGCACGCGTAGCGCAAGGCGTTGCGCATCTCCGGGCTTTCGTCGACGACGACCAGGAAGACGCGCTCATCGGGCCGGCTGGCCTGTTCGCTCATGGTTGCCCTCCCTAGATACGTCTCATGACTGCACCGCCGATCCAGCCGACCAGCAGCGCCATGATGATTGCACCGAGGCCGTAGAGCGGCCCGTCAGTGTCCGCCCAGCCGGCAAGCTGGGCACTGAAGCCGACCTTGCCGACGGGCAGCGGCCGCGACACCGCGGCCACGATGTTGCCCTCGCGCAGGAGATAGGTCCTGACCTCGTAGGTGCCTTCGGGCAATCGCGAGGGAAACGGCAGCTCGACCCGGAACAGCCGGTTGGCCTGGATGGTGACCTGGCCGATGGCTGCGGGATAGAGGCCCTCGCGCCGCTTCACCTCGACCAGGCCGAGACGGAACCTGATCAGGTCCTCATGCTCGCGCTGACCGACGGAGCGCACACTTTGCAGGCGGTCCTCCAACGACAGGATTTCGCCGCCGGCACTACGCGCCAGCAGGCGCTGCAGGGGCTGGCTCGCAGCAATGGAATAGTAGGCCGGGACGTCGTCGAACGCCTGGCGGCCGGTGTTCAGCCACAAGCCCAGCACGCGTTGCTTGCGCAGCACCGTCTCGCGGGCCGGCGGACCGACCACGACCACCACGATCTCGCCGGGAGGGTCGAACATGCCGAACAGCAGGATGCTCTCGCCCTGGAAGGCCGACGTGATCGAAACTCGCGGCCGCGACAGGTCGACGATCAGTTCCGGCGTCTCGAACTGGTTGGGCACCGACGGTGGCACACCCGGCTCGCCCGGCTGCGGGCCGCGCGGGCCCGGCAGGGGACCGAAGATGCCGCCTGCCGGCGGCTCGATGCGCTGGGCGGCAAGCGGCTGCGCCAGCAGAACGCCGACCAGCAACGAGGCGATCGCGCCCCATGGCCTCATGGCATCACCTGCCGGGTGCCGAGCGAATAGAACGAGCTCGGAGTGCGCAACAGCTCGGTCAGGAGTTCGGCGGCCACGACCAGGATCAGCACCGACATCAGCCCGCGGAGCACGACACCGGGCAGCTTGGCCGCCAGGCGTGAACCGATCGGGGCGCCGACCACGCCGCCCAGGATCAGGAGCAGCGCCAGCACGACATCGACCGTGCCGTTGGTGGCGGCCTGCAGGAAAGTGACGTTGGCGGCCACGAACAGGATCTGGAAGTTCGAGGTGCCGATCACGACCGCGGTCGGCATGCCGAGGATGTAGATCATCGCCGGCACCAGGACGAATCCGCCACCGACGCCCAGGATCGCCGACAGGACGCCGATGGCGAAGCCGATGCCTATCGGCAGCAGGGCGCTGATGTAGAGCTTGGACTTGTAGAAGCGCAGCTTCAGCGGCAGGCGGTGCACCAGGTAGTGAGAGTGCAGCTTGCCGCGCGGTGCCTCGGGATTGCGACGCCGCCGGATATAGGTCCGGGCGCTCTCGAACAGCATCAGCACGCCGATGGTCGACAGCATGATGACGTAGAGAACGGCGATCACGAAATCGATCTGGCCGATCGCCTTCAGCCAGGTGAACAGCGACACGCCGGCCGACGAGCCGATCATGCCGCCCAGCAGCAGGACCAGGCCCATGCGCAGGTCGACGTTGCCGCGCCGCCACTGCACCTGCAGGGAGGAGATCGAGTTGGAGATCACCTGGTTGGCCTGGCTCGCCACCGCGACAGCCGGTGGGATACCGACGAAGATCAAGAGCGGCGTCGCCAGGAAGCCGCCGCCCACGCCGAACATGCCGGCCAGCAGCCCGGCGGCGCCTCCCAGGCCGAGCAGAACGAACACGTTCATCGACTGCTCGGCGATGGGCAGGTAGATCTCCACGCGTCGCCTATTTCAGCAGGATGGCGCTGATCTCGCGCAGCTGCGTACGGGCGCGCAGCAGGTAAAAGCCTTGCGCGGCGAGATGGTTGGGGATGAAAAGCCCGTCGGGATAGCCGTTCCACACGATCCAGGGCTGCAGCGCCGAGGCGAGACGGAAGGTCTCGACCGTGCCGTTCCAGGCATTGGAGAGATTGCGCTCGCGGATGACGTTCTCGAAGTCGAGCCCGAGTTCGCGCAACAGGATGTAGTTGGCGTACAGGCGGCCCTTGTTGAAATAGAAGATGTCGTCGGCACGGATGTCGAACAGGTCACCTGCGCTCTCGACGATGTGCTGATCGATGATCGCCGAATCAGAGCCCTCGTCGTTGGCGATGCGGTCGATCAGGGCCTGCAGGTTGTCGGCGCGCCGTTCGAACACCGCCTGGCCAGACGACAGCCGCTTGTTGTAGGCGATCAGCCGGTCACGTCCGGCACGGTACTTCTGCGCCGAGGTCGCCGAGGGCATCAGCGAAACGCTGGGCTGCCAGATCCAGATGTTGGGTTGCTCGTTCAGGAAGCCGCGTGCCTGCTCGAGGTCGCGGTCGACCTGGCTGGTTCCGCGCACGCGGCCAACCTGGTCCATCAGCTCGGTGCTGAAGCGGCCCAGGGCGGCCATGATGCCGCGCTGGTAGTTGGGCATGTTGTCGAGGATACCGGCCGGCATGAAGAACGGCATCATCGGTGTCCAGGTGTTGACGTCGACTTCGCGAGTGACGAGTTGCGCCGCTGCCGCAACGGCTCGGCTCTCGCCAGGGGCGACGTTGCGCGGCGCGAACTGTGGATCGTCGTCGATGCTGTGCACGATCAGGGCGCCGACCGGGAAGTAAAGCACCAGCGCCAATACGACGATGCGCCAGGTCCAGCTCCACAGGCGGCGCCGGCCGCTCGGCGCCGGCCCTGTCGCACGACCGCGACCCGGACGCCAGGTCTTCAGGCGGCCCCAGCTCCTGCGCCACCACGGGGTGGCGGGCGATGAAGGCGCGCCGTGGTCCGGTTCGAACGTCATGGCTCACCTTACCATTCGTCTCGTGACGAAACAGGGGCGAGCTCTTTCTTCCTCCCCCTGCGAAGCTGGACGAAGCCCACGCATGCGGCTTCGCCCCGAGAGGAAGCGGGTCCGCTGCGCGGACAGCTTCCCACGCCGGCGTGGGGAAGAAGAGAATTGTGCTCTACAGTGGCCATCGAACCGAATGGAGCTGGAGGAATGGCACTCGATCCCGAATCGCAGCGCTTGATCGACCTGATGGCCGCGGCCAATCGGCCGGCGTGGAACACGCTGTCGCCGCAGGCGGCGCGTGAGCTCTATCTGTCGCTGCGGCCGGCGGCGCAGGGCCCGCGGCCGATGGAGGTCAAGGTGGTCGACCGCACCATTCCAGGTCCTGCCGGCGATCTTGCGGTGCGCATCTATCGGCCGGCTGCAGCACCGGCCGACACCAAGCTGCCATGCCTGGTCTACGCCCATGGCGGGGGCTGGGTGTTCGGCAATCTCGACAGCCATGACGTGCTGTGCGCTCAGTTCGCACTGGAAGCGGGCATAGTGGTCTTTGCCGTCGACTATCGCCTGGCGCCCGAAGTTCGCTTTCCGGGCGCCTTCGACGATGTCGTGGCCGGGCTGAAATGGGTCGCGGTCAATGGCGCCTCGATCGGCGTCGATTCCGCGAAGCTCGCCATCGGCGGCGACAGCGCCGGCGGTAACCTTGCCGCAGCGGTGGCGATCTGGGCGCGCGACAATGGCGGCCCCCAGCTTCGCCTTCAGCTCCTCGCCTATCCGGTGACCGATGCGATCGGTCGGGCCGAGTCCTATCGCCGCTTCGAGGACGGTTACGGGCTGAACGCCGCCACGATGGAATGGTTCTTCGACCACTACACCCCCGACAAAGGCTCGCGCGGCGACTGGCGCGTCTCGCCGTTGCGCGCCACGTCGCTGAGCGGCCTCGCTCCGGCGCTCGTGATCACGGCCGGGCACGATCTTCTGCGTGACGAGGGCCGCGCCTACGCCTTCCGCCTGCACCAGGAAGGAACCCAGGCCGACCTCGTCGAGTTCGGCGGCATGCTGCACGGCTTCCTGAGCTCGCCGATGCTGCTCCATGGTGCGCGCCGCGGCACGACGCTGGCCTCGGCCGCGCTTCGCGAAGCCTTGGTGCAACGCGCCCAGTGAGGGTGAGCCGGGCGCGTGAGCACTGAGGCCAATCCATCGCCCGCCGCCAAGCCGGTGGGCATGGCGTTGCCGGGCCTGGTCATCGCCGTCGCCATGATCGGCGACACGCTGCTCTACGCCGTGCTGCCGCTCTATCATCAAGACTTCGGCGTCAGCCTCGCCATGGTGGGCGTGCTGCTGTCGCTCAACCGCTGGATCCGGCTTTTGGCCAACTCCGGCGTCGCGGCCATCGGCGAAAGGATCGGACCGCATGCCTTGATGGTGATGGCCGCGATCGGCTCGGTCGTCTCGACCACGCTCTACGGTCTGGTGGAGAACGACGCCGTCCAGATCGGCGCCCGCATCCTGTGGGGCATCTCCTACGCCTCGCTCAATCTCTCGACGCTGGCCTATGCCGTCAGCGATCGCGCGAATGCCGGCAAGCGCGTCGGCGCGAGCCGCGCTGCCATCGGCATCGTCCAGGCCATGTCGCTTGTCGGCGGCGCATGGATCGCCGTCAATGTCGGGCCACGCTCGGTGTTCCTGGTCTTCGGCGGCCTGACGCTGATCTCGCTCGCCGCCGCGCTGATGCTGCCGCGCCTGCCGCGCGAGGTCACGGACAAGAAGCCATTCCGGCTGCCGATTCCCCATCGATTGGAGATTTGGGGTTTCATGCTGGGCTTCACCAGCGACGGCGTCTTCCTGTTGACACTCTCCTTCCTGATGAAGGATTCGATCACCTGGGTCGCCCCGGTGCTGGCGACGGCGATCCTGCTGGCACTGCGCTGGGTGATCGAGATCACCACCGGGCCACTGGGCGGCTGGATCGGCGACCGCTTCGGCGCGGGCCGCATCTCGATCGCCAACGGCACGCTGCTGGTCGCAGGCTTCGTGCTGATCGCCCTCGACCACGAGCTGTTGGGTGCATTGGTCGTGGTCTTGACGCGCGGGATGTTCAACACGCTGATCCCGGTGCTTGTGCTCGAGCGCGGCAAGTCGAGCGTGCTGAGCTCGCAGGCAAGCTACTCGACCTGGCGCGACTTCGGCGCCGCGGTCGGGCCGCTCTCGGCACCGTGGCTGTTCCTCAACGTCCCACAGGCACCGCTCTACGCCGCGCTCGCGGCGGCGCTCGCCATCAGCGCGTATTTCTGTCTGGCCAGGCGCTAACTCTTTGCCGCCGGCACGCCACTTCGTCGCGGGGCGACGAACTACCGGAACACATCCTTGCGATGCCGCACCTCGGCGAACACGGCGACCGGGTCGCCGCCCGGCATGCCGACGGCGCGCTGCACGGCCGGTACGTCGGCGCGCAGGAACGGGTTGGTCGCCTTCTCCTCGCCGAGCATTGACGGCACCGTGGCCTCGCCCTTGGCGCGCGCCGCGTCGATCGCGGCCGAGCGCTTCACAAGCCTGTCGTTGTCGGCCTCGATCGTGACCGCAAAACGCGCATTGGACTGCGTGTACTCGTGCGCGCAGTAGACCTTCATGTCATCGGGCAGCGCACGCAGCCGGCTGAGCGAGGCCCACATCTGCTGCGGCGTGCCTTCGAACATCCGCCCGCAGCCCAGCGCGAACAGCGTGTCGCCGCAGAACAGCGCTTTCTGTTCGCGGAAGGCATAGGCGATGTGGCCTTTGGTGTGCCCCGGCACGAAGAACACGTCGGCCTCGGCCTCGCCAAAACGGTAACGCTCGTCGTCATCGACCTCGATATCGATGCCGGGAATGCGGGCTCGGTCGCGACGCGGGCCGACGATCTTGCAGCCGGTGGCTTCCTTGATCTCGCGATTGCCGCCGACATGATCGCCGTGGTGGTGCGTATTCAGGATATGGGTGATCTTCCAGCGGCGGCTAGCCGCCTCGGCCAGCACCGGCCCGGCCACCGCCGGATCGACGACGCCGACCGCGCCACTCTGGGGCTCCCGCATCAACCACACGTAATTGTCGTTCAGGACCGGGATTCTAACGATGTCTAGTGTCGTACTCATGTTGCAAGGGTAGCAAGGCAGCCTTGTGACTGCTATGCCCGCGGCGGCGTGGTTTCTGCTACTATGGGCGCATGTGGACGGACGTCCTCGATCTCAACGACTTCTACAGCAGCACGCTGGGCCAGATGACAGTGCGGCTGCTGCGCGCACGGCTGCGCGACGTGTGGCCGAACGTGCGCGGCGAGACCGTGCTGGGTCTAGGCTATGCTACGCCGTTCCTACGGCCGTTCCGCGAGGAAGCCGAGCGCACGCTGGCCTTCATGCCTGCCCAGCAGGGCGTGACGCGCTGGCCGCGCGAAGGCCGCAACCTCGTTGCCCTGGTCGACGAGAACGACCTGCCGCTGCCCGACCGGTCGGTCGACCGCGTGCTGCTGGTCCATGCCGTCGAATGCACCGAGCAGGTGCGGCCGATGCTGCGCGAGATCTGGCGGGTGATGGCCGACGGCGGCCGCCTTGTCGCCGTGGCACCGACACGCGCCGGCCTGTGGTCGCAGATCGATCGTTCGCCGTTCTATCAGGGCCATCCCTACTCCGCCGGCCAGCTCGGCGGACTGCTGCGCGCCAACATGTTCGCGCCGCTGCGCCAGAGCCGCGCCCTCTACATGCCGCCCACCAACTCCCGGCTGATGCTGCGCATGGCGCCAGCTGTCGAGCGGTTCGGCCAGCGCTGGCTCGGCCGCTTCGCCGGCGTCAGCGTCATCGAGGCCGGCAAGCAGCTCTATGCCGGCATCGCCGAGCGCAGCAGCACGCCCGAGCTCGCGGTCGTCCGGCCCAAGCTCAGGATCGCCAGCTCGCGTGACACGCAGGCTGCACGCACGCGCAATGCCGAAGACGGCGAAGCACCGGCGTCCTGATTCCGACACATCATCGAGAGCATTTGCATGTCGCTTACTCCGCGCGTGATCGCGCTGCTGGGCTTTGGTGAGGCAGGATCGGCCATCGCGCGCGGCTTGTGCGCCGAGGGCGGCTGGCGCGGAACGCCTCGGCCCGGCGACAACGCTCCGCGTCGCGTCATCGCCATCGACACCGCGCTGGATCAGGACTCGCGCGGCGTCGCCCTCGGCAAGGAAGCGCGCCGGCTCGATGTCGCCATCGAGGGCCGCTACACCACCGCATTGAGCGACGCCGACCTGGTGATCTCTGCCGTTCAGGGCGAGCATGCGCTCGCGGCTGCGCAATCCGCCGCGCCCCTGCTCAAGAAGGGTGCGCACTATCTCGACCTCTGCACCGTCACCGGCCGCATGTCGGACGAAGACCGTGCGCCGATCGAAGCGGCGGGCGGCCGCTACATCGACATCGCCGTCATGGGCGGCTTCTTCAGGCAAGGCATCAAGGCGCCCATGCTGGTGGCGGGCGACGACGTCGAGCAGGTCGTGGCCTGGATGAACGCCAGCGGCTTCGAGGCCAAGGTGCTGGGCCCCAGGCCCGGCAGCGCCTCCTCGGTGAAAATGATCCGCAGCGTGCTGATCAAGGGCGTCGAGGCGCTGGGGGTCGAGGCTTATGTCACCGCCGAACGCCAGGGCATCCTCAAGGAAGTCATGGGCTGCATGGGCGATGTCGACCAGATCAGCTTCGGCCAGTTTGTCGGCATGCTGGTGCAGACCCACATCGTGCATGCCCATCGGCGATGGGAGGAGATGGGGCTGGTCGGCCAGACCCTGCGTGAGACCGGCGTCGATCCGCTGATGACCGAGGTGATCGAGAAGAGCCATCGCCGAACCGTCGATGCCAACATCGCCCCGTCTGACGGCAAGGTGCCGAGCCTCGACGAGGCGCTGAAGATCCTGTCGGAGAAGGTGGTCCGTGGCCGCTGACATGTTCGACCGGATCGTGGCGATGCTTAGCGACGCCAACGCCAAGTTCCGGGTCATCGAGCACGAGCCCGAGGGGCGCTCGGACAAGATCAGCGCCATCCGCGGCAACCGGCCCGATCAGGCGGCCAAGGCCATGGTGCTCGACGTCCGCGGTGGCGGCGCGGGCAAGCGTCATGTGCTGGCGATCCTGCCGGGCAACCGCAAGCTCGACTTCACAGCAGTTGCAGGTCTGTTCGCGGCGCGCAAATGCGGCTTTGCCTCGCCCGACACGGCGCAGGAGCTGACCGGCTGCGTCATGGGCTCGGTGCCGCCGTTCTCGCTCAATCCCGCACTTGCGATCGTGGTCGAGCAGGACCTGCTCGGCAACGACACGCTGTTCTTCAATGCCGGCCGCCTCGACCGCTCGATGGAACTCGACACCAAGGACTGGCTGGCCGTAGCGCAGCCGCGCATCGCCAGGATCGCCTCGCAGGAATAGTGCCGCCTTGGAAAGGCCGCAGGCCGAACTATAGTTCGCCGATGGACAGTTCCTCCCGTTGGCAGCGCCTCGTCGGCTGGGGTCGCGAGCTGAAATCGATCCTGCTGGCCGTTGGCTTCGTCCTGATCGTCCGCACCGTGTTCGCCGAGCCCTATCACGTGCCGTCGCCGTCGATGGTGCCAACGCTTCTCACCGGCGATCAGCTTGTTGCCAGCAAATACGCCTATGGCTACAGCCGCTATTCCTCGCCGATCGACCTGCTGCCGGATTTCTCCGGCCGGCTGCTCGGGAAGGCGCCCGAACGCGGCGACGTCGTCGTCTTCCGCCTGCCACGCGATCCCTCGACGAGTTACGTGAAGCGCCTGATCGGCCTGCCTGGTGAACGCATCCAGATGAAGGGCGGGCGCCTCTACATCAACGATGTGGTCGTCCCGCGGCGCCCCGTCGGTCCGTTCACCGGCGATGCCGGCGGCCTCGGCGCGGCCACGCTCTATGTCGAGACGCTGCCCGGCGGGCGCGAGCACGAGATCGTCGAGATGACCGATGCCGACCGGCAAGACGACACGCAAGTCTTCGTGGTGCCGCCGAAGCACTACTTCATGATGGGCGACAATCGCGACAACTCGGTCGACAGCCGCATCTCGATCGCCGACGGCGGTGTCGGCTTCGTGCCGGAGGACAACCTGGTGGGTCGTGCCGACCTCATCCTGCTGTCGCATGATCCGGCGGTCGCCTGGTCCGACATTGCCGCCTGGTCGCACCTTTTCCGGCCGGGCAGGCTGCTGGACCGCATCCACTAGGCAGGAGCATGTCGACCACCTGGTGTTTCGCGCCCGCCAGCGAGGCCCACTTCGAGCCGTTGCTGGCGATCCGCATCGAAGTGATGCGCGAGCATCTGGAACGCGTCTTTCGCTACCACCCGGAGCGCGCGCGGCGAGTCTTCCGCGAGCATTTCGCTGAGCCCGGCCTGCGCCTGATCCTGGTCGGCGACGACCTCGCCGGCTGCGTCGGCTTCCGTGTCGGTGCAGCCGAGATCAAGATTGACTCCTTCTACCTCGCCCGGCGCCATCACAATCGCGGGCTGGGCACGGATATCCTGAAGGCCCTGCTGGCCGAAGCCGATGCGCTCGGCCTGCCCTGCGAGCTCGACGTGCTGCTCGGCAGCCCGGCCGACCGCTTCTATGAGCGGCACGGCTTCGTGAAGCAGGGCCAGGACGACATCGAGGCCAACTTTCGCCGCACGGCGGGCGCGCGCGGGCATTGACAGGCCGGTCCGGTCGGGCTTTCTGCGGCCACCGCTTCTTCACAGAGAGATCCGTCATGGAGTTCGTCGTCCCCGGCGCCACGAACATCGGCCTGTTCCTGGGCGCCGCCCTGGTGTTGCTGCTGATCCCCGGCCCCGCCGTGCTCTACATCGTCGCCCGGTCGGTGGCGCAGGGTCGGATGGCGGGTTTCGTCTCCGATCTCGGCATCCATTCCGCGACGCTGGTCCATGTCCTGGCGGCGGCGCTCGGCCTGTCTGCGCTGCTCGCCTCGTCGGCGCTCGCCTTCAGCGTCGTGAAGTGGGCCGGTGCCGCCTATCTCGTCTGGCTCGGACTGAAGAAAATCTTCGGTCGCGACGAGCAGGTCGACGCCGACGGCAACCTGCCGCGCCACAGCCATTTCCGCCTGTTCCGCGACGGCTTCATCGTCAACCTGTTGAACCCCAAGACGGCGCTGTTCTTCCTCGCCTTCCTGCCGCAGTTCGTCGAACCGGAGCGCGGCCATCTCGTCTCGCAGATCGTCTTCCTCGGCCTGCTGTTCGCCCTGCTCGGCTTCATCACGGACGGCTGCTATGCCTTCCTCGCCGGCACGGCCGGCAAGTGGCTGCGCCGCAACAAGCGCTATCTCGAGGTCGAGCGCTATGTCAGCGGGACGCTGTTCATCGGCCTTGGCCTGACCGCGGTGTTCGCGGGCAATCAGAGAAATAGCGGGTAACGCCTGAATGCTCAGTCGCGTCGCAGCATGAACACTGCCTGCTCGCCCACCAGGTTGGCGAGCAGCGGCGGCAGGTTGATCGGCTTGCTGTTGCGGTCGAGCACGATGGCGCGCTCGATGTCCACGCCCATGTCCCGGCACAGGCCGCGGAAGTCGTCGATGCTGCAGAGATGGATGTTGGGCGTGTCGTACCACTTGTAGGGCAGCGACGGCGTTTCGGGCATGCGCCCGCCGAACACCAAACGCAGGCGCACTTGCCAGTGCGCGAAGTTGGGAAACGACACGATCGCGCGCTTGCCGACGCGCAGCATCTGGCGCAGCACCTCGCGCGGTTCGCGCGTCGCCTGCAGGGTCTGGCTGAGGATGACGTAGTCGAAGGCGTCGTCCGGATAATCCCGCAAGTCGGCGTCGGCGTCGCCCTGGATGACCGACAGGCCGTTGGCGACACAGGCGTTCACGCCGGTCTGGCTGAGCTCCATGCCGCGCGCATCGACCCGCTTGAAGTTGACGAGGTAGGCCAGCAGCGAGCCGTCGCCGCAGCCGACGTCGAGCGCGCGCGTCGCCGGATCGACCATGTCGGCGATGAGCTGCAAGTCGACGCGGATGGGGCTGGCGCTCACGGCGCGGCTTTCAGGCCGCGCACCGCTGCCGCGCCCTTGAGAAAGCCGTCCAGCGTGCGGAACATCTCGGGCTCGTCGAGCAGGAAGGCGTCGTGGCCCTTGTCGCTCTCGACCTCGACGAAGGAGACGTTTGCCGCCGCAGCGGTCAGCGCACGCACGATCTCGCGGCTCTCGCGCGTCGGAAACAGCCAGTCGCTGGTGAAGGAGAACAGGCAGAAGCGCGTCGGCGTGCCCTTGAAGGCGTTGGCCAGAACCCCGCCATGCGCTGCGGCCAGGTCGAAATAGTCCATTGCGCGGGTGATGTAGAGGTAGCTGTTGGCGTCGAAGCGATCGACGAAGGTCGAGCCCTGGTAGCGCAGGTAGCTCTCGACCTGGAAATCGGCGTCGAAGCCGAAGCCCAGCGCGTCGCGGTCCTGCAGCGCGCGGCCGAACTTGCGCTGCAGCGCCTGCTCGGAAAGATAGGTGATGTGCGCGGTCATGCGCGCCACCGAGAGCCCGCGCGCCGGCACGGTGTCGTGCTGGCGGTAGTCGCCGCCCTTCCACTCGGGGTCGGCCATGATCGCCTGTCGGCCGACTTCGTGGAAGGCGATGTTCTGGGCCGAGTGGCGGGCAGCGCAGGCGATGGGAACCGCCGTGAACACGCGCGCGGGATAGCTCGCCGCCCATTGCAGCACCTGCATGCCGCCCATCGACCCGCCGATCACGCAGAACAGGTCGGGGATGCCGAGATGGTCGAGCAGAGCCGCCTGCGCGCGCACCATGTCGGCGACGGTCACGACCGGGAAACGCAGGTTCCAGGGCTGGCCTCCGTCATCGAGCGCCAGCGGCCCGGTCGTGCCCATGCATCCACCCAGCACGTTGATGCAGATGATGAAGTAGCGCGCCGGATCGAGCACCTTGTTGGGGCCGACCAGGCTGTCCCACCAGCCCTCCTTGCCGGTGACGGGATGCTCCTCGGCGACGAACTGGTCGAGCGTCAGGGCATGGCAGATCAAGACGGCGTTCGACTTGTCGGCATTCAGCGTGCCGTAGGTCTGGTAGGCCACGCGATAGGGGCCGAGCTCGACGCCGCAGTCGAGCCGAAGCGGCTGATCGGCGCCAAGAACCGCGTGGCGGCACCGGGCCAGCGCCTTGCGCTCGGCATCGGCGAGGCCGTCGAACGGCGGCTTCTCGATCGTAGCCTCCATGTCGTCTCCTGCGGCCTATGCACACGGCCGACGAAAAAGCCCCCGACCGGCAAGGGCGGGGGCTTTTTCGGAGCGCTCCGACCTTTTAGCGAGGTTTAACGTGGTCGCAAGCCGGTCGGCTCAAATTCCACGGAGAGGCTTCTATACGGAGGTCGCTGGAATTGCGCAAGCGCCCCTCGCGGTTTCCGAGGTTTCTTGCCTTTACGGGGGCCGGCCGGACGTAGTATCGCCGCTGCCTCAGAGGACCAACGGCTTCATGGACGCCCCCAGTCTCGACAGTTTGCGCCAGGAAATCGACGCCATCGACGGCGAGCTGCATGGCCTCATCCGGCGCCGGGCCGCCCTGGTCGATCGCATTGCCGCCTCCAAGCCGCCGGGCGGGCTGGCGCTGAGGCCAGGCCGCGAAGCCAAAGTCATGCGCCAGCGCCTCGAGACGCATCAGGGACCGTTTCCTCCCGCCGCCGTCTACCGCATGTGGCGCGAGATGATGTGCGCCTTCACCATGATGCAGACACCGGACATCAAGGTCGCAATCTGCCGCCCGCACGATCAGCCGGGCTACTGGGACCTCGCGCGAGACCATTTCGGTTGCCAGATCACCTTCGTCGCCAACGACACGCCGGCCCAGGTGCTGGCGGCGGTCCGCGCCAATCCCGCGACGCTCGGCGTCGTGCCGGTGCCGATCGAGGCCGATGCCGCGCCGTGGTGGCCGCTGCTGGCGGGCCGTGACGCCACGCTGCCGAACGTCGTCGCGCGGTTGCCCTTCGTGGTCATGCCCAACGCCCGCGCGCGCGGCATCTCGGCCTTCGTGCTGGCGCGCATGGAGCCCGAGGAATCGGGCGACGACCGCGCCCTGATCTCCATCGAATCGGAGGACGGCCTCAGCCGCAACCGGATCTCCGGCGCCCTCGGCAAGGCTGCCCTGCCCGCCTTCACGTCGGTGCTGGACCAGGTTGCGGGCGGCGTGCATCACTACCTCGTCGAGTTGCCGGGCGTGATCGCCGATGGCGACAAGCGCCTGCGCGAGCTCGAGACCGCTCTGGAGCTCGCAAACGGTCGCGTGGCGGCGATCGGCGCCTACGCCGTGCCGTCGATCGCACGGGCCTGATCAAACCAGGAGATCGCGATGAGCGCGCTTACCCCGCGTCCGGGCATCATGAAGATCGCGCCCTATGTGCCGGGCAAGGATTCGGTCGAGGGCAAGCAGACGATCGCCAAGCTGTCGTCGAACGAAGGCGCGCTCGGCCCCAGCCCCAAGGCAATGGCGGCCTATGCCAAGGCGGCGACTGAACTGCATCGCTATCCCGATGGCGATTCCGGCAACCTGCGTGCCGCGATCGGCCGGCACTACGGCCTCGACGCCAGGCGCATCGTCTGCGGCGCGGGCTCCGACGAGCTTCTGAACCTGCTGGTGCGCGCCTACTGCGGGCCGGGAGACGAACTGCTCTACAGCCAGTTCGGCTTCCTGATGTATCCGATCAACGCACTGGGTGTGGGCGCGACGCCGGTCGCGGCGCCCGAGAAGGACTATCGCGCCGACGTCGATGCCATGCTGGCGAAGGTCAGCAACAAGACGCGCGTGGTGTGCCTCGCCAATCCCAACAATCCGACGGGCACCTACATCACCAAGGACGACGTGCGCCGGCTGCATGCCGGGCTGCCGAAGAACGTGTTGCTGGTGATCGACGCGGCCTATGCCGAGTATGTCAGCCGCAACGACTATGAATCCGGCGTCGAGCTGGTCGACCAGGCCGAGAATGTCGTGATGACCCGCACCTTCTCCAAAATCTACGGCCTGGGCGGGCTGCGACTGGGCTGGATGTACGGCCCGGCCGGCATCATCGACGTGATGAGCCGACTGCGTCAGCCCTTCAACGTCAACCTGGCAGCGCAGGCAGCGGGCATCGCAGCAATGGCCGACATCGCCCACACCGACGCCAGCCGCACCAACAACGACATCTGGCTGCCGTGGCTCAGCGCCGGGCTCACCGAGCTTGGCTTGAAGCCGTTGCCAAGCGTCGGCAACTTCGTGCTGGTCGGCTTCGGCTCCAGGGAGCGCGCGGCGGCAGCGAACGACTGGCTGATGAACGATGGGCTGATCCCGCGCATGGTGGCGGGCTACGGCCTTCCCGAGCACCTGCGCATCACCATCGGCACCGAGAGCGAGGTCAAGGCCGTGCACGCTTCGCTCAGCCGCTTCGCAGCCGGCAACAAATGACCAAGCCCCTGTTCAACAGGATCGCCCTGATCGGCATCGGCCTGATCGGCGGCTCGATCGCCCTCGCCGCCCGGCGCGGCGGTCTCGCCAAGGAGATCGTCGCAGCGACGCGCAGCGAAGAGACGGCCGCCACGGCCAATCGTCTGAAACTGGTCGACCATTGCGGCACCGATCTCGCGGCTGCCTGCGAGGGTGCCGACCTGGTGATCGTCTGCACGCCGGTCGGCGCCTGCGGCGAGGCCGCCCGCACCATCGCGCCCAGCCTCAAGCCGGGCTGCATCGTCTCCGATGTCGGCTCGGTGAAGCTGGCGGTGATCAACGCCATGCAGCCGCATCTTCCCGCGGGCGTGCACTTCGTGCCGGCCCATCCGGTCGCCGGCACGGAGAACTCGGGTCCCGAGGCGGGCTTCGCCGAGCTGTTCGACGGGCGCTGGACCATCCTGACGCCGCTGCCCGGCAGCGACGCTGCCGCAGTCGACAAGCTCGAAACGTTCTGGAAAAGCCTGGGCAGCCTTACCGAGCGCCTGGATGCCGCCGACCACGACCGCATCCTCGCAATCACCTCGCACCTGCCGCATCTCATCGCCTACACGATCGTCGGCACGGCCGACGATCTTGCCGGCCATCTCAACAGCGAGGTGCTGCGCTTCGCCGCCGGCGGCTTCCGCGACTTCACCCGCATCGCCGCCTCCGATCCGACGATGTGGCGCGACGTGTTCCTGAACAACCGCGAGGCCGTGCTCGAAGTGCTGGCGCGTTTCCAGGAAGACCTGTTCTACCTGCAGCGCGCCATCCGCTGGGGCGAAGGCGACAAGCTGTTCGAACTGTTCACGCGCACCCGCGAGATCCGCCGCGCGCTGATCCATCTCAACCAGGCGTGACCTCGAGCGACCGTCCGTTCTGGGTCTTCGGCTACGGCTCGCTGATGTGGAATCCGGGCTTTGCCACGCCGGAGACGCGCGGCGCGCAGCTGCACGGCTGGCACCGCGCCTTCTGCATATATTCGGAGCATTATCGCGGCACGCCGAGGCAGCCCGGGCTGATCCTGGGCCTGCTGCCCGGCGGCTCCTGCCGCGGGCTTGCCCATCGCCTGCCGGCCAAACAGTACGACGCGGTGCGCCGCTATCTGATCCATCGCGAGATCGACAATGACGGCGTCTACGAAGAGACGATCCGGCCGATCCATCTCGACGATGGCCGCACCGTGCCGGCGCTGGTCTATCTCGCCGACCGCGGACACCGCCAGTTCGCGGGCAAGCTGCCGATCAAAAAAGCCGTGGCGCTGGTCCGCGAGGGACACGGCGCCACGGGCAGCAATCTCGCCTATGTTCAGAACACCGTGGCCCATCTTTCCGAGATGGGCCTCCGGGATCGCCAGCTCGAGGAGCTCGCGCGGCTGGCTATGCGCGGAGGGCGCCGCCGCTCAGCACGGCGCGGGTGACGAACGTCAGCTCGTCGCGGGCCTGCTCGACCGACAGGCCGAGGCGCTCGCGCAGCACGACCCAGCTCTCGGGCGCCAGCGCCATGGCAAGCGCGTTCAAGGTGCGCTCGCGCGCGTCGGCGGGCAGTTCTGCCAATTCATGCTCGAACCAGTTCGCAAGCTGCGCGCGATTGGCGGTGTACATCTGCACGATCATCTCGGATGCCTCGGTCGAGCGTCTTTGCAGGGTCTCGACGAAAGTCCACATCGGCAGCAGGCGTTCGCCGCGCTCGGCGCACTGGTTGATGATCATGGCGACGCGCTCGTCGATCGGCCACGACATGCTGAAGTCGGGCTCGCCCAGAGCGGCTGCCAGGACACGGCCGAGCACCGCGACATAAAGCTCGGCGGTGTCGGCGAAATGCTGGAACACGGTGCGTGCCGAGACGCCTGCCATCTTGGCGATGTCGCGGACGATCGGGGCCACTTCGCCGGCGAGCGCAAGCGCAAGGGCGGAGCCGACGATGGCTTCGCGCGTTCGGGCGACGCGATCGCCACGGGCGGGGGTTGGCAACTGGTGCTGCGGGTGGGCGAGTGTTTCGACATCCATTACACGGACTCCGGTTCCAGACCGAGACGACGGGACGGTTCGCGAAACGCAAGCGGACACAGGACATAAAGTGGTCCGGCCCGTTGCGGTGGCCGGATATTAATGCATCTGCAACGGATGTGCGACGATGCGCTATAAGATCACGAGCGTATGTAAGAAACACGTAAGCTACGGTATTTCAATGACAAACAGGACCTTCGCCGCCCCTTCGCTCGCCGCACAAGCCATGGGGTGGATCGACCCCGTGACGAAGGCCGTGGTGCCGCCGATCCATATGGCCAGCACCTACCAGCGAGACGAGGACAATGGCTACAGCTCCGGCCGCATCTACGCGCGCTCGGACAATCCGACATTCGACCAGGCCGAGGCGACGCTGTCGGCCCTGGAAGGCGGCGCCAAGGCGCTGGTCTTCTCCTCGGGCATGAGCGCAGCGACCACCTGCTTCCTGGCGCTGGCGCCGGGCGATCACGTGGTGGCGCCCAAGGTGATGTACTGGTCGCTGCGCAACTGGCTCACGGGCTTCGCGCAACATTGGGGGCTAAAGGTCGATTTCGTCGATGCCGACCGCACCGACGCCATCGCCACGGCGGTGAAGCCGGGCAGCACCAAGCTGGTGTGGATCGAGACGCCGGCCAATCCGACCTGGTGCGTCACCGACATCGCCGCGGCCGCCGACATCGCCCATCGCGCCGGCGCGTTGCTCGCTGTCGACTCGACGGTAGGCACGCCGGTGCTGACGCGGCCGATCGAGCTGGGTGCCGACATCGTCATGCATTCGGCGACCAAGTACCTCAACGGCCACTCCGATATCATTGCCGGCGCCCTGGTCGGCGCGCGCGACGACGAGCATTGGCAGAAGCTCAGGACCATACGCGCACAGCTCGGCACCATCCTCGGCCAGACCGAGGCATGGCTGCTGACGCGCGGGATGCGCACGCTGTTCCCACGCGTCGCCTGGGCGTGCCGCTCGGCGCAGGCTCTTGCCGAGCGCCTCGCAAGTCACTCGATGGTGGCGGAAGTACTCTATCCCGGCCTGCCTTCCTTTGCCGGACACGCGGCGGCAAAGAAGCAGATGGCGGGCGGCTTCGGCGGCATGCTGTCGGTGCGCGTCAAGGGCGGCGAGCGCGCAGCCATCGCCTCGGCGGCACGCGTGGAGCTATGGAAGCGTGCGACGTCGCTGGGCGGTGTGGAGAGCCTGATAGAGCATCGCGCCAGCGTCGAGGGGCCGGGCACGCCCTGCCCGCCCGACCTGTTGCGTCTGTCGGTCGGCGTCGAGGAGACGGGCGACCTGTTCGACGACCTCGACCAGGCGCTGCGGCGCGGCCACAACGCCTGAGTGTTCCCCTTTCTATTGCCCGAGAGAGAAGCCCTCTTTCAGGGGGTCATCGTCGTCGAAGCGGAAGCGGGCCTCGCCGGTCTGATGGGCGCGGCCTCCGACCTCGACGATCACTGCCTTGCGGCCGCCGACGGGCGTTGCCTCGCGCACGACCTGCCCGCTGAACACGGCGCCGGTGCAGCTCTCGAACAGGCGTTCGTCGTCCGGCTTCGCCTCGCGGCGAGCCACCTGCAGGGCCATGCGGGCGGTGACGCCGCTGCCGGTCGGGCTGCGATCGATCTGCCGGCCGGCGAAGATGCAGACGTTGCGGCTCGGCGTGCCGCCAACGCCGTTGCCGCCGTCGGTCAGAATGGTGCCGTACAGAAAGGCAAGGTCGGGCTCGTCGGCATGCACGATCGGTACGGCCTTCGCCACCGCCTCGGTGATCTCCTCTCCGGCATCGACGATGGCGCGCATCGGTGATGAACGGAGATCGAGGCCGATCGAATCGGCGGAGAGGAACGCATAGAAGGCGCCGCCGTAGGCGATATCGACCGTCACCGGTCCCCAGGTGCGCGTCGGCGCAATGCGGTCGAGCGCATAGGCGAAGGCCGGCACGCTTTCGAAGCGCACCGTGCCGTCGGCGGCGACTCGCGCCGTCACCAGGCCGCACGGGCACTGCAGCCGCACGACGGTCTCGGCCTCGGTCTCACGCCGTGCCACGCGGCCGCTGTCGACCGCCCAGCGCGCCAACGCGACGGTGGCGTGGCCACACATCGTCGAATAGCCCTCGTTGTGCATGAACAGCACGGCGAGATCGGCCTCGGGATGGTCGGGCTCGACCAGCAGCGCCCCGTACATGCCATCGTGGCCGCGCGGCTCCAGCATCAGGCCACGCCGCAGATGATCGAAGCGCTCTCGCGCCTCGCGCCGCTTGTCGAGCAGCGTCTTGCCCGAAAAGCGTGGCCAGCCGTCGACGACGATGCGCGTCGGCTCGCCGCCCGTGTGCATCTCGACGGTGGAGAGGATCACCCGAACACCTGCTGCAGGCCGACGCCGATGCGCTCGTTCATCATCTCGATCGAGCCGTCGGTGTAGGCGGCGATCTTGGCGCAGGCGAGGTGCCGGCTGAGCGGGTACTCCGCGCGCAGCCCGTTGGCGCCCATCGCCTGGATGCAGTCGGCGATGCGTTTCAGCGCCATCTCCGTGGCGAACTTCTTGGCATGCGCAGCCGGCAGCACGGCGTCGCCGCCTTCGTCGATCAGGCGTGCCGCGCGGTAGGTCAACAGACGCGCCGCCTCGAGGTCGGTTGCGGCGTCGACAAGCTTCCAGCGCACGCCCTGGTGATCGAGCACGGGCTGGCCGAAGGTCTTGCGCTGGCTGGTGTAGCGCACCGCCGTCTCGAGCGAGGACTGCAGCATGCCGCAGCACATGGCGGCGACGTAGGCGCGGGCGCCGTTGATGCCGGCGAGCGCCGCCTTGAAGGCCTGGCCCGGCGGATGCAGCACGGCCTCGTCCGGCGCAATGTAGTCGACCAGCCGAAAACCGCCGACACCGATCGCGTGTCCGCCGTGCAAATCGAACGGCGGGCTACGCTCGAAACCCGGCCGGTCGGCCTCGATCGCAAAGCAGGCGATGCCGCGATAGCCCTGCGCCCTGTCGGTCTGGGCGTAGGCGACCGAGAGGCCGGCGACCGCTGCATTGGTGATCCAGGCCTTGGCACCGTTCAGCTTCCAGCCGCCTTCGACCTTCACCGCCGACATCTCCAGCCCGCCGAAGTCGCTGCCGACACCAGGTTCGCTCAAGCCGGCGCAGCCTATGACCTCGCCGGCAAGCATTCGTGGCAGCAGGCGCGCGACATGGCCCGACTGGCCGTCGCGAGCGAACCGCGCCACCGCGTTGTGATGGTTGATCATCGCGAAGGCGAAGGCGAAGTCGTGCCTGGAAATCTCCTCGAAGGCCCGCAGCTTGCAGGAGAAGGAGAGGCCCTGCCCGCCGTGCTTCCGGGCAAGCTCGATCGTATGCAGGCCGGCCTTGCAGCCTTGCCGGATCACCTCCAGCGGATAGCGCCGCTCCCACTCCCAGCGCGCCGCGTTGGGGGCGACGTGCTGTTCAGCGAATTCGCGGGCGCGCGCCACGACGGCGCGCTCTTCTTGTGTCAGGACTTCGTCGAGCATGCGCTACTATCGCACGGTCGAAGCCAAAGTTGAGGCCGCCATGGACCGAACGCCTGCTCCGATTTCGCTGGCCGCCGCGCGCGGCCTTCCCTGGAAACCCGGCCGCTCGGCCGAGGCCTTCATCGACGGCGACCTCGAGATCCGGTTCACGCCACGGCCGACCAACGGGCCACAGAAGCCGCATCAGCGCGACGAGGTCTACATCGTCGCCGCCGGCTCCGGCTTCTATCGCGTCGACGGCACGCGGACGGCGGTCGGACCGGGCGACATGTGCTTCGCTGCGGCGCACGCCGAGCACGGCTTCGAGGATTTCACCGAGGACTTCGCCATCTGGATCATCTTTTATGGTCCAGTGAAGTGAGCTAGAAAGGCAGCGACGCGGGTGTAGCTCAGGGGTAGAGCGTCGGCTTCCCAAGCCGTAGGTCGCGGGTTCAAATCCCGTCGCCCGCTCCAATTTTCAGTCGGTCAGGAAGCAGACATGGATTCGTTGGTCTCGGCACCGGTCGCAAACGGCGACTTCGCGGCCGACGCCGCCCATTTCTCTGCCTATTGGCTCGACGCCAAGCAGCGACTGCTCCACCTGGGGCCCAAGCCCAAGCGAGATCCCGCCGCCTTCGACACGGCCGAGGCGATCAAGCAGGCCGCGCGCGAGGCGCGCTTCGCCTTTCTGCGCCGCCATGCCCGTACCCTTTACGATCGGCTGACCGCAAATCGCTCGAAGTTCGTGCGCGTCGAACGGCTGGCCTACGACGCCGCCGAGATGATGCCGGGGCTCGTTCCCAGCCGCGCCGAGGTCGCCGCCGAGGCCGAGCTTCGGCAGGCCGACAAGGACGGCTGCGAGATCGACCAGGGAATCCTGTTCAACCAGTTCCTGGCCGATCCCGTCTGCGGCCTGCATCTCTGCCACGCCATGCTGCTGCCGCGCGAGGAATCGACCGAGGCGCTGGCCAAGTTCCTGCGCGACGGCAGGCTCGATCTCGGCTTCGCCAAGGTCGAGCGCCAGGGCAAGGCGGCCGTGCTGCTGCTTGCCAACAAGCGCTTCCTCAACTCCGAGGACAATTCCACTCAGCCCGCGACCGAGATCGCAGCCGACGTCTGCATCCTCGATCCGCACAGCCAGGTCGCGGTGCTGCGCGGCGAGGTCGTGCCCGAGGGCAAGTACGCCGGGCGCCGCATCTTCAACGCCGGTATCAACCTGACGCACCTCTACCACGGCAAGATACCCTTCCTGTGGTACCTGATCCGCGACCTCGGCTTCGTGAACAAGATGATGCGGGGGCTCGCCCTGCCGGAGGTCCCGCCCGACGAAGTGGCGGGCGATTCGATCGAGAAGCTCTGGATATCCGCGGTGGAGACGTTCGCCATCGGCGGCGGCTGCCAGATCCTGCTGGCTACCGACTTCAACATCGCCGGTCGCGATGCCTACATGACGCTGCCGGCGCGCAAGGAAGGCATCATCCCGGCGATGGCCAACCTGCGCATGGCCCGCTTCGTCGGCGACCGCATCACGCGCCAGGCGATCATGTACGAGCGCCGCATCGACTGCGATTCCGACGTCGGGCGCATGATTTGCGACGAGGTCATCGATCCTGCCGAGATGGACGCCACGATCGGGCGCGTGATCGACCGCCTGACCGGCTCGGGCGCCGTCGGCGCCATCGGCAACCGCCGCGCGCTACGTCTGTCGGCCGAGCCGATCGATGCGTTCCGCAAGTACGCGGCGCTCTATGCCCGCGAGCAGGCGCTGTGCCACTTCAGCCCCGCCCTGATCTCCAACCTCGAGCTGTTCTGGAACGCGCAGAATCGGCGGGCATGAAGGCGCTCCTCGAGACGATGAGAAAAACAGCTGGGATTGTGGGCTTGCGCGACTCTTTCCTTCATCTCCCGCATGTCTTCTAGGTATGCGTGCAGGTTCGCTGCGGACTCGCGCTTGGCCTGCTACGCTCGTGTCAGAAGAGACAATGCAGATCTACTGGGCTCTCAAGAGTATCCCCGAACTGGCGCAGCTGCCGGCATCGCAACGCCGTCGTGTCTGGTGCAGTGCTTATTGGCGAGCGTTTCGCGACTGGCGCATGCAGGCCGCCATGCTCGTCACAGGGTTATGCGCAGGAATCGGTTTCGTCGCGGGGCATGCTCTCGATTGGCCGATCTTCGGCGGCCTGATCGGCAGCGCCATCGGCGGTTTTCTTTCCGGCCAGATCGTCGTCGACCTCGTCCGATCCTATGTCCCCGCACAGGCATTCATCGCCGCTGAAAACACAGGCGCTCCTCACTTCGAGAATAGGCGATAACGGCGACACTTTCCGTTGCTCTCGATCGCGAAGCAGGGCTACAAGGCGCGCCTGCTCGCGAATCACGAGACCCCGCAAGATGCGTAAGCGCAAATGGCATAAGGCCCTTCTCTATCTCGGGCCGTCCAAGATCCACGGCATCGGCTGCTTTTCCGATACCAGGATCGAGAAGGGCGAATTCGTCCGCGTGTGGTCACCGGAAGACAGCCGATGGGTGCCGCTTGAGAAGGCGCACGCCTCGCCGCACAAGAAGCTCTTTCAGCGCTTCGGGATTCGCACCACCGGCGGCTATTGGGCGCCGATCGATTTCCTGCGCATCTCGGTCGGCTGGTACATGAATCATTCCGAGACGCCCAACCTTCAGTCCGATGATGGCGATGTCACCTACTATGCCCTGAAGGACATCGAGCCGGGCCAAGAAGTCACGATCGACTACCGGCGCATGGACGAAGTGCACGACAATCTCTCGCGCGACGAGGTCCTGCCCGGCCGGCAGCGGCCGCGGACAGCCAAACCCGCGCTCAAGCGCCGGCCATCAGGTCGGCCAGCGCAGGATCGGCCGCAAGCTCGCCAGCCGAGCCGCGCCGCACGACCAGCCCCCGGCTGAGCACCACGCCGCGCCCGGCGACGCCGAGCGCCAGGGCGGCACGTTGCTCGGCCAGCAGGATCGCCGTCCCGTCGGTGGTCATGGCGCCGAGGCGGCGCAGCAGGTCGGCCACGACGACGGGGGCGAGTCCGAGCGTCGGCTCGTCGAGCAGCAGCAGGCGCGGCCGGTCCATCAGGGCGCGTGCCAGGGCCAGCATCTGCTGCTGGCCGCCTGACAGCAACCACGCCCGCGCCTCCGGTCGTTCACCGAGCATCGGGAAGAGCGCCAGCATCTCGTCGACCCGCTGGCGGCGCTGCGCTGCTGGAAGCGACGAAGACGCTTCGAGGTTCTCCCGCACCGTCAGGGCGGCGAAGACGCGCCGTCCTTCGGGCACGTAACCGACGCCCGACTGGACGCGCTGCTCGACGGTGAGCGCGCTCACGTCGCGGCCGAACAGCACGACGCGTCCAGGATGGAAGCCTAGAACGGTCTCCAGCAGCGTCGTCTTGCCGGCGCCGTTGCCGCCCAGCAGGGCCACGATCTCGCCGGCCTCGATCGACACATCGCCGATTTCGAGCACGCTCATGCCGCGAGACCGTCTAGGCCGAGGAAGCTTGCACGCACCCGCGGATCGGCTCGCACCGCGGCGGGCTCACCGCTGGCAATGACTCGACCACGATCGAGGCAGACCAGGCGATCGCAGGCGCGCGACAGAAGCTCGATGTCGTGATCGACGATCAGCACGCCGCGGCCGGAATCGCGCAGCTTTGCCAGGAATGCCTCCAACGCCCGGCGCTCGGCGTCGCCAATGCCGGCCGCCGGCTCGTCGAGCATCAGGAAAGCCGCCCCCGTCGCCACCGCCCGCGCGAGGTCAGCGGCCTTGGTGTCGCCCGCCAGCAGCAGCGCCTGGAAGCTGCGGCCTATGCCGGCGCGCGCCACCGCGTGCGCCGGCAGGTGTTCGATGTGTCGGTCGTCGAGAGTGACGGCGCCCTTGTCGGCACGGTCGAGACCGCTGATGACGTTGAGCAGCGTGGTCTTCCCCGAACCGTTGGGCCCGATCAGGCCGACGATCTCGCCGCGATCGACCAGCAGCGACACGTCGGCCAATGCCTGGACGCCGCCAAAGCGCTTGGAGACGCCGTCGATGGTGAGGCGTTGCGCGCCGGGAACGGGCGGCACCGAGGCTGGCAGGCCCGGCGGGACGGAAGATGCGCGCCGCGAGCCGCGCAAGCGGTCGATGAGTCCGACGAGGCCCTCGGGCGCCCATAGCACGACAGCGAGCGTGGCGACGGCGTAGGCCAGCAGCCACGCGCCCTGCAGGTCGCGCAGCAGTTCAGGCAGGCCGACGGCGAGCGCGGCACCGACGACTGCGCCCATCGGATGGCGCGCGCCGCCCAGCACCACGAGCGTCAGACAAAGCACCATGATCGAAAAGCCCGTGGCTTCCGGCGAGACGACGCCGCTCAAGCCGGCGGAACAGGCGCCGGCCAGGCCGGCCAAGGCGGCGCCGGCGACGAACGCCACAAAGCGCCAGGCCGCACCATCGATGCCGAGCGTGGCGGCTAGCAACGGCGCGTCGCGCAGCAGCCGCGTCTTCTGGCCCGCGGTGCCTTCGAACAGCCAGGCGTAGAGCAGCACACAAGCGATCAGGCAGGTCCACACCGTCACCAGCAGGACAGGCCCACGCGGCAAGTCCGCCGCGAAACCGGCGAGGCCGTTGGCGCCGCCGGTCAGGCTCTCGGCGTGCACCGTCAGAAGGTTGACCAGCGAGGCGAGCGCCAGGGTGGCAAGCGCGAAGTAGTGCGACTGCAGGCGCAGCAACGGTCCCGCCACCACGGCCGCCGGGAACGCCGCGGCCAGGATCGCCACCGGCAGCGCGAACACGCCAAGGATCGGCGCCGTCAGCGCCGCGGCATAGGCACCCAGACCGAACAAGGCGCCCTGCGCCAGGTTCAGCGCACCGAGCTGGCCGAACACGAGCTGATAACCCAGACCCATCAGCCCATAGATGCCGGCCAGGGTGACCATGCGCTGACCGAACGGCGGCAAGGCGGTGAGCGCCACCACAGGCGGCACCAGCAGGACGACCAGCCAGAACGGGGCAAGCCGCATGTCAGGCGCGCCGGCCGACGGGCTCGCCGAACAGGCCCTGGGGACGCAGCACCAGCACCGTGAGCACCGCAATATAGAGAGCAGCGGACGCCCAGACGTCGCCGAACCCGGCGGCGACGAAGGTCTCGAAGACACCGATGCCGAGCGCCCCCAGGAGCGCACCGGGCACGCTGCCCCAGCCGCCCAGGGCCACGGCGATATAGGCCTTCAGCATGTGACCCGCGCCCTGGGTCGGCGCAACGAGAAACTGGTGCCCCAGGAGAAAGCCGGCGATGCCCGCCAGCGCGCCCGACAGCGCCAGCGACAGGACGACATAGCGGCCGACGGGAATACCGACGGCGCGCGCCATGTAGCGGTCGGCGGCGACGGCACGCATGCGTCGGCCGGTCTGCGTGCGCTCGAGCAGGAACCACACGCCCGCCACCAGCGCGGCGCCCAGCACGACGATGGCAAGCGGCTGGCGGCCGACCACGAAGCCTGCGATCTCGAACGAGCCGCCGCCCAGAACCGCGGGCGCCGTGCGCGGCGCCCCGGCCATGGCGATGGTCAGGCTCTGTTCGATGATGGCGGCAAGCGCGATGGTGGCGACGAACGTCGCCTCGGGCGGGCGCGACGCCAACGGCAGGATGGCGACGCGTGCAGCGACGATGCCGACCATGCCGATCGAAACCGCGACCAGCGGCAGCAGCAGCATGCTCGGCATTCCGGTCGCGAGTCCGACGAAGGCGGCGACGGCGCCGCCCAGCACGACCAGGTCACCGTGCGCAAAGTTGACCGCGCCCGCCGCGTTCAGCGCCAGCACGAAGCCCAGCGCGACCAGCGCATAAGCCATGCCCAGCGCCAGAGCGTTGAGCAGGAGCTGGACGGTGATCAGCGCCAGTCTATCAGTGCTCGCGCGGCGCGTGCTTGCCGAGGATGCGCTGCAAGGTGCGCCGATGCATGTTGAGCCGGCGTGCCGTCTCCGAGACGTTCCGGTCGCACTGCTCGAACACGCGCTGGATGTGCTCCCAGCGCACACGGTCGGCCGACATCGGGTTGCTGGGAGGCGGCGGCAATTTGCGGCCGTGCGCGGTCAGTGCCTGCTCGATGGCGTCGGCGTCGGCCGGCTTGGCGAGGTAGTCGACGGCGCCTTCCTTCACCGCGGCGACGGCGGTGGCGATATTGCCATAGCCTGTCAGAACGACGATGCGGATGTCGGGCCGCGCCTGGCGCAACGGACCCACCAGCTCGAGCCCGTTGCCGTCGCCAAGCCTGAGGTCGAGCACGGCGAACGCGGGCGGACGCGCGGTCTGCGCCAGGGCCTCGGCAACCGAGCCGACGGCCGTCACGATGAAGCCGCGCAATTCGAGGGCCCGCGCGATGCGGTTGCGGAACGCGGCATCGTCATCGGCGATCAGCAGCGTGCGTTCCTTGTTGGCCGTCGCGCCGGCTACGGCGGGCGACACGGGGCGGTTGGCGCCTGTGTCCTGGCTCATGGCTGCTCCTCCGACATCGGCCGCTATGTAGCCTTGAAGACAGGGTTTGGCCAGCGCACCGAAACCAGCGCACCAGCCGTCGTTCCCCCGCGGTTACCGAAAGTCACGGTGGCCCCGGTTCGTTCCAATAGCGTCTTGGCGATGAAGACACCCAACCCCATGTGTCCTTCC
This sequence comes from uncultured Rhodospirillales bacterium, assembly GCA_902825855.1. Classification (GTDB taxonomy): domain Bacteria; phylum Pseudomonadota; class Alphaproteobacteria; order Reyranellales; family Reyranellaceae; genus Reyranella. The sequence goes on along the minus strand of CADECW010000008.1, from coordinate 57,403 downwards.
TCGCCCTGACGCGTCGAGATGAAGGGCGTGCCGAGTTCGTCGAGCAGCGCCTCGGAGAAACCCGGACCGTCGTCGGAGACCTCGACCTCCGACCAGGAAGCCGTCCAGCGAGTCCGAATCTCGACCTCGTGGCGGGCAAACGACACCGCATTCTGAACGATGTTGCCGATTCCCTGAGTGATTTCCGGGCTGCGCACCTGGATGGGCGCCGTCGTCGGCACGCCCTCGCCGACCGGCCCCGATTTGAAGCTGATGGCGATGCCGTCCCGCTCCGAGTGCTGCGCCGCTGCCTCGATCAGGGCCGGCAGCGGCACCAAAGCGTAGGCGTCGGAAACGTCGCCCACCGGATCGACCGACAGGCGCGCCAGGATGGTGCGGCAGCGCTCGGATTCCGATGACAGCAGCTCGACGTCCTCGCGCAGGGGATCATCGGCCTCGACCTCGCGCAGCATCTCCTTGGTAACGACGGCGATGGTCGAGAGCGGCGTGCCGAGTTCATGGGCCGCCGCGGCGGCCAGCGCCCCCAAGGCCGACATGCGCTGCTCGCGCTCCAGCGCCGCCTGCGCGGCAGCGAGAGCCGCCGCCATCTGGCGCTGCTCCTCGGCAAGCCGCCAGCCATAGAGCGTGACCAGCAGTGTCGTGAGCGTGAGCCCCGCCCAGGCCCCGGCCTGGTAGATCTCCGGCAGCGCCGGTGGCGGGCCGCGCCAGGGCAGCGGCTGATGGAACAGGCCGAGCAGGCCGATGCTGATGATGGTGAGCAGCGACAGCGCGACGTTGCTCGCCAGCGACAGGATGGTGGCGCCGATCGCCACCGGCGCCAGCAGCAGCAGCGAGAATGGGTTTACCAAGCCGCCGGTGAGATAGAGCAGCACAGCGAGCTGCAGAATGTCGAAGGCCAGGAAGATGGTGGCCTCGCGATCGTCGATGCGCGCCGACGCCGGTCGGCCGAGGCTCACCGTGAGATTGAGCAGCGCCGACAGCGCAATGGCGCCGCCTACCGCCAGCACGGGCAGGGTAAAATTGAGGCCCCAATGGACGACGGCAGCGGTGAAGAGCTGGCCGGCGACGGCGGCCCAGCGAATCAAGACGAGCGTGCGGAGGCGAACGCCGCCGCGCGGCGGCAGACCGGTGCCGGGCACGGCCTGGGTCATCGGCCCGCCGGCGGGCGTCGAGACGACCTCGGCCCGGCCCGCCATGTCGCTACTCCTCGAGCATCAGGTGCCGGCGATGCACCGTGGTGAACAGCGGGATCTTGCGTTGCCGCTTACGGTCCGGCGGCTCCTTCGCCAGCCGGCCGATCTCGCCCAGGATGAGGCCGGTGATGGTCGGCAGGGGCAGCTCGCGCGCCTCGTCGAGCTTGACCCAGCGGATGTCGCCGAGCTCGCTGGAATGGCGGATGTCGCCGGTCGCATCCTCGGCGCGCGCCATGAAAAAACGCGCGTTGAAGCGGCGCGGCCGGCCGGGCGGAGTGACCGCGCGGGCAATCAGGTCGAGGCAGTCCAATGCGGGGCCCATGCCCTTGTCGAGAAAGCCATGCCAGTGCTCGCCGAAATCCTCCTTCGGGACACCACCCTTGAGCGGCTTGGCCAGCATCAGGCCGGTCTCCTCGAAGGTCTCGCGCACGGCGGCAACGGCAAGCGCCCGCGCGCGTTGCGCGGTCGCGGCCCTGCGCAGGCGCTCGTCGACGAAGCGGTCGAGCGGCGTGGCCACCGGCACGCGGGCGTCGGCCGGATCGACGCGACCGCCGGGGAAGACGTAGCGGTTGGGCATGAAGGCATGCTTGGCGTCGCGGCAGCCCAGCAGCACCTCGGGGACCTTGCCGCGCTGCCGCACCAGGATCAGGGTCGCCGCATCACGCGGCCGCAGATAGGGGTATTTCTGTTCGAACTTCTCGACCGGCCGCTCGCTGCCGGGCTTCAGCAGCGGCGTCGAGGGGGAGTGGTCATAGCCTTTGTCGGTGCCGCGCACGACAGCGCCAGCGGGAATGCGTCCTTTGCTCATGGGTCGAAAATAGACGTTGAGGACGCGCCACTCCAGCCTTCCTCGCCGGCGGTTTCAAGCCCGCAGCTACAACGACCAGTTGACCGGCGTATCGGGGCGAAAGACCACCACGGACTTATCGCTTCCCGGAATGTCGATGCGCTCCGGCACGTCCAGGCCGCCTGCATTGAGGGTGATGCGTTCCTCGTTTGGCAACAGCCCATAGAAGCGCGGGCCGTTCAACGACGCGAAGGCTTCCAGGCGATCGAGCGCATTCTCCTCGGCGAAGATCTGGGCGTAGACCTGCATGGCAACGGGCGCGTTGAAGATGCCGGCGCAGCCGCAGGCGCATTCCTTGGTGTCGGCCGTGTGCGGCGCGGTATCGGTGCCGAGGAAGAACTGCGCGCCGCCCGAGGTCGCGGCGCGGCGCAGCGCCAGGCGATGCTCTTCGCTCTTGGCGATCGGCAGGCAGTAGAGATGCGGGCGGATGCCGCCCTTGAAGATGGCGTTGCGGTTGTAGCTCAGGTGATGCGGCGTGATCGTGCCGCCCACGCGCGCACCGTTCGCTTCGACGAAGGCCACGCCTTCCCTGGTCGTGATGTGCTCCAGCACGACCTTCAGCCCCTGATGCCGAGCGAGCAAGGGCGCCAGCACCTTGTCCAGGAACACCGCCTCGCGATCGAAGATGTCGACGTCGGCATCGGTCACTTCGCCATGGACCAGCAGCGGCATGCCCGCCTTCTCCATTGCCTCGAGCCCCTTGGCGATGCGGTCCATCGAGGTGACGCCGTGCGCCGAATTAGTGGTGGCATGCGCCGGATAGAGCTTGGCCGCCACCCACACGCCCTGTTGTTTGCCGTTGGCGAGTTCGACCGGATCGGCATCGTCGGTCAGATAGCAGGTCATCAGCGGCTCGAACGTGAGTCCCGGCGGAACCGCTCTGCGGATTCTGTCGCGGTAGGCCGACGCTTCCGCGATCCGAATTACCGGCGGCACGAGATTCGGCATGATGACGGCGCGGGCGAACTGGCGCGCTGTATGCACGGCGCAGGCCTCGAGCATCGCCCCGTCGCGCAGATGAACGTGCCAGTCGTCGGGGCGGCGGATGGTGATCGAACTGGGCAAGGTCATGATGCGTTTTCTACGCTTGCCCCCGGGCAGGCTCCAATGTTGATTGCGGGCATGAATGAACTGAAAGAGGCGATCGCCTACGCCAAGGCCGCCGAGTCGAAGTGGCCCGCAAGCATGAAGATGCCGGAAGGCCAGTTCGTGATGACCTTCGACTCCGGCGAAAAAGCCCCCGACAACGAGGTGCTGGGACCGGTGACGCCACGCGGCGGCCACTCGGGCATCGTCTATCGCGGCGGCAAGGTTGTCGCCGAATGGGGCGACGTGGCGCGCCCCGACATGACCTTCAGCGTCGCCAAGAGCTTCCTCTCGCTGCTCGCGGGTCTCGCCGTCGGGGACGGACTGATCAAGGATCTCGACGACAAGGCCGGGCCGTCCGCACTCGATGACGGTTTCGCCAGCGAGCAGAACAAGGACATCACCTGGCGGCAGCTCCTGACCCAGACCAGCGAGTGGCAGGGCACGTTGTTCGACAAGGAGGACCGCATCGACCACAACCGCGTGGTCGGTCTCGCGGTCGCCGAGGCGCCCAAGGGCACGCGGCGCCAACTCAGGAAACCAGGCACTTTCTACGAATACAACGACGTGCGCGTGAACCGGCTGTCGCTGTCGCTGATGCAGCTCTTCAAGGAGCCGCTGCCGTCGGTGCTGAAGCGGCGCATCATGGATCCGATCGGCGCCTCGCAGGACTGGACATGGGACGGCTATCGCAACTCGACCGTCACGATCGACGGCAGGAAGATGACCTCGGTGCCGGGTGGCGGCCACTGGGGTGGCGGTATCGTGATCTCGGCGCGTGATCTTGCGCTGATGGGCCTGCTGGTGGCGCAAGCCGGCGCGTGGGACGGCAAGCAGCTGCTGCCCAAGGGCTGGACCGAGGAGCTCGTGAAGCCCTGCGCTGTCGCGCCGTTCTACGGGCTGATGTGGTGGCTCAACACCGACCGGCGCCAGTTCAAGGCGGCTTCGGAACGCAGCTACTACGCGCTGGGCTGGGGCAGCCACATCGTCTGGATCGATCCCGACAACGACCTGGTGACGGTGCTGCGCTGGATCGACCGCAAGCAGGCGTCGGGCTTCGTCGAGCGTCTGCTGGGGGCTCTCGCCAGATGAGCCTCGACTTCTCAGCCGTTCCGCGCATGCCGGACGGCCGCACCGCCGCCGAACACATCGCCACCGTCGAAGCCACAGCTTCGCGCAAGGTGCGCGTGCCGATGGGCAACGGCGGCAGGATGATGTGGCACATCTGGGAGGAGAACTCCGGCAAGCCGGTCTTGCTTCTGTTCCACGGCGGCTCGGGTTCGTGGATCCATTGGATCCGCAACGTCCAGCCGCTGGCTCAGCATTTCACCGTCTACGCCGCGGACCTGCCGGGTCTCGGCGACAGCGATCCGCCGAACGACGTGCGCGATGTCTGGTCTGTGACGCATTGCGTCGAGTCGGCCATGAAGGAGCTGCTGCCGGCCGGCAAGGACTTCGCGATCACTGGCTTCTCCTTCGGCGGCATGGTTGCGGGACACATCGCCACGCTGTTCGCCGAACGCATCCGCCGCATCGTCATGGTCGGTGCCGGGGGGCTAAAGGCGACACGCAAGCCGGGACCGAAGCTGCGCAAGCTCCTGGCCGAGATGCCGGCCGAGACCCTGGCCGCCGAGGCTCGGCGCAACCTGGAAATCCTGATGCTGCACGATCCCGCCAACGTGGATGGCGTAGCGATCTACATGCAGATCATGAACACCACGCGCGCCAAGACACGCAGCCGCAACATGGGACAGGCCTACAAGCTCAGCGAGGTGCTGCCGCGGGTAAAAACGCCGTTGACCGGCATCTGGGGTGAATTCGATTCGACGACCTATCCGCACATCCAGGAACGCATCGACCTGTTTCGCGCCCTGCAGCCGGACTTCCGGATGCACGTGATCGAGGGGGCCGGCCACTGGGTTGCCTACGAGGCGGCCCAAGCGTTCAATCAGAAGCTGATCAGCATTCTCGCGCCCTAGGCTTCGGCAGACTTGAGGAGCAGCGCATGCACACCGACGTCTCGGAAATCGCCGACAAGATCTACCGCCTGTCGACCTTCGTGCCCCAGGTCGGGCCGAATGGTCTCACCTTCAACCAGTTCCTGATCGATGACGACCAGCCGCTGCTGTTCCACTACGGACAGCGCTCGCTTTTTTCGCTGGTCTCCGACGCAGTGAAGCGTGTGATCCCGCTCGACAAGCTGCGCTGGACGACCTGCAGCCATGTCGAGGCCGACGAGAGCGGCGCGCTCAACCAGTGGCTGGCGGCGGCGCCGAACGCCACGCCGGCGCACGGCCAGGTCGGCTGCAACATCTGGCTGACCGACATGGCCGACCGGCCACCGCGTGCGCTCAAGGACGACGAGGTGCTGGATCTCGGGACCAGGAAGGTGCGCTGGATCGACACGCCGCATGTGCCGCACAACTGGGACGCCGGCCTGATCCACGAGGAGACCACGGGCACGCTGTTCAGCAGCGATCTCTTCACCCAGTTCGGCCCCTGCCCAGCGTCGACGAGCGGCGACATCGTCGAGCCGGCCATTGCCACCGAGAAGGCGGTACCCTTCATGCCGGCAACGGCTCAGGTAGCGCCGACCCTACGCCGGCTGGCGGCATTGAAGCCCCGCACCATTGCCCTGATGCACGGTCCCACCTTCCTGGGTGACGGCGAAGCTGCCCTGAAAGCCCTGGCAGACCATCACGCGAGGCAGCTGGCGAGTTAGACTGACCATTCGAGGGATGACGGTGGGCTATTTATCGTCATCCCGACCGGAGCGAAGCGGAGTGGAGGAACCTCCTGTTTTCGAAAGCATGAGCAGGTCCGCTCCGCCTCGCCGCGCGAGGCTCCGGTCGGGATGATGGATTGGGGAGCCATCTTCGATCGCCCTACGCTCAGGGATCACGGCGCGCTCTTCAATCCCAGCGATTCCAGGTAACTCCACCGCACGACGCCCTTGCTGAAGCGCAGACCGTCGAGATACTCGGCGATCGCTCGGTCGATCAGCGTCTCGTCCGGCTTCTGCGTACGCTTGCCGTCGGCAAAGGCCACGATCTCGTTCCAGCCCTCGGGACGAGGGATGGAAACGATGGTCGAGGGCGTGTCGAGGTTCTTGTAGGTCCAGAACGACCAGCCGATGCCGTGCGTCTCGTGCAATTTGCGGAAGCGCGCGTTCCACTCGTCGGTCAGCTCACCGGTCTCGCCCAGGAACAGCGGCACGTCGTGGCGTGCCGCAAAATTCAGATGCCGCTGGATCGAGTCTCGCTGGGTGCTCGCCCAGAACGAGTGGTACGTATAGGCGAGGTTGTCGGCGAAGGGCGTGCCGAACATGTCGAAGCTCGAGCTCCACTGCCCCCCGGCCAGGATCACGACCCGGCCGGGATCGACCTCGCGGATCGCCGCCGTCACATCCTTGTAGAAAGGCTCCAGTCGCGGATTGAGTGTCGCCACGTCGTGATACGGCGCGATCGGTTCGTTCAGGATGTCGTAGCCCAGGATCGCGGGATTGCCGGCGTAGCGCCTGGCGATGGCGCGCCACAGCTTCACCGTAAGAAGCCGATCGCGCGGTACATAGAACATCAACGGATAGCCCGGCCCGTCATCGTGGTTGATGCCGGTCTGGCCGCCGGGCGCGGCGTGCAGGTCGACGATGGCTAGAAGACCGGCGTCACGAACCCAGCCGACGACGCGGTCGAGCAGGAGCCAGCCTTCACCCGCGATCTCGCCGTCGGCATCCATGAACAGCCGATAGTGCAGCGGGATCCGCACGGTGTTGAAGCCGACCGACTTGATGAAGGCGATGTCGTCCTGGGTGATGTAGGTGTCGCGGAACTGTCGCCAGAAAGCCCGGGCGCGCTCGGGGCCGAGCAGGCGGTCGAAGGCGAGGTAGATCTGGCGCGGCGACTTCGCCACCTCGAACTTGAACATGTAGCCCTCGGGCATCAGCCAGTTGCCGAGGTTGATGCCCTTGATCAGCAGCGTGCCGCCGTCGGGCGCGATGAAGTTCCTGCCTTCGATACGCACGATGGCGTCGGCGCGTGCTGCAGTGGAGAGGCCGAGGGCCAACAGCAGGGCAAGGAGAAGACGCACGGTGGCACTATAGCCCACAAGCACCCTCTCATGTCTTCACCCGCTCACCATCGAGGATACAGGAAGCCAGGCGGACTCAGGGTCGGGGACATGGGAAAGTCGCGCGTTGCTCGGGGTGACAATGTGTCGAAGCACGCTAATGTCTCCGCGCCATGGTTCTCGCCTCGCTTCTCGTGCCGCTCGCCGTCATCGCGATCGTGCTGCTGGTCCAGCGCCTGCATCTTCCCGTCTTCCTCGCCATCATGGCGACGGTCGTGGTCTACGGCATCGCGGCCGACATGACCTTCATGTCGGTCGGCAAGGCGTTCGGGCTGGGCTTCACGGCGGCCATCGAGCAGGTGGGACTGCTGGTGGTCGCGGGGGCGCTGGTCTCCAGCCTGGTGCTGCGCGAGCCGCTCGGCACCGGCACGTCGGCCGCCGCTGGCGCGCTGGCGGGCCTCGGCGCCTCGGCAGCCGGCGGCCTGGCGCTGTTGCAGCCCGCCGGCCAGGACGCACCGCGCCGCGCTCTCGGCCTCGCGCTGACGCTGCTCGCCTTCGCTGCCCTGGCGACGCCCTCGCCGCTCGCCGTCGCCGCAGCGTCGGTGATGAAGATCCCGCCGCGCAGCATGGCCGTAATCGGCCTGCCGCTTGCTGCGATCGCGGCGCTGCTGGGCTGGTGGTACGTCTCGCGCCAGGTGCCGGCGAACAAGACGCCGGGCCGTATCGGATGGGCCTGGCTTGCCGTCGCCATACCGATCGCCCTGCTGGTCCTGCAGGCCGTGGCGCAGATGCCGAGCGAGCCGCTGGGCAAGGGCGGTGCGCGCGAATTCTACATCGGCATCTCCAAGCCGCTGATGCTGGCTGCGATCGCCATCACGCTCGGCGTGCTGTTCGCCGGCCGCTGGCAGCCCTCGGCGCTGGCCGGCCGCAGCTGGGCGCCGCTGCTGCTGGCTGTCGGCGCCGCGGGCGGCCTGAGCCGCGTGTTCGACGAGACCGGCATGGCCGAGCTGCTGGCCGAGCATGCGCTCCACCCGCGCTACGGTATCCTCACGCCGTTCCTCGCCGCGGCGATCGTCAAGACCATGCAGGGTAATTCGCTGACCGCCATCCTCACCGCGTCGGGCATGGTCGAGCCGATGCTGCCGGCGCTCGGCCTCGACAGCGCCATCGGCCGCACACTGGCCGCTGCCGCGGTCGGCGCCGGCTCGATGGCGATCTGCCATTTCAACGATCCCCTCTTCTGGATCGCCGCCGGCATGGCGCGGCTGTCACCGGGCCGGGCGCTCTACGTGATCTCGATAGGCAGCGTGGTCATGGCCGTCGGCGCGCTGGTGGTGCTGGCCGCGCTACGCCAGTTCCTGTAGCCGCATCTCGCGCACCAGCCGCAACGGTCGCGCCTCGCGCTGCAACTGGTCCATGGTGCATTGCCGTGGCAACTTGTCTGGCCGCCAACGCACGAAGCGCGTGCCGTGGCGGAAGCGCTGACCGGTGACGTGATCGTATCGCACCTCGACGACCAGCCTGGGCTCGAGAGGCTCCCATTGCGCGCTTCGCTCGGTCGACCAACGGCTGGGACCGCCCGGAGCGTCACCGGTGAAGCCCGACCCGCCTCGCAGCTTGTCGAGCCTGCGCGTCAGCGCCGGACGTTCGGCATCGGAGATCGCCGAGGTGAAGCCGACATGATCGAGCAGACCCCGGTCGTCGTAGAGGCCGAGCAGGAGTGAGCCGACCTCCTTGCTCCCCGTGGCATAGCGGAAGCCGCCGACGACGCAGTCGGCCGAGCGCAGGCACTTGATCTTGAGCATCGCCCGCTCGCCCGCGCGATAGGGTTCGTCGAGCCGCTTGGCGACGACACCGTCGAGCGCGCCGCCGCCGGCCCGCACAAGCCAGCGCGACGCCTCGGCTCGCCGCGTGGTCGCGGGCGACAGCCGCAAATGCGGCGCGTCGGCGAGCCGCACGAACAGTTTCGTCAGCGCCGCGCGCCGCTCGATCAACGGGCGCTTCACTACATCGGCATCGGGCGTGCGCAGTACATCGAACACGATCAGCAGTGCCGGCGTCTCACGCGCGAGCCTGGCGATGCGGCTCGCGGCCGGATGCAGGCGCATCTGCAACGCATCGAACGACAGCGCCTTGCCGACGGGGATGACGAGTTCGCCGTCGAAGATCAAACGTCTCACCGGCAGGGCGGCGAGCCCGGCGACGACCTCGGGAAAATAGCGGGCGAGGCTCTTGCCCGACCGCCCCATCAACTCGACCTTGGCGCCGTCACGGCTGGCCAGGCAACGAAAGCCGTCCCATTTCGGCTCGAACTGCCAGCCCTTGTCGCGCGGCAACTCATCGACCTGCTGCGCTTCCATCGTGTTGCGGGGAACGGCCTTTGCCATTGCGTGGCAACGCGAAGCCGCATGACCCGTTGCGGCAGGTGCAGCTGACGCTCGCGGCGACCTGACGCTTCAGTCGAGCTTCACACCGGACGCCTTCACCACGGGCGCCCAGAGCTTTCTGTCCTCGGCGAGAAACGCATCGAAGCCGGCGCGGCCGGCCGGCGGCATGTCAAGGCCGAGATCGTCGGCCCAGCGCTTCTGGATCTCGGGCTGCTTCATGGCCTCGGCGATGGCGACCTCGAGCTTCGCCAGGATCGGCTCGGGGGTGCCGGCCGGCGCGCCGACGCCGTACCACGAGGTGGCGACATAGCCCGGCAGCGTCTCGGCGATGGCCGGGATGTCGGGAGCGGCCTTGGAGCGTTCTGCCGACGTCACGCCCAGTCCTTTCAGCTTGCCGCCGCGCACCTGCGGCAGCATCGACGGCATGTTGGCGAACATCATCTGCACGGTGCCGGCGACCAGGTCATTGTAGGCCGGGCCCGCGCCCTTGTAAGGCACGTGCACGATGTCGACACCGGCCATCGTCTTGAACAGCTCGCCGCTGAGATGCAGCGACGTGCCAGGACCAGACGAGGCGAAGGAATACTTGCCCGGCTCCTTCTTGCAGATCGCGATCAGTTCGGCGACGGAGTTGGCCGGCAGCGACTGCGGCACGCCCAGCAGGTTCGATAGCACGGCGACGCGCGAGATGCCGACGATGTCCTTGTCGGCATCGTAGGGCAGCTTGCTGTAGAGCATCGGATTGAGCGTATGGCTGGCAACCGTTATCAGCCCGATCGTGTAGCCGTCAGGCGCGGCGCGCGCGAGTTCAGCCGTGCCGATATTGCCGCCGGCCCCGCCCTTGTTGTCGACCACGAACTGCTGGCCGAAGCTGCGGCCGAGGTGGTCGCAGATCAGGCGGCTGACCGTGTCGGTGCCGCCGCCCGGCGCAAACGGCACGATGAAGCGCACCGTCTTGGCCGGCCATTGCGCCTGGGCCTTGGCGGCGACGCCGCGCATCACCAACGGCGCGGCCAAGGGCGCGGCAAGTGAAGAGGTAAGCAGCCTGCGTCTCAGCATCACGTTTCCTCGTTCCGTTCACGATTTTTGCGGATGCCAGAGACATGACCGAGCCGCCGCTCAGCGTCCAGTGCTACCTGCCTGCCAGCGCAGTGCCGCCGGCACGATCTTCTCCGAAGTTGCACGGCCATCGCATTTTTGCCGTCACCCCGAGCGAAGCCCCCCGAAGGGCGGCGCAGTCGAGGGACCTTTTCTTGTGAACGCATTTGCTGAGCAGGTCCACTTCGCCTTGCAACGCTCGGCTCCCGTCGGGATGACGGGAGTGAGGACGAGTCGTTGCACGTCGGAATGACCTGCAAAGATTGGCTGTGCTGCTTTCCCGCTACTGTATCCTCCCCGGTGTGACGGGGAGGAGAGAATAAGCGGGCCGCAATGAACGGGCCGATCGGGCAACTGCTCAAGACGCCGGACTTCCTGCGGCTGTGGCTGGTGGGCGCGTTCGCCAATGCCATGCGTTGGCTGGAACTGCTGGCCTCCGGCCTGTTCGCCTACGAGTTGACGGGCTCGGCGATGGCGGCAACTGCCGTCGTGGCGGCGCGCCAGCTGCCGCAGCTCCTGTTCGGCGCCTTCGCCGGCGCGATCTCCGAAGCGGTGAACCGCAAGACCATCGTCATGCTGGCGCTCACCGTTCCAGCCGTGGTCTCGACGGTGCTCGCCACGCTCGCCACCACCGGCCAGCTCGAGCTGTGGCACGTGGCGCTCGGCAACCTGGTGTCGGGCACGATGTGGGCGACCGAGATGTCGACCCGGCGACGCATGGTGGGCGAGGTCGCAGGACCGCATCGCATCGTGCCGGCGATCGCCCTCGATTCGGCGACCAACGCCGCCACCCGCATGGTCGGTCCGCTGCTCGGGGGCATCGTCTTCGGATGGCTCGGCATGAAGGGCGCCTACACCTTCACGGCCCTCGTTCAGTTCGCCGGCGCCTTCGCGCTGGCCGGCCTCGTCCATCCCCAGCTCACGCGCCGCCTCGACCTTGCGCGAATTCCGGCCGAGATCGCCGAGGGCCTGGCCTTCGCCTGGACCAAGCCCACCATCCTGCTGGTGTGGGGCATCACCATCGTCACCAATGCCTTCGCCTTCGCCTATTCCGGCCTGGTGGCGCCGCTCGGCATCAGTGCATTCCAGGTTTCGCCGGCACTGGTCGGGCTGCTGGCCGCGGCTGAGCCCATCGGTGCGCTTGCAGGCGGCGCGCTGATCGCGGCGGGCGTCGTGCGCATGGACCGGCGACTGACGTTCGCCGGCGGCGCGGCGCTGTTCATGGTGGCGCTGATCGTGATGGCTCTGTCGCCTTCCTACTGGCTGGCCTTCACCGTGTTGGTGCTGGGCGGCTTCGGCACCGCGGGATTTGGCAACATGCAGACCACCCTGATGCTCACCGAAGCGCCACCGGACATGCGCTCCCGCCTGATGGGGATCGTCACGGTCGGCATCGGCACCGGCCCGCTCGGCGTGCTGGCGGCTGGTGCGATCGCCACCGAGTTCGGCCCGCGCTCGGCCGTGCTGGTGATGGCAACGCTGGGATTGCTGTTCACCGCGGCACTGACGATATGGTTGCGCCGCCGCTCGTCCGGCGCCTAGTCCGCCGCGTCGATGTAGCGAACCGACCGCATGAAACGCAGGATGGCGGCGTCGCCTTCGAGCTCCGGCGGAAAGATCGCGACCACGCGATAGGTCCGTCGGCCGACGACGTGGTACCGCATCTGCACCATGCGCTCGCCGTCCCAAAGCCGGCTGACAGGCATCGGCATGTCCTGCATCGGCGCGACATGGTCGATCACCTCGAAGCGCAGCACCAGCTCCGGCGTCTCGTGTACATAGGCGCAGGTGACGGTGCCGTCGGGCGCGACTTGCGAGGGCGGCGCATCGAACGGCACGGGCATTTCGAGCCGAAAGCGACCGTTGGCGTCCGCCACGCTCAACCAAGCCTGCGCCTGTGCGATATCGGCGCCCGCGACCAATTCATGGAACGCGAATACGACCGAACGCATCTCCCCGCCCCCCTGGCGGGTGCGAGCGAGCGTGGGAAGCCACCATCTATCGCGGTGTGACCTTGCCGTGACTTGAGGTCACTGGCTGGCCTGGGTTTCGGAACGCAACCGCAAAAGCGTCTCCTGATTTGCCTCCGTCTTGGCGAGGCTGCGCGCCTCGGCGTAGCGGCGCAGCGCAGCCTGGGTCTGCGGGCCGACAACGCCATCGATCGGACCAGCGGTGAAACCGGCTGCCCCCAACTTGCCCTGCAGTTCCTTGATTTCATCCTTCGTCAGGGGGCGCAACGGATCGGCAGCAACGGCAGCCCCCGGCGGCACGGCAGGCGCTGCGGGGGCAGCGACGGCAGCGGGCGTCGTCACGACCTCGGCCGACGCGGGCTTGGCTTCGGTCACATCTGGTCCCGCCGGTGCCGACTGTTCCAAGGGGGCGGCCACCCGGGCCGTCTCCGGCCTGGCTTCGTCGACTGGTCTCGCCGTGACGTTCTGTGAGGGCTCCAGATATAGGAACCAGGCGATGGCATAGGCGACGACGGCCAAGGGTACGATCATAAGCACACGCCGCAACGCAGGCGCGCCCACCAGAGAGCTCAGCGAGGACGCGCGCGGGGCAATCCATTGATCGACATCGTCGCGCACGCGAGTGTCGTCACGAGGCGGCCGAGAATGATCAGGAGCCAGCCGCTGGCGATGCTCGAACATGCGCGCAACGGCATCGGCGAACTCGTTGTACTCCGCCGGACGTTGCAACGGCGGCTGTGGCGGAGACGGGGGTGGCATTCCGACGATCCGATGCTGGCGCGTTGTCGGGGCGCGCCTTGTGTAACGTCTTTGGCGTTCAGGGCGTGTGACCAGCCTGCGACCAGGGAACCTCGGACGCCTGCCAAGTCTCGCGCAGGTTGCATGCAACGTTGCCCATCCCTGGCTGTTGAATGGGCAAACGGCGGAGGTCTGCCATATGCAACGCACTGTCGTGTTCCTACTCGCTTTCGTCACTGCCATGCCGCTCGCCCTTTGCGTGCCTGTCCTGAAGGCCCAGGGTCCGAACCAGGGGCCGGCGCAGGCGATCGATGCTTCGAAAATGCCGGAGTCGGGTCCGGCAATGGTCGGCGGCACCGGTGCCACGGTCGGTCCAAACTCCAAGAACCAGGCCGTCATGCCGATGCCCGGCATGCGCCAGGACGAGGAGCTGAGCGAGCTGCCACGCGATGCGACGTTGCCGCTGCCGGAGGTGAGACCGGTGCCCGGTCCGCCGCGGGCAACTCGCGCACCAGGCTCTCGTTAATCCGATATCGAGTCATCAATCGGGAGTATTAGTCATGCTAAAGCACATCGTGCTGGCAGCGTTCCTGACGTGCGGCGCAGCCGCTGCCTATGCGCAGCCGCAGCAGGCGACCAGCCCGCCATCCACTCAAACGGCACCAGCCGGTACAGCCATGGGCCCGGCTGCCACTGCCGACACTCGCAAGTTGATCGGCCGCAACATCAAGAATGCCGACGGTGAAACGATCGGCGAGATCAAGTCGATCTATCTCACCAAGGACGGCAAGGTCGACAGCGTGATGGTGAGCGTCGGCGGCTTCCTCGGTGTCGGTGACCGCGAGGTCCGCATCGCCTGGTCCGATCTGAATGTCACCGACAACGGTGAGAAGGTCACGGTCAACATGACCAAGGACCAGCTCAAGGCCAAGCCTGAGTACCGCTACAAGAACGAAACATGGCGCGGCCAGGTCTTCACCGACACCGGGCCATGGGCTGCCCGTCCCGGCGACGCGCGTCCGGCCAACGATCAGCTCGCGCAGACCACCCGGCCGGGCGACCGTACGGCTCCTGCCAACGATCGGCCGAACGTGGCCGCCACGACCTCGACCGGCGATTTCAACGCGGCGGGCGACATGTCGGGCAACGCTTTGATCGGAGCCACGGTGCGCAACGACAAGCGCGAGTCCGTGGGAAAGATCGAGGACGTCTATGTCGACAAAAACGGCGCCGTCAAAACCGTCGTGGTGTCGGTTGGCGGCTTTCTCGGGGTCGGCTCGAAGAACGTCGCCGTCAAGTGGAGCGACCTGAAGGTCTCACGCGACGACAAATCGCTCGTCATCACCACGAACTGGACCAAGGACTCGCTGAAGGCGATGCCGGACTACAAATATGAACGCCAGCAGCCGGCCAACAGGTCGGGCGGCTGACGATCTCCAGACGGGCACCCCATCGGGTGCCCGTTTTTTTCTCAGCTCGCGATGAACGGCTTGGCTTTCGTGTCGTAGTCGCCGTAGCCGAGGATCGTGCGCAACTCGGGCGGCGGCAGCGCGCCCTGGGCTTCCGAGTCGCCCGCCTTGAGCGCAGCCAGTCCCGCCTTCATGCCCGCGGTCGCCGGCGAAAGCAGGCCCGTCGGGAAGGTGCCGATCTTGAAGCCGAGCGCTTCGGCCTGCCTTTGCGAAGGCGTGGCGCGCGGCGCGCCAGGCGACAGCACCACGAACGATGGCCGGCCCTTCGCGGCAGCGATAGCGCGGCCGATTTCGGCATCATCGGCCGGCGAATCCAGGAACAGGATGTCGGCGCCTTCCTCGACATACATCTCGATGCGCGCGACGGCCTCGTCGATGCCTTGCGTTGGCCGGCAATCGGTTCGCGCCAGGACCAGGATGCCCGAGTCCCTAGCCGCCTCCACGGCGGCGCGGATCTTCATGCGCGCCTCGGCCCGTGGCAGGCACGGTTTCCCGGCCGCGGTCAGGGCACGCGGCGTTATCTTGTCCTCGATCAGCACCGCGGCGGCGCCGGCACGGCCGTAGGCGCTCACCGTGCGCTGCACATTCATCGCATTGCCGTAGCCGTGATCGCCGTCGGCCAGAACGAGAAGGTCGGGTGCCGCGTTGTGCACCATCTGGAAGGAATCGAACATCTCGCCGAACGACAGCAGGTCGAGATCGGGACCGCCCAGACGCGCGGCGGCCACGCAGGAACCGGAGAGGAAGGCAGTCTTGAAACCGGCGCCGGCGGTGAGCTTGGCGGAAAGGCCGTCATAGACCGCCGGCATGACGACCAGACCGGGCTCGGTCAGAAGGGCGCGAAGGCGCTCTGGCGCAGTCAGGACGGGTTTTGCAGTCGGCGCGTTCATGACATCACTCCTCCGAAGCGGTTCTGACGGAAGATAACAGACCGCCGGCCTGCCGTCGCAACAGCGATACCGCGCGGATCGTTGTTTCGCGAGGAGGACAGCCATGTCGAACGATCCGACCCGCCGACCGAGAGAGCGGGAAAATGTCGATGTCGAGCGCGATACCGGTACCGACGAACGCGTGCCGCGCCGGGGCCGCGAAACGGAGCGCACGGTCGAACCCGAGGACGAGGACCGCCGCGTGCAGCCCGGCGAGAAGCGTCCACCGGGAACGATGCCGTGACGCAGCCTGCCGATTCAGTGCGATTGAAACCGCACGGCGCCCCGGAAAAGTGCCGGGCAACAGTCGACGCCCTGCGCCAAGCGGATTAGGCTGATCGGGCCCTGCGTCTGAAAGGGGAGTTCATGCGCAGCCCGATTCGGTCCATCATCTGCGCGATAGCGCTCGCCTGGGTCGGAGCCTGCGTATCCGATGCCGGCCAGCACGCTGCTCACAATCCTGTCTCGCTCCTGCCGCCCTACAGCGAACTGCCGCCGGCGCCGGCCGGCATGCCGATCGAGGCCGGGACCAAGGTGACACTCGACGCCCGCCAGCAGGAAGCCGTCGTGGCCGGCGTGAGCAGATGGATGAAGGTGCCGGCCACGGTCCGGTTCGGCTTGATGAGCGGCGCGCGCAACAGCCGCGGCACGGTCACCGTGTGCGGCGAGGTCGACGGCCGAAACGGCAACGGCGACTATGTCGGAATGAAACCCTACGTCGGCGTGCTGATGGGCGAGGCCACCAGTCCCGACTTCGTCGTGGTCGGCATCGCCACCTCCGAGCGTGAGCGTGCCGAAGTGGCGTCTCTCTGCCGCGAAAGTGGCGTTACCACTTCGTCATAAGAGTCGCCTCGGGGCCCGAACCGGCCCTATGATGCCTCCAACAAGAGGCCCTGAAGGGCCGATGACATAGGGAGGCGCCTTGTACAGCTACATCGCGCGCAGGCTTGCGTTCGGCGCGCTTACCGTGATCGGCGTATCGATCATGGTTTTCGTGGTGATGCGTATCCTGCCCGGGGATCCATTGGTCGCGATCTTCGGCCCGGAAGGCATGACCAAGCTCACCGAGGAGCAGCGCGCCAGCTACATGCGGGAGCTGGGGCTGAGCGATCCGTTGTGGGTGCAATACTTGCGCTGGGTGAAGGACATTTTCCAGGGCAACTTCGGCCAATCGTTCTTCCGCTCCGAAAGCGTCGCCGACATGATCCTGCGGCGCGGGCCGCTGACGGCCGAGATCGCCCTGATTTCCGTCGTGCTATCCTGGCTGGTCGGCATTCCCGTCGCCATCATCAGTGCGCTCAAGCCCAACACAGTCGCCGACAGCGTGGTGCGTTTCATCAGCATCCTGTTCATCGCCGTTCCCGGCTTCTGGGTCGGCATGTTGATCGTGCTCGCGCTGTTGTTCTGGTTCGGCTATCGCGCGCCGATGGCCGGTGTCGGCTTTTTCACCGATCCGCTGGGCAACCTGCAGCTGGTGATCGGCCCGGCGATCGTGCTGGGCCTGGGCCAAGCTGCCTACATCGCCCGCATGGGCCGTTCGAGCCTGCTTGAAGTGATCCGCGAAGACTACGTCCGCACCGCGCGAGCCAAGGGATTGAACGGCCGTCTGGTGATCGCGCTGCACGCGCTGCCCAACGCGCTGCTGCCGGTGATCACCCTGTCGGGCGTCCTGCTCGGCCTGGTGCTGGCGGGCTCGATCCCGGTCGAACGCGCCTTCGGCACGCCCGGCCTGGGCTATTCGATGTTCCAGGCGGTGAGCGAACGCGACGTCTTCGTGATGCAGAACCTGGTGTTCATTTATTCTGTGGTGTTCGTGATGCTGAATATCGTGGTCGATGTCACCATCGCCTTCCTCGATCCGCGGATCCGGCTGCGATGACCGCCACCGTCACCGGCACTACCGTCCCCGCGCCGCCCTCGCGCCTGCGGATCGTCGGCCGCGCCATCCGGACCTTGTTTCGTCGCGCACCTCTCTCGGCCTTCTGGGGCATCGTGGCCGCGCTGATCGTCGCCATGGCGGTGGCGGCGCCGGCGATCGCGCCGTATCCGCCGCTGAAGTCGGACTTCCGCGCCATGCAGAAGCCGCCGAGCGAGGCGCACTGGTTCGGCACCGACCAGATCGGCCGGGATACGCTGAGCCGCGTCATGTACGGCGCGCAGAGCTCGCTCACCGTGGCGCTGGGCGCGGTGCTGTTCGGCACGACCGTCGGCGCCCTGTGGGGACTGGCCTGCGGCTACTTCGGTGGCCGCTTCGACATGGCGAGTCAGCGTGTCATCGAGTTCCTGCAATCCTTTCCCGACCTCATCCTGGCGATGGCCATCGCCATGGCGCTGGGCGGCGGCATGGCGACGGTGATCGTGGCCATCGCCATCACCCGAATACCCTTCGGCGGCCGAGTCATCCGCTCGGTCGTGCTGTCGCTCAAGGAGATGCAGTATGTCGAGGCGGCGCGCGGCATCGGCGCCTCTCACACGCGCATGATGTTCCGCCACATCCTGCCGCAGTGCGTGGCGCCTTACCTGATCCTGGCGACGACCCATCTCGGCGTCGCCATCATCATCGAGGCCTCGCTCGGCTTCCTCGGCGTCGGCATCCCGCCGCCGACGCCGACCTGGGGCAACATGCTGGCCGATTCGCTGAACTCCGGCCTGGTGCCGCCGTGGTGGCTCGTGGTGTTCCCCGGAGTGGCCATCACCATCACCGTGCTGGCCTTCAACCTGCTGGGCGACGGCATCCGCGACCTGCTGGACCCGCGGTTGAGAGGCTCGGTTTAGCCGATCCTCCCGTTCACCTCCCGCATATTGCCGGGTCAGGCCGCGGCAAGCGGAACCTTCACCCCGTCGTCGTGCAAATGGCACGACGCGAAGTGGCCTGGAATGACCTCGCGCAGGGTCGGCACGTCGGTCTTGCAGCGCGCCATGGCGTAGGGGCAGCGGGCGTGGAAGTGGCAGCCGGGCGGCGGGTTGATCGGGCTGGGCACGTCGCCGGTCAGGATCACGCGCTTGCGGCCGCGCGCACTCGCCTTGGGGATGGGCACGGCCGACAGCAACGCCTCGGTGTAGGGATGCAGCGGCATCTCGAACAGCGAGCGCTTGTCGGTCATCTCGACGATGCGGCCGAGATACATCACCGCGACGCGGTGGCTGATGTGCTCGACCACGGCGAGGTCGTGGGCGACGAACAGATAGGAGAGCTTGTACTCGTCCTGCAGCTCCATCAGCAGGTTGATGATCTGCGCCTGGATCGAGACGTCGAGCGCCGACACCGGCTCGTCGCCGACGATCAGCTCGGGATTGAGCGCCAGCGCACGGGCGATGCCGATCCTCTGCCGCTGGCCGCCTGAGAATTCGTGCGGGTAGGAGTTCACCGCCTCGGGCCTGAGACCGGCGCGCTCGAACAGGGCGGCGACACGCTCGCGCCGCTCGGCCGGCGTGCCGATACTGTGCACGATGAGCGGCTCGCCGACGATCTCGCCCGCCGTCATGCGCGGATTCAGCGAGGCGTAGGGATCCTGGTAGATCATCTGCATGCGCCGGCGGTACGGCAGCATGCCCTCGGCATCGAGCCGCGTGATGTCCTCGCCCGCCACCCTGATGGTGCCGTCGGTCGGCTCGAGCAGCTTCAGGAGCGTACGGCCAACAGTCGACTTGCCGCAGCCGCTCTCGCCCACCAGGCCCAGCGTCTCGCCGCGGCCGATCGAGAAGGAAACGCCGTCGACGGCATAGACCTGCCCCGACACCTTGGAGAACACGCCCTTGTGGATCGGGAAGTGCTTCTTCAGGCCTTCGACTTCGAGCAGCGCGGTCATGCGGCACCTGCCGCGACGCCGCCGAGAACGCGATCGGCATGCCAGCAGGCGATCCAATGGCCGGGCCTCTGCTCTTCGAGCGACGGCTTGTGGTTGCGGCAGTGGTCGCTCGCCAGCCCGCAGCGCGGCGCGAAGCTGCAGCCCTGCGGGAGGTTGAACAGCGACGGCACCATGCCCTTGATCTCGTTGAGGCGCGGGCGCTTGGCCTCGTTGCGCGCCGCTGTGTCGAGATGGGGAATCGAGCCCAGCAGGCCCTTGGTGTAGGGATGGCCCGGATTGTCGAACAGCTCGGCGGCGGGGGCCTCTTCGACCTTGCGGCCGGCATACATGACCACCACGCGATCGGCGTTCTCGGCCACCACACCCATGTCGTGCGTGATCAGGATGATGGCGGTGCCGTACTTGTCCTGCAGCTCGCGCATCAGGTCGAGGATCTGCGCCTGGATGGTGACGTCGAGCGCCGTGGTCGGCTCGTCGGCGATCAGCACCTTGGGATTGCAGCTGAGCGCCATGGCGATCATTACCCGCTGCCTCATGCCGCCGGAGAGCTGGTGCGGATAGGCGTGCGCCCGCCGCTCGGGCTCGGGGATGGACACACTGCGCAGCATCTCCACCGCGCGGTCCCAGGAGTCGCGCTTGCTCAGGCCCTGGTGCAGTGCAACAGCCTCGGCGATCTGCTTGCCGCACGTATAGAGCGGATTGAGCGACGTCATCGGCTCCTGGAAGATCATCGAGATGTCGTTGCCGCGGATGCGCTCCATCTCGGCCTCGCTGAACTCCAGCAGGTTGCGGCCCTCGAAGCGGATGGAACCGCCGACGATGCGGCCCGGCGGGTTGGCGACCAGGCGCAGGATCGACAACGCCGACACGCTCTTGCCGCAGCCTGATTCGCCCACCACGCCCAGCGTTTCACCGCTTTTCAGGGCGTATGACACTCCGTCGACGGCGCGAACTACACCCACGGGAGTGAAGAAATGTGTCTGGAGGTCCTCCATCTGCAGGACCGTTTGCTGTGGCTCTCTTAGCGCCTCCGGGGCGGTACCGCCCAAAACCCGCGGCGCCGGCTGGCGAGGATTCACGCGAGACTCCCTGAATTTTATCGTGTTAGCCTTGGCCCATACGGGGAATGGACGAAGCCATCTGAGCACATCGTGCTCAGTCTGCAAAAGGCCAAATGGCCAGAAGGCTTATGGGAGGAAACAAAATGAGTGAGTCAAAGTCCAAGCGTTCGGGAATAAAGCGCCGTGACTTCGTCATGGGCGGCACGGCGGCTGCCGTCACGCTCTATGGCACGCCATGGCCCGCCCTGGCACAGAGTGTACCCCTCGAGTACGACGGCTCGAAATTCCAGTTGGCGGCGGCCGAGGCCAATCCGAAGTCGGGTGGCGTGTTGAAGTACGGCATTACCATGCGTCCGCCGCATTTCGACTTCCACCAGTCGGGTACCATCAACAGCCTGGGCAGCCAGGGCTGCATGTTCGACAATTTGGTGCGGCGCGATCCGCGCGATTCCGGCAAGACCATCATCCCCGACCTGGCGCACAGCTGGGAGATCTCCAAGGACGGCAAGACCTACACCTTCCACCTGCGCAAGGGCGTGCAGTTCCATGACGGCGCGGAGCTCACTTCCGACGACGTCAAGGCGACCTTCGACCGTATCGCCAAGCCGCCGCAGGGCATCAGCATGCCGCGCAGCACGCTGTTTACCGCGGTCGAGGAGATCACCGCGCCCGACAAGAACGTCGTGGTGTTCAAGCTCTCCGCGCCGCGGCCTGCCGATTTCATCATGGGCGCCATCGCCAGCGGCTGGAACGGCATTGTCCGCAAGAAGACGCTGGAGGACAATCAGTACAACCTGCGCCGCGTCGTCGACATCCCCGGAACCGGCCCGTTCAAGAGCAAGCGCCGCGTCGAGAACGAAGTCTGGGTGATGGAGAAGAACCCCAACTACTGGAACAAGGGCCTGCCCTACCTGGACGGCATCGAATTCTATCACGCCCTGCCGTTCTCACCCGAACTGGGCTCCGCGTTCCTGTCGGGCCGCATCGACTACGCCCGCCTGCTCGACCCGGTGACTCAGCGCAAGGTCCAGTCGACCCAGGGCATGTCGGGCCTCAACTTCTACCAGTCGGTCATCCAGGCCACCTGGATGAACAACAAGAAGAAGCCGATGGACGATCCACGCGTGCGCCGCGCCTTCCACCTAGTGCTCGACAAGCCGGTGCTGGTCGACGTGGTGAAGGATATCGCGCCGATGATGGTCGGCGGCTTCATCTATCCGTTCTCGAGCTTTGCGACGCCTCTACCCGAGCTCAAGAAGCGGTTGGGCTACCAGGAGGACCAGGCCAACTCGATCAAGGAGGCCAAGGCCTTGATGAAGGCCGCGGGCCACGAGAAGGGCATCCAGGGACTCGACTTCCTGGTGCGCGAGGTCGCCTCGTTCAAGCTGTGGTCGCAGGCCATCCAGGCCATGCTGCAGCAGACCCTGAACGTGCAGTCCAACATCCGCACTGCCGTCGAGTCCGTGTGGTTCGACGACGTGAACACCGGCAAGTTCGACCTGGCGATCGGCGCAATCGTGTCGACCCTGCTCGACCCCAGCGACTATTTCAACGCCTGGTACAAGAAGGGTGGGCCGCAGAACTACTCGCAGTGGGACAATCCGAAGTTCGCCGCGCTGCTGCCGCAGATCGACACCGAGGTCGATGCCAAAAAGCGGCTCGAGTACATCCGCCAGGCCGAGATGGTCATGGAGGAGGATCCGCCGCTGCTCCCGATCTCGTGGGAAAAGATCAACGATGGCTGGTACAACTATGTGAAGGGCCACAATCCGAAGGAATACTTCGGCATCTACGACGTAGTGCGCTTCGACACGTTCTGGCTGGACAAGTAGCCGGAAGAGCGCGATCACCGGGCGATGCTGACCTTTTACTTCGCCCCTGGTTCGAGCTCGATGGCGGTTCACATCGCCTTGCACGAGACGGGCGCGCCTTTCGAGGCGCGCCCGATGTCTTTTGCGACCAAGGACATGGGCAAGCCGGAGTTCCTGGCGATCAACCCCAACGGCAAGGTGCCGACGCTGCTGGTCGACGGCCGCGTCCTGACCGAGGTCGCGGGCTGCCTGTTCTACCTGGCGCGGGCCTATCCCAGGGCGAACCTGCTGCCGACCGACGATCCGGAGGCCGAAGCGCAGGTCGTGTCGTGGATGTCCTTCATCGCCTCGGCCATCCATCCCGCGCGCACGGCCGGCATGGACCGGGCGCGCGAGATCTGGCAGATCGCCGACAAGCGGCTGGACAGAAACGATTGGGCGGCCGGCGGCCGCTATTCGATCGCAGACATCCATCTGTTCCGCCTCTACTGGCGCATCCGCGACGCACTCGAGCCACAGGCGGGCGAATACGCCAATGTCGAGGCGCACTACCGTCGCGTGATGGCGCGCCCCGCGGTCAGGAAGACCATCGAGATCGAACAGAAGATCGGCTACACGCTGCCGCGTTAGGGCGACGGCCGCCTAAGCCCCGTTCAATACCCGCCACACCTTCTCCGGCGTCACCGGCATGTCGATATGGGTGACGCCGAATTCACTCAGGGCATCGACCACGGCGTTCATCACCGACGGCAATGCGCCGGCGCAGCCCGCCTCGCCGCAGCCCTTCACGCCCAGCAGGTTGGTCTTGCACGGCACGGAGTGGTTCTGGACCAACATGTCCGGCGCATCGGCAGCACGTGGCAGGGCATAGTCCATGTAGGAGCCGGCGACCGGCTGACCTTGCGGGTCGTAGACCGTGCGCTCCATCAGCGCCTGGCCAATACCCTGCATCACGCCGCCATGCGCCTGGCCCGCGGTCAGCATCGGATTGATGACCGTGCCGAAGTCGTTGACCATGGAATAGCGCACGACCTCGATGGCGCCGGTGTCGTGATCGATCTCGACCTCGGCGATGTGGCAGCCGTTGGGGAACGAGAATGGCGGGTTGTCGGAGATGTGGCTGACGTCGAGCGACTGCGGCACCTCGGCCGGCAATTTCAACCCGGCGCGCAGCTTGTCGGCCAACTCGAGGATGCCGATGCCGCGATCGGTGCCGGCTATGGTGAACCGGCCGCGCGCGAACTCGATGTCGGCCGCGGCGGCTTCGAGAACGTGGCTCGCGATCTTCTTACCCTGGTCGATCACCTTGTCGCCAGCCTCGAGGAAGGCCTGGCTGGCGACCAGCGCCGACTTCGAGCCGCCGGTGCCGCCGCCCACCTTGAGCTGGTCGGAATCGCCCTGCAGCAGGCGGAAGCGCGTCACCGGGATGCCGAGCTTGCCACCCAGCACCTGGGCGAACGGCGTGGCGTGGCCCTGGCCGTAGTCGAGCGTGCCGCTCAGCATGGTGATGGTGCCGTCGGCCTCGAAGCGTACGCCGCCGTATTCCTTCGCGGGAGGTCCGGTCACCTCCAGATAGGAGCCGATGCCGCGGCCGCGCAGCTTGCCCCGAGCTCGGCTCTCGGCCTTGCGCTCGTCGAAGCCCTGCCAGTCGGCGGCGACCAGCGCACTCTCGAGCACCGTGGTGAATTCGCCCGAATCGTAGTTCATCGCCGACGGCGCCTTGTAGGGCATCTGCGTCGGGGCGATATGGTTGCGGCGACGCAGCTCGATCCTGTCGATACCCATCTCGCGTGCGGCGGTATCGATCAGCCGCTCCATGTAGTAGTTGCCCTCGGGACGTCCGGCGCCGCGATAGGCGCCGATCGGCGTGGTGTTGGTGAACACCACCTTGGAGTTCACCTCCATCGCCGGCGTGGCGTAGACATCGATGATGTTCTTCACTGCGTTGGTCGTCGCCGGCATCGGCGGATAGATGTAGGCGCCGGCATTGCCGGTGCCGCTGAGGCGCACGGCGAGGAAGCGTCCATCCTTGTCGAGCGCCAGCTCGGCGACGCGCTGGTGATCGCGGCCGTGATGGTCGCTCAGAAAGCTCTCCGAGCGTTCGTCTGTCCACTTCACCGGGCGGCCCAGAAGCCTGGCCGCGAGCAGCAGCGGTCCATACTCGGGATAGACCTGGCTCTTCATGCCGAACGAGCCGCCGACATTGCCGGTCAGCACACGCACCTTGTCGGCCGGCACGTTCAGCACGTCGCGCGCCAGCCCGCCGCGCAGGCCCATCACACCCTGGCAGCCGACGTTCAAGGTCCAGCGCCCGGTCTTGGCGTCGTACGAGCCGATCGCCGAGCGCGGCTCCATGGGATTGACGACGATTCGGTTGGAAGCGATCTCCAGGCGCGTCACGTGCGCTGCCTCGGCGAAAGCCCTTTTCACCGCTTCGGCATCGCCGTAGTGGAAGTCGAGCGCGAGATTGCCGGGCGCATCGTCGTGGATCTGCGGCGCGCCCGGCCTCAGTCCCTCGGCGGGCGTCGTGACGGCGGGCAGCTCCTCGATATCGAGCTCGACCGCCTCGGCGGCGTCCTTGGCCTGTACGGCCGTCTCGGCCACGACGCACGCCACCGCCTCGCCTACGAACCGCACCTTGCCCTTGGCGAGCGACGGCCGCGGCGGCGTCTTCATCGGTGAGCCGTCGCGCTGCGGGATGTTCATCGGGCACTTCAGGGGGCCGAAGCCCGCCGCATCGAGATCGGCGTGAGTGTAGAGTGCCAGCACGCCCGGCATGGCGCGCGCCGCCATCGTGTCGATCCCTTTCAGGAGACCGTGCGCGATGCGGCTGCGTACCATCACGGCGTAAGCCTGTCCGGCAAGATTGATGTCGTCGGTGTAGCGACCCTGGCCGCGCAGGAGAGTCGGATCTTCCATGCGCGGCACGGGCTGGCCGACACCGAATTTCATCAGCGCGAGTTCGGTGTCGTCAAACGAGTCCATCCCAACCTTCTCCGTCTACAGATCATGCGAGCCCGAACGGTGCGAGGGATCTCACCGCCCAGACGGCAACGAAATCCCTCGCTTCCTTCAGGATGACTCGATCACTTCAGCGGCGAGTAGTTCGTCGGCAGCAGCAGGGTCGAATGCATCTCAGCGAGCTTGGCCGGGCCCTTGGCGAGATAGGCCTGCCAGGCCGGATCCTTCATCGCCGCTCCGCGCGCCTCGAAGCGTTCCTGCAGGTTCTTGTAGCGCCAGAGATGGATCCACTCGTTGGGCTGCGGGAACTCGCCCGTCCACGCACCCCAGATCGGCGAATACTTCTCGCGCGCTTCCTTCACTTCGAGGAAATCCTTGCCGTACTGCTGCGCGCCGCCCAGCACGGTGCGGTAGATGCGCAGCTCATAGACGTTGCCGGTGGTGTTGTCGGAGGGCTTGATGTCGACCACGGCGTTCATGACGCGCAGGTCCTGGCGCTGGATCCACGGCCGGATGGTCGGCACGTACTTCTCGGTCCAGTCCTTGTTCTTCATCAACTCGCCACGCAGGCGTTCGCGGTCGTTCAGGCTGTCGTACTTCCACAGATGCCAGATCTGGTTCAGCGCGCCGAACTCCGCCGTCCAGTAGCCGTGGTTGACGCCGTAGTTGTTGCCGCGGGCGGGGCGACCGATCGTCTCGGCGGCCTTGAGGTAGTCCGGCATCTTGCCGGGCACCAGGGTGTAGCAACGCAGTTCGTAGACCATATGACGTCTCCCCTCACGGATGTGGGTTTTTGGGCGGATGCGCCCGCACGGCTTCTTCGTTGATGTCGGCGCCCCAACCCGGTCGGGTGGGCACCATCAGCTCGCCATTCTGGATGACCGGCGGATGGGTGACCAGATCGTCCTTCCATGGCACGTCGTCGATATCGATTTCCATGATACGGAAATTCGGCATGGCGGCGCACAGGTTGGCGCTCATCAGGGTCGACATGTGGCCGTAGAAATTGTGCGGCGCGCAGTTGATCTCGTAGGGTTCGGCCATCGCCGCGATCTTCACCGATTCGAGCAGCCCGTTCCACGGCACGTCGATGATCGACACGTCCATCGATCGGTTCTCGAAGAACGGCCGGAACTGGCGGCGGCCGAACAGCGATTCGCAGGAGGCGATCGGCATCGACGCGCGGTCGCGGATCAGGCGCAGGCCTTGCGGATCGTATGAATCGATCTCCAGCCAAAACAGATTGTAGGGCTCGCAGGCGCGCGCGACCTTGATGTAGCCCTCGGTTTTGAAGTTGAAGTTGCTGTCGAGCAGGATCCCCATCTCGGGGCCGGCGCCCTGGCGGAAAGCCGCCAGGCCGTCGGCGATGGCAGCAAGCGTGGCGCCGTCGGGATTGAGCTCGGGATAGCCGGGACCGCGCGCGAAGCCCGGCTGGTGCATGTAGGGCGGATTTCCGTCGAAGCGGAAGATGTTCGTCTTGAGCGCCTTGAAGCCGCGCTCCTTCACATGCTTGCCGAGCTTCACCAGGTCGTCGAGCGAGCGCACCGGATCCACGCCCATGACCGCCGCGTTGCTGAAGCGATAGCTGCCGCAATGCGACCAGTAGAGCGGCAGGCGATCGCGGACCGGCCCGCCGAACAGCTCGTACACCGGTATGCCCAACGCCTTGGCCTTGACGTCGAGCAGGGCGTTTTCGATCGCGGCCATGGCCTGCTGATTGAGTCCGCCGGGAGCCTGGCGGGTGACGGCCTGCTGGCGTCCCATGATGCGCTCGACAGGCCGCGGATCGTGTCCGATCAGGTCCTGCGCCATGCGGCGGATCACGGCGGTAAGACCGGCACTGCCGTAGCCCTCGTTGTATTCCGACCAGCCGATCACTCCGTCGTCGGTCGTGATCTTGAGAAACGAGAAGTCGCGCCAGCCGGCATTGCAGTGCAGATCCTCGATCTTGACGATTTTCATGGGTG
>CADECW010000008.1:0-29912 GCA_902825855.1 uncultured Rhodospirillales bacterium | reverse complement strand
TCGCGCCAGCCGGCATTGCAGTGCAGATCCTCGATCTTGACGATTTTCATGGGTGATTCCTCTCCGTTGCCGCCAGCATAGACCAAGTGGCGGCCGGTGCGGGACGAAACCCCGTTTCACTCCATGAGCGTGGCGGGCTCAGCGAATTCCCGGTTCAGCCGTTCGGCGAGCTCGCCGACATGCGTACTGACGCAGGTATTGTGCTGGCCGGGAAGACGGCCACTCTGCACATGCCGGGCCAGGTGCATCCACGATGCCGCGTCGTACTCACGCCGATCGACATACTCGTCGGACAGGAGGCAGACGATCCTGGCGCGAATGCGCGGCGGCAAGTATCTCGACATCGCCCGGTAGTAGGTGGTGCGCTGCGAAGAATCCCAGGCGCGCATCGAACCGCTATGGGCTGTCCTGGCCACGCGAAGCAGGATCGTCGGATCACGCCGCAGCAGGTAGGTAGCGAGCACCCACACCGACGGCATGCCGCTGCGCCCGATCCTGCGGCCGAGGCCGCCCGGCAGCCAGCGCGCCAGCGACGACACGATGGAAACGAACGGACGCATGACCGACCGTGCGTTCAGCGAGAAGGTGTCGATCAGCACGACCTTCTCCACCGTCCGCCCTGCCGCCTCCAGCCGACGCACGAGCTCGAGCGCGGCGAGGCCGCCGTGGCAGTAACCCGCGACGCGCACCGGACCATCGGGAGCGGCCGCCTGCACGCCTGCGACATAGCGCGATGCCATGTCCTCGATCGTCTCGATGCCCTTGGCGGCATCGAGCAGCGAATGCAGCAGATACACCGGCCCATCGCCCTCGAGCATCTCGCCCAGGCGGAAGCCGTAGAAGCCCCAGCCGCAGAAGTCGCCATGACAGAGGAACAGCGGCGTTCCTGCGCCGCCCCTTACCTTGGTCATCACCTCGTCGCGAGCGGCAGCTTCGCCGGCCAGCCTGTCGCACAGCACACGGATCGTGAGCTGGGCGCGGATGTCCGAAGGGCTGATGCGATGGCGCGTCGCCTCCTCGACCTCCAGCAGCATCTCGGTGGCCTGCAGTGAATCGCCACCGATCTCGAAGAAGTCGTCGTCCATGCCGACGTCGTGGCGCTTCAACATTCGCTGCCAGATCTCGGCGATCAGGATCTCCAGCGGAGCGGCGGGCGGCGGCGTGTCCCGCCGGGCGTCGGCAAATGCGGCCGAAAGTCGGGGCCGCGAAATCTTGCCCGTCGGCCCGAGCGGCAGGCTGTCGAGGATGTGGACGTGGCGCGGCCGCTGGAAGGGCGCCAGCCGCTCGTAGGCGAAATCGATCAGCTCGGTCGACGTCACGCCGTGACCGCCATGCAGGACGACGGCGGCGCCGACATTCTCGCCGAGCCGCGCATGGGGCACGGCGAAGGCGGCCGCATCGCGCACCGCTGGATGAGCCAGCAGCGCCTTCTCGACATCGTAGGGTGCGATCTTCTCGCCGCCGCGATTGATGATCTCCTTGGTTCGGCCGGCGATGGTAAGAAGCCCGCGCTGGTCGACGCTGCCGAGATCGCCGGTCGCCAGCCAGCCGTCCAAAAGGCCAGTGGGTCGGCCTTCGATGTCGTCCAGCAGATAGCCCGGCATGACGCTCGGCCCCCGCAGCATGACCTGCCCGACCTGCCCCGGCCTGCTCACGCGACCGTTGTCGTCGCGGATCGCAAGCTCGCCTTCGGGGATGCGGCCGACCGTGCCCGGCTCTTCCACGGAAAGCACCGGACCGCTCATCATGCCAGCTTCGCAGAGGCCGTAGAATTCGACGACAGGCTTGCCGAGCAGGCGTGTCAGCTCGCGCCGGGTATGATCGGGAAGATAGGAAGCCGTCGACAGGACGAAGCGCAAGGACCGAGCGGCCGATGCGGCGCCGGATGACGCGCCGAGCTTCTCGACCAAGGCCTGCAGGAACGCCGGCGAGGCGGTAAGCCAGGTGGGTCGCAGCTCGCCCAACCATTGCTCGGCGTCGTGCGCGCCGGCTTGCTCGGGGAGGGCGACGCTGCAGCCGATCAGGAGGGGCGCCAGCAGCGTCGCCTTGAAGCCGGCGTTGTAATAAATCGGCATGATGCAGGCGGAACGGTCGGCGGGCGTCAGCGTCAACCAGCGCTCCATCTTGCGCGCCATTTCGATCAGGTTCTGATGCGTCACCGGCACCCGCTTGGACGGTCCCGTCGTCCCCGACGTGCGGAAGATCGCAGCCCATGATTGGTCGGTGGTCTCGCCCGAAGGCGCGGGACGGCGAACGTCCTTCACCGGCGCCAGGGCGACCTCGTCGAACGTGGAAACGGCCCTGGTGGCCTTGAAAAGGACGAGGCCTTCATCGTCTGCGTCGACCCATGATGGAAGACCAGCCTCGCCGGGAACGACCAGCGCATGGAGACGGATGCGCTTCAGCTCTTCGCGCAGCTCAGTCGGCGGAAGATTGGGATTGATCGGCAAGACGGTGGCATTGGCCGAGATGGCGACGTTCAACGCCGCCGCCTCCGGCCCGCGCGGCAGGGCAATGCCGACGCGCGAGGATGGGCCGATGCCGGCTGTCGCGAGCGTGGCACCAACCCGACGGACATGGTGCGCCAGGCTGCCGAAGGAAAGCGCACCGAGACCGCCCGACACGAGGGCCGGCGCACCGGGATCGCGTTCCGCATGGCCGGCCAGGACGGCAGCGATGGTCGATGTCACCGGTCTACTCGGGCTGAATGCCGCGCCTGGCCACGATGTCGGCCCAGCGCACGCGATCGCGCGCCGCGATCTCGCCCAGTGCCAGCGGCGTTGAGGTGGCCGGAACGAGGCCCTGCTTTTCGAAGGCGGACTTGGCCTCGAGCGACTCCAGGATTGCGACGATCTCGCGGTTCAGGCGGTCCACGACATCGGCCGGCGTGCCCTTGGGCGCAAAGAAGCCGTACCACATGTCGACATCGGCATCCTTGAGGCCACTCTCGCCGAGCGTCGGCACGTCGGGCAGCTGCGGATGCCGCTCGGGACTGCCTACAGCGAGCACCTTCAGCTTGCCGGCGTGTATGTAGGAAGCCGCCACATGGACGGGCAGGAACATGTAGCCGACCTGCCCAGACAGAAGATCCTGCACCGCGCCCGCCGAGCCCTTGTAAGGAACGTGCACCAGCTCGATGCCCGACGCCGTCTCCAGCAGCGCCATTGCCAGGTGATGCGGCGTGCCGACGCCGGGACTGGCATAAGTCAGCGACTGCGAGTGATCCTTGGCCAGAGCGATCAAATCGACGAGCGTGGCCGCCTTCTGCGACGGATGGGCGACCAGCACCAGCGTGCCCCAGGCGCTGAGTCCGATCGGCGCGAAATCCGTCACCGGATCATACGGCAGGTTGTGAAACAGGCTGGCGTTCATCACCAGCGTGTTGACCGACGACATGATCGTGAGGCCATCGGGCTTGGCGCGCGCTACCTGCAGGCTGCCGATGTTGCCCGAGGCGCCCGGCAGGTTCTCAACCACCACCGGCTGAGCGAGCCTTGGCGACAGGCGCTCGGCGACGAAACGGGCAATGAAATCAGGCCCGCCGGCCGGCGTGAAGGGGACGACGAGCCGCATCGGCTGGTCCGGCCAGGCTCGTGCCGTCGACGACACAACGGTCGCGGCCGCGACAAAGCTGGCATACTTCAGTACGTGGCGACGACACGCCAGGTTCCTCAAGCGTTCCTCCCACTCAAGCTCGATTTAGGATAGCGTTGGGCGCAGTCGGGGCCTGAGGTGAAGCTGTGACCAGGACCGGCGGGAGGGCCGCGATGTCGCTTCACGGCAAGGGAATGTTGATCGTGTTCTGCGAAGTGAAGGCGCGCGATGAGCGCGACTTCAATGAATGGTACAATCGCGAGCACATAGACGAGCGCGTCAACTTGCCGGGTTTCCATCGCGGGCGTCGCTACGTCGCCGTGCGTGGCGCGCCCAAATATCTCGCGACCTATGAATGCGACACGGTCGAAGATCTGGCGACTCCCGGATATCTGGCGCTGCTCGCCAACCAGACGCCGTGGACGCAGGCGACCATGGCGAAGTTCACCAAGTTCTCCCGGCTCACCGTGCGCGTGCAGTCCGATCTGGCGCACGGAGTCGGCGGCGCGGTGGCTGCGGTGCGTTTCACGCCCAATCCGCGCGATCGCAAGGCACTGGTCGAGTGGCTGAACCGGACGGCGTTGCCCATGGCGATCGAACGGCCCGGCATGGTGGGCGCGATGGCCGCGGAGAACGACCTCGAGGTCGCGAATGCGCCGTTGCAGGCCAAGAGCAGGGACGCCCCCAGGGCCGAGGAAGCCGAATGGGTCGCGTTGCTCGAGGGCAGCGACGCCGGTGTCGTCGGCGCGGCTGCGCGCGCGGCATTCACCATGGCCAAGCTCAGGAACTTTGGCGTTTCGGTGGCGCCGACGATCGGCACCTACCGGTTCCTGTTCGGGAACCAGAGGTAGCGTCACCCTCTCTCGCCGCGCTCAGGCTGACAAAGGCGCGCAGGTCCACGCTTTCGCCAATGACATAAGTTTGACCTATCGTTGAGCAAGGCATCGCGTAAGGTCTGACCGTGACTGCGAAACAGAAGATCTTCTGGCTGCGCCTCGTTACGCTGATCGGGCTCTGCCTGCCGGCGCTGGAGCTTGCCTGGCGCTGGTACAACGGCGATCTCGAGCCACGACCCGTGACCTTGGCCACGCATGCGACCGGCGACTGGGCCGTCATCTTCCTGATGCTGTCGCTGGCCATGACGCCTGCGCGTGCCCTGTTCGATTGGATGCCATTGGTGCAGATCCGCCGGCGCATCGGCGTGGCCGCCGCACTCTATGCCGGCGCGCACTTTCTGATCTACGTGCTCGACCAGAAATGGAACCTGGTCGTCGTCGCGACCGAGATCATCAAGCGCTTCTACCTCACCATCGGCTTCGTCGCCCTTCTGGCGCTGGTAATCCTCGCCATCACCTCGACCGACGGCTGGCAGAAGCGGCTCAGGCGCAACTGGAAACGCCTGCACTGGCTGATTTATCCGGCGGCCTTCATCGCCATCATCCACTTCTTCATCCAGTCGAAGGTGAAGATCGGCGAGCCCGCCTTCACTGCCGGCCTGTTCGCCTGGTTGATGCTGTGGCGCACCCTGCCGTCGAAGCTGCAGCGCAGCTACCTCGGGCTCGCCATCCTGGCCGTTGCCTCGACATTCGCCGCCGTCGTCTTCGAGGCCGCGTGGTACTGGCTGGTGAACGGCCGCGATCCGGCCGTCGTGCTGCTGGCCAATGTCGATCCTGAGCTCGCGTTCCGACCCGCCCAGAAAGTGTTGATCGCCTCGCTGCTGGTCGTCTTGGCCGTGGCGCTGCGCCGTCTCACCCTGGCTGCAAACAAGCTCTGGACGAGGCGCTATATCCAGTCGACTATACCGACTCCCTGAATTCGGAGGCTGGTATGTTGAAGAGACGGAGTTGGCTCGGGCTGGCGGTTGCCTTGTCGGTCCTGCCAGGCGTAGCCCCCTTGCCCGCGCAAGCGCAGAACAATGTCGTGATCTTCGCTGCCGCCAGCCTGAAGAACGCGCTGGATGAGATCGCTGCGACCTGGTCCAAGGACACCGGCAAGCCCGCGCCGAAAATCTCCTATGCCGCGAGTTCCGCGCTCGCCAAGCAGATGGAACAGGGCGCGCCGGCCGACATGTTCATCTCGGCCGACCTCGATTGGATGGACTATGTCCAGGGCAAGAACCTGATCAAGAACGACACTCGCTTCAACCTCTTGGGCAACAAGATCGTCATCATCGCGCCCAAGGACTCGAAGAGCACGACGCTCGCCATCAAGGGCGATGAACTTGCCAGGGCGCTGGCTGGCGACCGCCTCTCCATGGCCAACGTCGATGCGGTTCCGGCCGGCAAATACGGCAAGGCGGCGCTCGAGAAGCTCGGTGCCTGGAACGCCGTGAAGGACAGCATCGCCCAGGCCGAGAATGTGCGCGCTGCCCTGCTGCTGGTCGCCCGCGGCGAGGCGCCGCTCGGCATCGTCTACAGCACGGACGCCGCCGCCGAGCCCAACGTGAAGATCGTGGCGACCTTCCCCGAGGACTCGCACCCGCCGATCATCTACCCCGCGGCGCTGACCAAGGATTCGAGCAACGCCGACGCCAAGGCCTTCCTCGACTTCCTGCGCAGCGCAAAGGCCCGTGCTTCCTTCGAAAAGCAAGGCTTCACGGTCCTGGTGAAATCCAACTCCTCGACATGACACCGGAGGAATGGACGGCGGTCAGGCTGAGCCTGCTGGTCGCCACCACGGCGACCTTGGTCAGCCTGCCATTCGGTATCGCCATCGCCTGGCTTCTGGCGCGCAGGGATTTCTGGGGCAAGGGCCTCCTGGACACCCTGGTCCACCTGCCGCTGATCCTGCCTCCTGTCGTCACCGGATACCTGCTGCTGATCACGTTCGGAAGGCGGGCGCCGGTCGGCGCCTTCCTCGCCGACAATTTCGGCATCGTCTTCTCCTTCCGCTGGACAGGTGCCGCGCTGGCCTGCGGCGTCATGGGCTTCCCACTGCTGGTGCGCGCCATCCGCCTGTCGATCGAGGCGGTCGACGCGAGGCTCGAAGCGGCCGCCGGCACGCTCGGCGCCAACCCGCTCTGGGTATTCGCCACCGTCACCTTGCCGCTCTGCCTGCCAGGCGTCATTGCCGGCGCCATACTGGGTTTCGCCAAGTCGATGGGCGAGTTCGGCGCCACCATCACCTTCGTCTCCAACATCCCCGGCGAGACCCAGACGCTGCCTTCGCTGATCTACACCTTCACGCAAATCCCGGGCGGCGAAGCCGGTGCATTCCGGCTGACCCTGGTGTCGATCGCGATCTCCATGCTGGCGCTGCTGGGCTCCGAGCTGCTGGCGCGACGCATCGGCGTCCGGCAAATGGCGGCATGAGCCTCGAAGTCGATGTCGATCACACGCGGGGCAGCTTCCGCATCAGCGCGCGCTTCTCGGCTGCTTCCGGATTGACGGCGCTGTTCGGGCGATCGGGCTCAGGCAAGAGCACTCTGATCGACATCGTCGGCGGCCTGGTGAAGCCCGATCGCGGCCGCGTCGCCGTCGACGGCCAGGTGCTGGTCGATACCGAGCGCGGCATCTTCGTGCCCAAGCACCGCCGGCGCATCGGCTATGTCTTTCAGGACAGTCGCCTGTTCCCCCATTTCAGCGTGCGTCGCAATCTTCTCTACGGGCGCTGGTTCAACCGCAAGGCCAGCGGCACGGCAGCAGACCTTTCCTCGGTCGTCGACCTGCTGGGCATCGACCATCTGCTGGAACGCCGGCCGGCTTCGCTGTCGGGTGGCGAACGGCAGCGCGTCGCCATCGGTCGCGCCCTGCTCGCCCATCCGCAGGTATTGCTGATGGACGAGCCGCTGGCCTCGCTCGACGAGGCGCGGCGCGCGGAGATCCTGCCCTACATCGAGCGACTGCGTGACGAGGCCGGCCTGCCGATCCTCTATGTCAGCCACTCCGTCGCCGAAGTGGCGCGGCTGGCCACGACTGTGGTGATCCTGACCGAAGGCAAGGTTACCGCCGTCGGTCCCGTCGCCGATATCCTGTCGCAGGCCGATTCGGCAGACGGTGGCAGCGTGCTCGACGCCGTCGTGACACGCCACGACGACACCTTCCAGCTCACGGTGCTGACGTCGCGTGCCGGCGAGCTGCAGGTGCCACGGCTCAGCGCGCCGGTCGGCGCCGCCGTGCGTGCCTATATCCGCGGCCGCGACGTCATGCTGTCGCTCGAGCCACCCCGGCAGATCAGCGCGCTAAACGTGCTCGCTGGCCGCATCGTCGCCGTCGTCCTCGCTGACCAACGCGGGCAGGCCGAAGTCCGGCTCGACTGCAATGGCGACGCACTGACCGCGCGGCTGACCGCAAAATCGGTTCAACGGTTGGGATTGGTGCCGGGCCTGCCGGTCCATGCCGTGATCAAGAGCGTTTCGTTCGAACGAAGCTGATCACCACCCCGTCATTCCGACCGGAGCCGAGCGCAGCGAGGAGGAGCGGAGGGACCTGCTCATGTGTTCGACGAAGAGGAGGTCCCTCCACTCCGCTTCGCTCCGGTCGGGATGACGGTGTGGTGGCGCTGCGGTCGAGATGACCGAGGTAGGAAGCCATAGGCGATAGCCCTGACCCCGTTAAGATCAGGCGATTTCCCGCAACGATCGCAGGAAATAGCGGCTATCCTCCGCGACCCAGGGAGGGTTCGCCGTGGCCAGGATAAAAGTCCGTAAAGGCATGCCGAGCGTGGCGCTCGACAAGGCCGAGTTCGCCCGCCGCATGCGTCGTCGCTTCTACGATCCCGCCTTCAAGTCGGTCGGGCAGGAGATCGACCGCATCATCGACGTGGCGTGGGATGGCTACAACGAGAGCCGAAAGGCACCGCGCACCAAGCCTGCGGGTACCGGCTACGCCGACCCTTCGTATGAGCTGTCGGTCGAATGGTCCGAAGCCAGCCGGGCGATCAAGCGGGCCGAGCGGGAACAGAGGTCGCGATCGTCGAAGGCCCGCATCCTGCTGATCAATGGCTCCTCGCGCAGCGACCAGACCTGCCCGGGCGAGATGTCCAAGTCTTGGCGCCTGGTGCAGCTCGCCCGGCGGGTCTTTGCCCGCGAGCGGGATATCGAGGTCGAGCTGCTTGATCTCAGCCTTCTCACTTCGGAATTCGGCCGCGTCATCTATCCCTGCAAGGCCTGCGTGTCGACGGCCATGCCGCTCTGCCACTGGCCGTGCTCCTGCTATCCCAACCATTCGCTGGGGCAGCAGAATGACTGGATGGACGAGATCTATCCCATGTGGGCCCGTGCCCACGGCGTCATGATCGTGACACCGGTGAACTGGTATCAAGCGCCGTCGGGCCTGAAGTCGATGATCGACCGGCTGGTCTGCGCCGATGGCGGCAATGCAGACCCCACGTCGACCGGCGGTAAGGACCCGCGCAAGGCCAAGGAGCTCGAGATGAAGGGCTGGCACTACCCACACCACCTCGCCGGCCGGGCCTTCTCGGTGGTGGTGCACGGCGATGCAGCCGGCGCCGAGACGCTGCGCCGGATCCTGGTCGACTGGCTTCACGACATGGGCCTGGTCGGGGCCGGCCATGCCGCCGTGCTCGACCGCTATGTCGGCTACTACGAGCCCTACGCCACCAGCCACGATGCGCTCGATCGCGACCAGGACTTCCAGGAAGAAGCGCGCAACGCCGCGCGTGCCCTCGTCGCCGCCGTGAGGCTGCTGCGCCGAGGAAGGCTCGCCCAACCCGATGCCCGGCTGCGCGACGTACGACCGAAGTAGGACGAGACGAGGAAACGATGTCGCCGCTCCTGCTGCCCTTCTCGCCGCGTTTCATCACGCTGACGCTTGCCACCCTGTGCACCATCGCTTTCGGCCTCGCCTGGTCGTTCAGCCTTTGGTCCATCCATTGGGCAATTCTGTTCGGCATATCGCTGTTCCTGACCGGCGTCGGTGTCATCGACCTGTTCCAGAAGTCGCATGCCGTGCTGCGCAACTACCCGATCGCGGCCCACTTGCGCTTCATCTTCGAGGC
Source organism: uncultured Rhodospirillales bacterium (assembly GCA_902825855.1). Taxonomy (GTDB): domain Bacteria; phylum Pseudomonadota; class Alphaproteobacteria; order Reyranellales; family Reyranellaceae; genus Reyranella. The sequence continues at coordinate 20,360 of CADECW010000008.1, read as the reverse complement.
GATCCGTCCCGAGATGCGCCAGTACTTCTTCGAAGGCGAGAAGGACGGCATGCCCTTCAGTCGCGACCGGCGCGCCATCGTCTATCAGAGAGCCAAGAACGCGCTCGACGTGCGGCCTTTCGGTACCGAGTACGACGTCTACGCCTCGGGCTACGAGTGGATGGCTCATTCGATCGCGCCCACGCCGGTGAGTCGCGAACCGCACCGCATCACGATCGGCGGACCGGAGTGCACCCAGCCCTATTCGGCATCGATCTTCAACATCTCCGCCATGAGCTTCGGCGCGCTCAGCGCCAACGCCATCCGCGCGCTGAACGGCGGCGCCAGGATCGGCGGCTTCTATCACGATACCGGCGAAGGCGGTTTCAGCCCCTATCACCGGGAAGGCGGCGGCGACATCGTTTGGGAGATCGGCTCGGGCTACTTCGGCGCGCGCAACGACGACGGCACCTTCTCGCCGGAACGCTTCGCGGAGGGCGCCAGGAACCCGCAGGTCAAGATGGTCGAGCTGAAGCTCAGCCAGGGCGCCAAACCCGGCCATGGCGGTGTGCTGCCCGCCCCCAAGGTCAGTCAGGAGATCGCGCTGACGCGCGGCGTGCCGATCGGCCAGGACTGCGTTTCGCCGTCGCGCCATTCGGCCTTTTCCACGCCGGTCGAAATGATGCGCTTCATCGCCGAGATGCGCCGACTGTCAGGCGGCAAACCGACCGGCTTCAAGCTCTGCATCGGCCACGAATGGGAGTTCCTGGCGATCTGCAAGGCGATGCTCGAAACCGGTCTATATCCCGACTTCATCGTAGTCGACGGCAAGGAGGGCGGCACGGGCGCCGCCCCCATGGAGTTCGTCGACCATATCGGCAAGCCGATGCGGCAGGGCCTCTACTTCGTGCACAACGCGCTGGTCGGCATCGGAATGCGGGAGCGCATCAAGCTCGGTTCTGCCGGCAAGATCATCACCGCCTTCGACATCGTGCGCGCCATGGCGCTCGGTGCCGACTGGTGCAATGCCGCGCGCGGCTTCATGTTCGCGGTGGGCTGTATCCAGTCGCAGCACTGCCACACCGACCGCTGTCCCACCGGTGTCGCCACCCAGGATCCGACCCGCCAGCGCGCGCTGTTCGTGCCCGACAAGATGCAGCGCGTGGTAAACTTCCACCGCGCGACCGTGCGCGAGCTTGCCGAGCTGACGGCGGCAGCAGGCCTGGACCATCCCAACCAGTTCAAGCCGATCCACATTTCGCGCCGCATCTCGCCGAAGGAAGTCGTGACTTTCGACGCCGTCTATCCCGCTCTGGACAACAAGGCGCTCACCAACGGCACGGCGCCGCCGCGCTGGACCCAGCCCTGGAACATGGCCGATGCCCATTCGTTCCGCGCCGTGACCCTGTAGCCGAACCTTCCCGCTTCGTGGGAGGGAACAATGCAGCCAAATCTGTTGCGAATCCGGCGCGCTTGCCCCAGCAATTGGGTCAAGCAAGAGAGGAACCGCCCATGACTGCGCCCTTCGACGTCGCACCCCTTCTGGCGCCCGATACGCCGCCCCCCGCCCTCAGGTGGAACGGCTTCCCCAAGTACAATTTCATCGGCGGCCACATCGCCACCGAGCAGGTCCCCGTCGACGACCTCGTAGCCGCCGCGACGGCGGTGCTGAAGCGCGAAGGCGCGATGCTCTCGACCTACAATCACACCGGTCCGCTGGGGTACCGGCCGCTGCGCGAATTCCTGACACGCAAGCTCAAGAGCCATGCCGACATCGATTGCACGCCTGACGAGATCCTGATTACCTCCGGCTCGACCCAGGGCCTGGCCCTGGTCAACAGCCTGCTGGTCGGCAAGGGCGATACCATCCTCGTCGAGCAGGAGACCTACGGCAGCGCGATTTCCCGGCTGGTCAAGATCGGCGTCAATGCAATCGGCATCCCGCTCGATGACGAGGGGCTGCGACTCGACGTGCTTAAGCAGAAACTCGAGGAGCTGAAGCAGAAGGGCATCAAGCCCAAATACATCTACACGATCCCGACGATCCAGAACCCCACGGGCGCCATCATGGGTGTGGAACGGCGGGCCGCGCTGCTGAAGCTTGCCGCCGAGTACGGCGTGATGATCTTCGAGGACGAGTGCTACTCGGACCTGATCTGGACCAACGAACGGCCGCCGTCGCTCTATGCCATGGCCAAGGGTGAAGGCGTGATCTTCATCGGCTCGTTCTCCAAGTCGCTCGGACCGGCGCTGCGCGTCGGTTACATCGTCGCCAAATGGGAGGTGCTGTCGCGACTGCAGGCGCTCAAGCAGGATGCCGGCACGGGCGCGATCGAACAGATGATCCTGGCCGAGTATTGCAGCAAGCACTTCGCCGACCACGTGGTCCGCAGCAACAAGCTGCTGTCCAGCAAGATGCAGGTCCTGCGCGAGGCGCTGGCCGAGCAGTTCGGCACTGCCGCCGAATTCGGCGACCCGCCGGGCGGGATCTATCTCTGGATCAAGCTGCCCGAGAACGTCGACACGATAAAGTTGGCCCAGGCAGCACTGGCCGCCGGCGTGTCGATCAATCCCGGCCCGGAATGGTCGGTGAACCCTGCCTATTCGCGGAACCGGCTCAGGCTCTGCTTTGCCAACCCGACGCCCGAGGCCATCAAGCAGGGCGTCGCGGCGCTGGCCGAGGTCTGCCGCCGCGAGTTCGGCGTGCCGCTGCGCAGCGCCAATATCGACAAACGGTAGTTCATCCCGAGAGAAGCCGGCCGAATGACGGCGCGGAGATTTCCCGTCATCCCGAGCGAAGCCGCCTGAAGGGCGGCGTAGCCGAGGGACCTCCTCTTGTCACCTCAGCAACAGAACAGGTCCCTCCACTCGGCTTCGCTCCGGTCGGGATGACGGGAAAAATCAACCCGAGCGAAGAGTCCAGAAAGCGGCGACAGCCCCTACTTCGCTTCCGCGATCACCATCCACATTATGCCGTAGCGGTCGGTGACCATGCCGAACTTCGAGGCGAAGAACGTCTTGACCAGCGGCTGCTGGACCTGACCGCCCTTGCCGACGGCGCCGAAGAGCTTCTCCGCCTCGGCATCGTCCTTGGCATTCAACGTCAGGCCGAAGCCCTGAAAGGACGGCTTGCCGGCGCAATGGCCGTCGGATGCCAGGATCTGGGTGCCGCCGACGGTGAAAGCAGCATGCATGACCTTGTCGGCCGAATTGGGCGGCATGTGGCTGGGATCGGGCTGATCGGGGTTCTCCTTGAAGCGCATCAGCATCTCGACCTTGGCACCGATCGCGCCCTTGTAGAACTCGATCGCCTCCTCGCACTTGCCGTCGAAGAAGAGGTAGGGCTGCACGGAAGCGGTATGTTGAGCGGCCATGATGTTCTCCTTTGGTCAGTCGTCGATGGCTTGATAGGCGGAGGTCCAGAAGTCGCCGAAGACGCGCGGCATCTGCGGCGATTTCATCATGCGTGTCGTCATCAGGATTCCGGCCATGTCCTCGGCCGGATCGACATGGGCGGAGCTGCCGTAGCCGCCGTCCCAGCCATAACGTCCGGGCGTCGCCCACAGCTCGGTGCGACGTGTGATCACGGCACCGCCCAGCCCCCAGCTCGCCCCCGTCCCGAAGAACAGCTCGGTGCCCTGTTTCTGCGCCGGCGTGAGCTGGTCGGTCATCATCAGCTCGACCGAGGGGCGGGACAGGATGCGCTCGCCGCGGTGCCGTCCCTTGTTCAGCAGCATGCGCTGGAAGGCGAGATAGTCGTCGACCGTCGAGACCAGGCCGCCGCCGCCCGATTCGAAGACGGGCGGCCGGCTCCAGCGGCTGTCGCGGGCGTCGTCGAAGAGGCCTACCTTCGTGTCGTCCCTCGAGTCGGTCTTGTAGCTGCTGGCGAGTCGCCCGACCTTCTCGGCCGGCACCTGGAATCCGGTGTCGTGCATGCCGAGCGGCCCGAACAGGTGGTCCTGCATGAAGGCGCCCAGCGATTGGCCTGAAACCCGCGCGATCAGCACGCCGAGGACTTCCGAGCCGGTGTGATAGAGCCAGCGCTCACCAGGCTGATAGGCGAGCGGCAGGCTGCCTATCCGCTTCATGTATTCGTCCGGCGACGAGGTGGGGAGATAGGGGTTGGGCTCGACTCCAGCCTCCTGCATCGCCTTCTGTATCGGATGCCTGGATGGCCAGACCATGATCGCGCCCAGGCCGAACGTGAAGGTGAGCAGGTCGCGCGGCGTAATCGACCGCTTAGCCGGTACGAACTCCTCGATCGGGCCTTCGATGCTCTTCAGCACGCGCCGGTTGGCGAGCTCCGGAAGCAATTCATCGACCGGTTCGTCCAGCCTGAGCCTGCACTGCTCGACCAGGATCATGGCGGCGGCCGCCGTCACCGGCTTGGTCATCGAGGCGATGCGAAAGATCGTGTCACGCCTCATGGGTGTGTCGCTTTCCAGCGACTGACGGCCGAGCGTCACGACATGCGTCTCGCCGTGGCGGTTCAGCAAAGCGACGATGCCGGGCACATCGGTCGATGACACGTGCGTCGCCAGTGCATCATGAAGGCGCACCAATCTCGTCGCGGACAGAGCGGCCATCGTCCTCAGTGCTCCGGAGAGTTCCTGGTGCTCCCGGCGATGAACGCCGCGAAGCGATCCAGGCAGCCGGTCCAGCCGCCCTCGTGATCTCGGCGCTGGGCGTCGGTCTCGAACAAGGTGTGACTCAAGGTGAGCCGCGTGCGACCGCCGAGGTCGGCCAAGATCACGGTCACCAGGGTTTCCGGATCGTCGATGCCGCCGCCATCTGTGTTGTAGGTGAAGACCAGGCGTTCGGGCGCGACGATCTCGCGATAGATGCCGTACTTCGTGACCAGGGCGCCGTCGGGTGCGCGCATGCGCCGGCGCCAGGCGCCGCCCGGACGCACATCCATCTCGCAGGACAAGGTCGCGAAGCCGCGGGGCGCCCACCAATGGGCGGCCTTGGCGACATCCGTCCAGGCGGCGAACACGTGCTCGCGCGATGCCGCGATCTCACGCTTCATGACGAGCTCGGTCAGAGGCCTCGCGACGACGTTCATGGCTCCCTCTGGAACTCGACGTCGATCACGATCTCGATCGCATCGCCGAACAGCGCCGGCAGGCCGAAATCGACCGGATTGATGCTAGCCTTGGCGTTGGCGCCGATGCGCGGTCGCTCGGCAAAGCCTTTGCCGGCGCCGATCAGCTCGACGTCGAACGTCACCGGTTTGGTCTTGCCCATCAAGGTGAACTGGCCGTCGACCTTGCCGCGGCGCGTGCTCATCTGTCGGAAGGCGGTCGACGTGAATGTCGCGTCCGGAAAGGCCGAAGACTTCAAGTAGTTGTTGCCCGACAGCTCGTCGGCAAAGCCCTTTACGTTGGAGGTGATCGACGCCGTCTCGACCTTCGCTGTCAGCGAGGAATGGGCGGTGTTGGCCGGATCCCACTTCAAGGTGCCGCTGATGCGATCGAAGCGGAAGATGCTCCAGGAGTAACGGAGGTGCGAGACCCGGGCAATCACCGAGGCGTGGTCAGGATCGATGGCATAGGTGCCGGCCGGTGCCTGCTTGAAGTCGGCCTCGCCCATGTAGACGCCGGGGGGCAGCGCGTTGGGCTGCGTGCCTTGCGCCTGTGCGGTGGCAATCAACGATGAAGACAAAGCAAACGAAAGAACGAGCGCGCACAGTGCACCAGGCATTGCCTACTCCTGACTTTTGACGGGCTGATTATTTCTTCTCTGCGGCGGCCTTGAGATCGGCCAGGCCCTTCTCGAAATCACGGCCGATCATGTCGTCCATATCCATGAACGTGCCAATTACCTTGGAGATATAGGGACTGGGTCCGTAAATTGCCCAGGTCACCGACGTGTCGCCGCCCTTCGGGTCCATCAAGAACTCGCCCATGTTGTGGGCTTCGAACGGCTTCAGGAAATCGAGCTTGATCAGGACCTTGCGCGGACCGCTTTCGACGATTTCCATGCTGCCCTGGCCGACATCCTTGTTGCCTTCCCAGGAATAGGTGGCGCCTTTGCCAGCAGTGACAGCACCGAAGGTGCGCTTCATCGCCGGATCTTTCTTCTCGTACGGTGACCAGGCGGCCCATGCCTTCAGATCGGAGATCAGAGGGAAGACCTTGTCCGGCGGTACGTTGATGAGGACGGTGCGCTGGACGCGGAAAGAATCGGGTTTGGTCGCGGCGTAGATCAGGACGCCAGCAATGACGACAACAGCGATCGCGCCGATGATGGCAATCGTCTTCAGCATCGATGCAGCCTTTACTTAACCTCGGAGTTAACAATTAGGAAGCGTTTGCGACGCTGTCAACCGATGAGACAAATTCGTCTCAGCTACAAACTCTCCTCGCCCTGACAAGGATGTGTTAGTCACCAGACCATCATGATCGAATTCAGCGCCGGCCGCCCGGCAACACGTTCGCCGCACGGTATGGTGACCAGCCCGCACGCGCTTGCCAGCCGAGCCGGTGCCGACGTTCTTCGCGACGGCGGCACGGCCGTCGATGCAGCGGTCGCGACGAGTGCTGCGCTCTCCGTACTCTATCCGCACATGACCGGTGTGGGCGGCGATGCCTTCTGGCTGATCTACGATGCCGCGGCGGACGCCGTGCGCTACATCGACGGCGGTGGCCGCGCCACCTCGCGCGGCACGATCGAGGCGTTCGAGCGTCGCGGCCTCGACGAGGTGCCCTATCGCGGTCCGCTGCCAGGCACGCTCACCGTGCCGGGCTCCGTCGCGAGCTGGAGCATGGCGCATGCCGCCTATGGGCGCCTGCCGCTCAGGCGCTGCCTGGAATGCGCCATCGGCTACGCGCGCGACGGCTTTCCGGTGACGGCTCGGCTCGCGCGTTGGCGAGACGCGACGCGGGAGGATCTCGCCAGGAGTCCCGAAGCGGCGGCGATCTTCCTGAAGGAAGGTCCCGTGCTCACCAATGCCGACCTCGCGCGCACGCTCGAAGCCATCGCCAGCGACGGCTGGTACGGCTTCTATGACGGCGAGGTGGCGCGCGAGCTCGTGCGCTACTCCGATGCCTATGGCGGGTTCTTCACCGCGGACGACCTTCTGGCGCAATCGGCGCGCTGGGGCGAACCGCTCGAGGGCCGCTATCGCGACGTGACGATCTACGAGACACCGGCGCCGACGCAAGGCTTCGCGGTGCTGAAAATGCTGAACCTGCTGGAACCTTTCGAGCTGCACAAAAAGCCCTTCCTCGGGCCCGACGCGGTACACTTCATGGTGCAGGCCAAGCAGATCGCCTATCATGATCGCGACCGGCACCTCGCCGATCCGCGCTTTGCCGACGTGCCGATGGATCGGCTGATCTCCAAGGACTATGCGGACGAGCGGCGGGCACTGATGGATCCCGATCGCGCCCTGCCGTGGGACCGTATCCCGTCCTACGGCAGCCTGTCGGGCGACACGGTGTATATCGCCGTGGTCGACAGGGCGGGCAACGCCGTCTCGCTGATCCATTCGATCTATGGCAGCTTCGGCGCGGCGGTAGTGGCGGGCCGTACTGGCGTGGTGCTGCAGAATCGGGCGGCCTACTTCTCGCTCGATCCCACGAGTCCCAACCGCGTCGAGCCGGGCAAGACGCCATTGCACACGCTGATCGCGTCGCTTGCCTTCAGGAACGACAAGCTGTGGGCCGCGGTGGGCTGCATGGGTGCCGACGGCCAGCCCCAGATTCACATGCAGGTCTACAGCGCCCTGATCGATCGCGGGCTCGACATCCAGCAGGCGCTCGACATGCCGCGTTTTCTCTCCGGACGCTTCGGCCTCCTCGAGCCGCGCGACACCCTGCACATGGAGGCGCGCTTTCCGAGAGAAACCATCGCCGAGCTGGAGCGGCGTGGCCACCTGCTCGATCGCTGGGGAGACTGGGACGAGACGGCGGGCCATGCCCACGGCATCACGATCGATCTCGCCACGGGCGAGCGCCTGGGCGGTGCCGACCCGCGCAGCGATGGCGAAGCGGTCGGGTGTTAGAATACCCTCCTCCTCCGCCATCGGAGAGCGACGTCAGACGACGGCGAAGCCCTCGTAACCCTTCTTCACCACCGCCTCGCAGCGTTCGATGTAGGCCGGCAGGCCGCCGATGTAAGGCATGAACACGCGCGGTTTGCCCGGGATGTTGGCGCCGACGTACCAGGAGCTGCAGGTCGAACGCAGCGTGGCGCCGGCTGCTTCGCCGACATGGCTGACCCATGCTTCCTCGGCGTCGCGGCTCGCCTCGATCAAGGTCGCACCGCGCGCGCGCACGTATTCGATGCAATCGGCGATCCATTCGACGTGCTGCTCGATCGACGGCAGCATGTTGGTCAGCACCGACGGGCTGCCCGGCCCGGTGATGGTGAAGAGGTTGGGGAAGCCCGCCATGGTGAGGCCGAGATACGTCTTCGGTCCTTCGGTCCACTTCTCCTGCAGGCTGCGGCCGTGGCGGCCGCGGATGTCGATGCGCAGCAGCGCGCCGGTCATGGCGTCGAAGCCGGTCGCCAGCACCAGGCAATCGAAGGCGTAGTCCTTGCCGTTGGCCCTGAGCCCATCGGCGGTAATGCGCTCGATCGGGGTGTCGCCGACGTCGACCAGGCTGACATGCGGCTGGTTGAAAGTCGCCCAGTAGCCGGTGTCGACGCACAGGCGCTTGCAGCCGATGATGTTGCGCGGCGAGAGCCTGTCGGCGAGCTCGGGATCCTTGACGATCTCACGGATCTTGCCGCGCACGAACTCCGCCGCCGTCCTGTTCGACTCGTCGTTCAGCAGCAGGTCGGAGAAGGAGGCCATGAAGCCCAGCCCGCCATAGTCCCAGCGTCCCTGATATTCGCGCAGCCGTTCCGCCTCGGGCGTTTCGACGGCGGAGGCCATGTTGGGCCTGAGATCGATGCCGGCCGGCATCGTCTTGGCGCGCTGGCGCATCGCCGTATAGTCGGCCTTGACTGCACGCACATAGTCCGGATCGAGCGGCCCGTTGTGCGCCGGGATGGTGTAGTTGGCCGTGCGCTGGAACACCGTGACGTGGCGCGCCTGCCTGGCGATCATCGGGATCGACTGGATCGCCGACGAGCCGGTGCCGATCACGCCCACTGTCTTGCCGGTGAAGTCGACGCCTTCGTGCGGCCAGTTGCCGGTGTGGTAGGCCGGACCCTTGAAGTCCGCCAGGCCCGGGATCCTGGGCGTGTTGGGTGACGAAAGGCAGCCCAGCGCCGTGACGACGAAGCGCGCGGTGACGCGATCTCCCTTGTCGGTCTCGACAGTCCAGGCATGGGCGGCCTCGTCGAAGATCGCCCGGGTGACACGAGTCTCGAACCTGATGTCGCGGTGCAGGTCGAAGCGGTCGGCGACGTGGTTGGCATAGCGCAGAATCTCGGGCTGGGTGGCGTAGCGCTCCGTCCATTCCCATTGCTGCTGCAGCTCGGGAGAGAACTGATAGGAGTACTGCACGCTCTCGACGTCGCAACGCGCGCCGGGATAGCGGTTCCAGTACCAGGTGCCGCCCACACCCTTGCCGGTCTCGAAGGCTTGCACCTTGAAACCCTTCAGCCTCAGCCGGTGCAGCATGTACATGCCGCCGAAGCCGGCGCCGATGACCACCGCATCGAAATCGAGCGACATCGTTCCTCCAGACCAATCGCCGTGCCATCCTTAGCCGGAATGGGTGACATCGACTATCCCGCAAGCTGGTATGCCGCCACGCGAGAGGCCGCTCCGGAACGGCCCGCGCTCAGCAGCCGCGTCGCCGCCGACGTCGCGGTCGTGGGCGGCGGCTTTGCCGGCCTGCACACGGCGCGGCTGCTGGCGATGCGCGGGCTGAAAGTGGTGCTGGTCGAGCGCCGGCGCATCGGCTGGGGCGCCTCAGGCCGCAACGGCGGCTTCGTCGGCCCGGGCTTCGCCCTGCGCTCCGGCGCGTTGATCGAGCAATTGGGCGAAGACCACGCCCGCCAGCTCTACGCCCAGTCGCAGCGCGGAGTTGAGATCGTGCGCGCGTCGCTGAAGGAGATGGGCCGCCCCGACATCATGATGGGCTGGGGCCGGATCTCGGTGTCGCGCACCGACCAGGGGCCTGACTTCGCCGAGCGGTCACAGGCGCTTGCCACGAAGCTCGGCGCCACGTTCGAGCCCTGGGAGGCCGACAGGATACGCAGCCTGCTCGTCACCAATCGCTACTTCCAGGGCCTGCACGACGCGACGGGGTTCCAGATCCATCCGCTCAACCTGGCATTGGCGCTGGCGGCCGATGTCGAGAAGCGCGGTGCGCTGGTCCACGAGGACACCGAAGCGCGGGCGCTGGAGCGCGGTGGCACGGAATGGCAGCTGCGCACGGCAATGGGGGAGATTACGGCGCGACACGTCGTGCTGGCGGGAAATGCCGATCTCGGTCGCATCCATCGCCTGAGCGGCGCCGTCCTGCCGGTCGCGACCTATGTCGCCGTGACCGGCAAGCTCGGGTCACGGCTCGGCGAGGCGATCCGCTGGCGCGGCGCCATCGGCGATACGCGCCGCGCCGGCGACTACTACCGCATCGTCGACGACGACCGCCTGCTGTGGGGCGGCCGCATCACCACCGATACGCGCGAGCCGGCACGGCTGCGCGCCATGATCCGTGGCGATATCGTCTCGGTGTATCCGCAGCTCGGCGACATCGCGATCGAATATGCGTGGCCCGGCATCATGGGCTACGCGCTGCACAAGATGCCCCAGGTCGGCGAGATCGAGCCCGGCCTGTGGGCTTGCACTGCCTTCGGCGGCCATGGCGTGGCCCAGACGGCGGCCGGCGCCGACGCGGTCGCCGCCGGCATCGCCCATGAGGACGATCGCTGGCGCCTGTTCGCGCCGTTCGGTACGGCCTGGGCCGGTGGTGCACTGGGCCGCATCGGCACGCAGCTCGTCTATTGGAAGCTGCAGGCCAGTGACTGGTGGGATGAGAGACGACAGGCCAAGAACGCGGAGTCGCTGCGCACATGAGCAAGGATGGAATCGGGGCGTCGCCGCGGCGGCGCGAGGATCAGCGCTTCGTCACCGGTCACGGCACCTATCTCGACGACTTGCGCTTTCCGCGAATGGCTCACGCAGTCGTACTGCGCTCGCCGCATGCGCACGCCCGCATCCGCTCGATCGACTGCACCGTCGCGCGCCGGGCACCGGGCGTGCTCGCCGTGCTGACCGCCGCCGATGCCGAGGCCGACGGATTGAAGCCGCTGCGGCCCTACGCCGAAGCCAACATCCAGACCGGCGAGCCCTTCGCTTTCGCACCCCAGCCGTTGCTTGCGCGCGACAAGGTGCGGTTCGCGGGCGAGCAGGTCGCCCTGATCGTGGCCGAGAGTCAGGCGCAGGCAGCGGATGCCGCGGAACTGGTCGAGATCGACTACGAGCCGCTGCCGGCCGTGACGTCAGGCGAGGCGGCGCGCGCGGCGGGCGCGCCGCTGATCGCCGACGAGGTGCCGGGCAATGTCTGTCTCGACTGGCGCACCGGCGACGCCAGGGGCGCCGACGACGCCTTCGCCCGCGCCGCACATGTCGTCTCGCTCCAGCTCGACAACCATCGCATCGTCATGAACCCGATGGAGCCGCGCGGCGGCATTGGGCAGTACGATCCCACGACCGGCCGCTACACGCTGCATGTCTCCAGCCAGAACATCCACATCAACCGCGATCACGTCGCCCGCGCGCTCGGCGTCGGCTCCAAGGACGTGCGCTTCGTGGCGCCCGATGTCGGCGGCGGCTTTGGCGCGAAAAACTTCGCCTATGTCGAGCATGCCCTGGTCCTTTGGGCGGCGAGACGAACCGGCCGGCCGGTGAAATGGATCGCAAGCCGCAGCGAGGTGTTCCTGTCCGACCACGCCGCGCGCGACACGGCGGCCGAGGCGTCGCTGGCCCTCGATGAGTCGGGCAAGTTCCTCGCCCTGAAGGTCGCGAGCATCGCCAATCTCGGCGCCTACATGATCGGCGCCGGCGGCGCGGTGCAGACCTACCAGTACATCCACCTGCAAGGCACGGTGTATCGCATCCCGGCGATCGCGCTTCACATCATGGCGGTGCTGAGCAACACCGCACCGATCGGCGTGACGCGCGGGCCGGGTTTCGCCGAGACCGTGAACATCATGGAACGCCTGATCGACATGGCTGCGATGAAGGCGGGCTTCGATCGCGCCGAGCTGCGCCGTCTCAACATGGTACCGGCCGCCGCGATGCCGATGACCAACGTCTTCGGTTTTCAGGTCGACAGCGGCAGCTTCGCCGAGACGCTCGGCGCCGCGCTGGCCCGCGCCGACGTCGCGGGCTTCGCGGTGCGACGCCAGCAGAGCGAAGCGGCGGGGCGGCTGCGCGGCCTGGGCTTCGCCTACCACATCAAGGGCACGGGCGGTCCGCCGGACGAGAATGTCGACATCCGCTTCGAAAGCGACGGCACGGTATCGCTGATCACCGGCACGCAGCACATCGGCCAGGGCCACGAGACGACCTTCCCCCAGATCCTGGCCCATCGCCTGGGCGTGGCCAACGAACGCATCCGTCTGCGCCAGGGCGACACCGACCTGATCGCGCACGGCGGCGGCCACGGCAGTTCGCGCGCGACCTACATGGGCGGCACCGCGATCTGGCGCGCGTCGGACAGGATCGTCGCCAGGGGCATGGCCATCGCCGCCGACGCACTCGAGGCGTCGGAGGCCGACATGCGCTTCGAGGATGGACGCTTCGTGGTGTCGGGCACCGACCGCGCCATCGGCCTGTTCGAGGTGGCAGCGCTCGGCCGCGTCAGGAGCGAGCCGCTCGACACTTACGACTACTGGAAGCGCGAGCACATGACCTTTCCCAACGGCACCCATGTGGTGGAAGTGGAGATCGATCGCGACACCGGCCGCGTCGAACTGGTGCGCTATACGGCGGTCGACGACTATGGCGTGCTGGTCAATCCGATGATCGTCTCCGGCCAGATGCATGGCGGCATGGCGCAAGGCGCCGGCCAGGCGCTGCTGGAGCATGCGGCCTACGACGCGGACTCGGGCCAGATGGTGGCGGGCTCGCTGATGGACTACGCCCTGCCGCGCGCCGACGACCTGCCGTCGTTCGACGTCGGCTTCAACGGCACGCCGTGCACGACCAATCCGCTGGGTGTGAAAGGTTGCGGAGAGGCCGGCGCCATCGCGGCCTTCCCGGCCATCGGCAACGCCATCCTCGACGCACTGGCGCCGCTCGGCGTGACGAGCTTCGACGGACCGGCAACCCCCGCGCGCATCTGGCAGGCCATACAGGACGCCAGATGAGCGCCTTGGGGGCTCCCTACGGTGCGAAAAAAGCTGACGAAAACGAAATTGTGTGGTCACGGCGACCTTGCCCGAAAGGCCTTTCGTCGACGTCTTGCGTCGTCCTGGCGCGGTGGCATTCGGGACCGGGATGCGGTAACGATTTTGCACTGTCATTGCGGGGGAGCGTCGTCGGAACATGAACCGCAGCCTGATCCTGCTGCCGCTGCTGGCCGCTTTCCTGGCCGGCTGCAAACCTGAGAACAAGTTCCAGCCACCGCCACCGCCCCAGATCAGCGTCGCCACTCCGCTGCAGCAGGACGTCGTCCCCTACGAGGAGTTGACGGGCAACACGGTAGCCTTCGCGACCGTCGATCTGGTGGCCCGCGTCGAAGGCTTCCTGAATTCGCAGAACTACGTCGATGGCTCGATAATGAAGAAGGGCGACACGCTCTTCGTCATCGAGCAGACGATGTACAAAGCCCAGGTCAAGGAGGCCGAAGCGCAGCTCGATGGCGCCAAGGCCAAGCTCGTGCAGTCCGAGGCCGAGTTCGTCCGCCAGGAGACGCTGCTGCGCCAGAACGTGACGGCGCAGAATACCTACGACCAGGCCAAGGCCAAGCGCGACAGCGACCGCGCCAATGTCGAGAACGCCGAGGGCAATCTCACCATTGCCCAGACCAACCTTGGCTATACGACGGTCCAGGCGCCGTTCGACGGCATCGTGTCCAAGCACCTGGTGTCGGTCGGCGAACTGGTCGGCAACGGCAAGGCGACCAAGCTCGCGACCATCGTCCAGCTCGACCCGATCTACGTCGAATTCAACGTGAGCGAGCAGGACGTCCTGAAGATCCGCCAGAACGTCGCCAATCGGCGCCTCTCCGTCGAAGAACTGGCCAAGATCCCCCTCGATATCGGCCTGATGAACGAGGAAGGCTACCCGCACGCTGGTTTCCTGAACTACGTGGCTCCGGAGATCGACGCGCAGACCGGTACAATTCTGGTGCGCGGCCTTTTCAAGAACCCCAATCGCGACCTGATCCCTGGCTTCTTCACCCGAATCAGGCTGCCAATGGGCCTGGGCGCGAAGTCCGTCCTCCTGATCCCCAATCGCGTGATCGCCGAGGACCAGGCCGGCAAGTACGCGCTGGTCGTGAACAAGGACAATGTCGTCGAGCAGAAGCGCATCAAAGCCGGGCAGCTTCTGGTCGGTGGGCTGCGCGTGATCACCGAGGGCCTTGCCGCCGACGACCGCGTGGTGCTGACCACCAACGGCCAGGCGGTGCCGGGCGGCAAGGTGGTGCCCAAGCAGGAGACCATCCCTCCTCCGCCATCCGGCGCCAACATCACGACGACCAAATAGCCGCCGGGTCGCCGCCATGATATCCGAGTTCTTCATCAATCGGCCGGTGCTGGCCAACGTGCTGGCGATCGTTATCGTCATCCTGGGCACGGTGGCGCTGATCACCCTCCCGGTCGCCCAGTACCCCAACATCGTGCCGCCGACCGTCCAGGTTACGACAACCTATCCGGGCGCCAGCGCGAAGACCGTCGTCGACAACGTCGCGCTGCCCATCGAGCTTCAGGTCAACGGCGTCGAGGGCATGATCTACATGCAGTCGTACAGCACCGATGCCGGCACCTACACGCTCACCGTCACCTTCCAGATCGGCACCAACCTCGATTTCGCGCAGGTCCTGGTACAGAACAAGGTGAGCGCCGCCCTCGCTTCGCTGCCCGTGTCGGTTCAGGCGCAGGGCGTGGTCGTGCAGAAGAAGTCGACCTCTATCCTGCAGATCGTGTCGCTCACCTCGCCCGATTCGACCTTCGACAGCCTCTACATGGCGAACTACGCCACCATCAACCTGGTCAACGAGCTGTCGCGCCTGCCGGGAGTCGGCAACACGCAGGTGCTGGGCATCGGCGAATACTCCATGCGCGTCTGGCTCGACCCGCAGAAGCTCTACACCTTCGGGCTGACGCCGTCGGAGGTGAGCAGGACGATCCAGGAGCAGAGTCAGCCCGTCACGGCGGGCCAGGTCGGTGCGCCGCCCGCGCCCAAGGGCCAGGACTTCCAGTTCACGGTCGATATCCAGGGCCGGCTGAGCACGCCGGAAGAATTCGGCAACATTGTCGTCAAATCCGAGCAGGGCAACGGCGGCCGCATCCTCCGGCTCAAGGATATCGGCCGGGTCGAGCTGGGCGCCCAGACCTACACCATGACCTCCAGGCTGAACGGCAAGCCGAACGCGGGCATCGCCATCTACCAGCTTCCCGAGGCCAACGCGCTCGACGTCGCCAACCGCGTCAACGCCAAGATGGCCGAGCTCAGCAAGGCCTTCCCCAAGGGTCTGGTCTACGAGGTGCCCTTCGATACGACACGCTTCGTCAACGCTTCGATCAAGGAGGTCTTCCTGACCCTGATCGAGGCGGGCGTCCTGGTGCTGATCGTGATCGTTCTGTTCCTGCAGGACTGGCGCGCCATGCTGGTTCCGGCCACGACCATCCCGGTGACCATCATCGGCGCCTTCGCTGCCATGGCGGCGCTGGGCTTCACCGTCAACACCACCACCCTCTTCGGCATCGTGCTGGCGATCGGCATCGTGGTCGACGACGCCATCGTGATCGTCGAAGGCGTCGCCCATCACATCGAGCGCGGCATGACGCCCCACGACGCCGCCATCAAGGCGATGAAAGAGCTGTTCGGCCCGGTGATCGGCATCACGCTGGTGCTGATGTCGGTGTTCCTGCCGGCCGCCTTCGTGCCGGGCCTGACCGGCCAGATGTTCGCCCAGTTCGCCCTGGTGATCGCCGCCACCGCGTTCATCAGCGCGGTCAACGCGGCGACGCTGAAGCCCACCCAGTGCGCCCTGTGGCTCAGGCCCACCGTACCACCGGAGCAGCGCAACTTCTTCTTCCGCGGCTTCAACAAGGTCTACGGCAAGCTCGAGGACGCCTACGCCCGGCTGATCGGCGCAATGGCCCGTCGCAGCGTCGCGGTGATGATCGTCGCCTTCGTCATCGCCGGCGTCGCCGGCTGGGGTGTGGCGCGCCTGCCGACGGCGTTCATTCCCAACGAGGACCAGGGCTACATGCTGGTCGGCCTGCAATTGCCCGACGGCGCCTCACTCGAGCGCACCAATGCGGCGATGGACGAGGTCACCAAGATCGCCATGGCGACGCCGGGCGTCGACAAGGTGGTCGCGCTGAGCGGCATGTCGGTGCTCGACAGCAACTCCATGCTGGCCAATGGCGGCGTCGCCTACGTCATCCTCAAGGACTGGGACGCACGCCTCAAGGAGCCGAACCAGGACCTGCGCTCGATCGTCATGCATATCGGCGAACAGCTCCGGACACTGCAGGATGGCCACGGCTTCCCGCTGGTCCCGCCCGCCATCCAGGGCGTCGGCAATGCCGGCGGCTTCGCGCTGCAGGTCGAGCAGAAGGACGGCAGCTTCGACTACGCCAAGCTGCAGAACGCGACCGACAACCTGATCCGCAACGCCAGCTCGCAATCGGCGCTCACCAACATCGTGACCTCCTTCCGCGCCGGGGCGCCGCACATCCGAGTGGATGTCGATCGTTCGAAGGCAGAAACGCTCAAGGTATCGATCGGGGACGTGTTCACCACGCTCTCCTCGTACCTGGGCTCGGCGTACGTCAACCGCTTCAACAAGTTCGGCCTGACCCTGATGGTCTTCCTGCAGGCCGAATCGGAGTATCGCACCAAGGCCGAGGACATCCTCAGGCTGCAGGTACGCAACCTCGAGGGCAAGATGGTGCCGATCGGCGCGCTGGCCGAGCTGCACGAGGCGTCGGGCCCGCCGATCGTCAGCCTGTACAATCTCTATCCGTCGTCCGCCATTGTCGGCACGCCGGCGCCGGGCTTCAGCTCAGGCGAAGGCATCCAGCTGATGGACCAGATCGCCAGCGCGGTCCTTCCGCCGGGCACCGGATATGAATGGACGGCGATGTCGTACCAGGAGAACCTGGTCGGCAGTCAGCTCACCTACGTCTTCGCGCTCGCCATCCTGCTGGTCTATCTCTGCCTCGCCGGCCAGTATGAGAGCTGGATCCTGCCCCTGGCGGTGATCTTCGCCGTGCCGTTGTCGCTGGCCGGTCCGGCGATCGCGCTGGGCTCGCTTGGCCTGGCCAACAACCTTTACACGCAGATCGGCCTGATGCTGCTGATCGCGCTCAGCGCCAAGAACGCGATCCTGATCGTGGAGGTCGCCCGTGAGCGCCGCCTGATCGACGGCAAGGACATCGTCGAGTCGGCGGTGGAAGCCGCCCGCACCCGCTTCCGGCCCATCCTGATGACGTCGTTCGCCTTCATCCTGGGCGTGGTGCCCCTGGTGACGGCGACGGGCGCAGGCGCCAATTCGCGCATCTCGCTCGGCCTCGCGGTGTTCAGCGGCATGATCGCCTCGACCTGCCTTGCCGTGCTGTTCGTGCCGTCGTTCTTCACGGTGCTGCAGCGCATCGAGGAATGGCGCAAAAAAGGCAAGGTCGCCAAGTCTCCCTCCTTGTCCTCTCCCGGAGGCAACTAACGTCGCACGCGCCTTGCACTGCTCGAATTCCGTGCTAGGTGGCTGCCGTCCCAAGGGAGCGCCCTGAAACTGAAGAACGTCCTGCTGTTTCTCGCGTCAATCGTCTTCAGCGTCCTCGTTGCCGAAGCAGCCGTCCGTTACATCGACGGCTACCGCATGTACGCCATCTCGCTCGGCGACCCGGAGGGCAGCGCGAGCGTCGATCCCGCGGTGCTGGACAAGTTTCCGCTGGCCGCCGGCGTCGACGGCAAATGGTTTTTCAGCTCGCCGCCGCCACTACCCAACCGGCGCAAGGTCGATCCCGAGTGGCAGCGCCTGTTCCACTACATCGAGGAGCACAATGTCGGCGGCATGGAGTTCCGTCCGGCCGATCCGTTCAAGGCGTGGAACTCGGTCTTCGCCGGCGATCCCTGCAAGCACGCGTTCCTGCGCCACGCACCGGGCATGCTCTATCTCTACGATCCGCCTGACGGCCAGCCCCGGCCGCCCTATCGCTACATGCCGGACGCAACGCAGCCGACCGGCCTGGTGACGAACCAGATGGGCTGGCGCGGGGCGCCGATCGAAGTGCCGCGCCGCCCCAAGTCCATCCGCATCATCTTCGTCGGTTCCTCGACCACCGTCGGTGCCCCGCATCTTCCCTTTTCCTATCCCGAACTGGTCGGCTACTGGCTGAACCGCTGGGCCGAGTCTCAGAAGCTCGACGTGCATTTCGAGGTGCTGAACTCGGCGCGCGAGAGCACCGTGTCGAGCGACAACGTCGCCATCGTGCAGACCGAGGTCGTGCCGCTCCGGCCCGACCTGGTCATCTATTACGAGGGCGGCAATCAGTTCAATTTGCAATCGATCGTCGACAAGGCGCCGCCGCGACCTGAAGCGCCCAAGGCGCCGCCGGCCACCGCCGTGCCGGGCTGGCTTCAGGAGGCGGCGCGCTATTCCGCGATCCTGGCCCGCGTCCGCGCCGCGATCGGCATGGCCGGCCCGTCACAGGACGGCCGCGAATGGCCCAAGCCCGACTATCGCGTGCAGTGGCCGGAGGGGCTTAGCGAAACCGATCCCGACCTCTCCTACCCCAAGCTGCCGATCAACCTGAACTGGATCCAGCGCGACCTCGACGAGATGCGCACGGCCGTGCAGAAGGCCGGCAGCGACTTCGCCATAAGCTCGTTCCTGTGGATGGTGAAGGACGGCATGGTGCTCGACCCGGTCCGCCACAAATACATTCTCGAGCAGCTCAACAGCGCCTACTACCCGTTCCGCTACCGCGACATGGAGCGGCTGGCGATCTTCCAGAACCGGCTGCTCGCCAAGTACGCCAAGGTATACGACATCCCCTTCATCGATACGGCGCGCTACTTTCCGCTCGATCCTGACCTGTTCGTCGATGCCGTCCACACGAATTATGGCGGTCTGAAGCTCCAGGCCTGGATCACGTTCAATTTGCTGGTGCCGGTCGTCGGCAAGCACCTGGCCGACCGCTCGTGGCCCCGGCCGGCTGACCCGGCCGCACCTCCCTTGCCTACGATCACACCGCGAAAGATCACCTTCACCTGCCAGTGATGGCTGGCAAAGCCCGCCGATTGGGGTAGCCTTGGCGGCAGCAACACGGCGGAGCGAGCCCATGCGTAACACGCGTCTCGAGATTCGTCTTCTCTCCGGCGCCGGCGGCGCGGAGATTTCCGGCGTCGACGTGGCCCAGGATCTCGACGACGAGACCATCGGCGAGATCCGCGATGCCCTGAACGAGCATTGCGTGGTGTTCTTCCGCGACCAGGAGCTCGATGTCGCCCGCCACAAGGCTTTCGCCCGACGCTTCGGCGAGCTCTTCATCCATCCCAACTATGTCGGCATGGGCGACGATCCCGAGATCGTCATGGTCCGCCGCGAACCTGGCGACACGGGCTATGTCGGCGAGGATTGGCATGCCGACACCACCATGAGCGCCGAGCCGCCGATGGGCGCCATACTCTATGGCATCGATATCCCGCCCTACAGCGGCGACACCATGTTCGCCAACCAGTACCTCGCCTACGAGACGCTGTCGGACGGCATGAAGAAGATGCTGCACGGGCTGCGCGCCGTGCACAGCGACATCATGGTGGCGGGCCCGCAAGCCGGCAAGAACAAGGGCCGCTCGACCAAGCATCGCGACGGCGCGGACTGGCGCGAGACGCGCAACAGCCATCCGGTGGTCCGTACCAATACCGAGACCGGCCGCAAGATGCTGTTCGTCAACAAGTCCTACACGGTAGGCTTCGAGGGCATGACCGAAGCGGAGAGCAAGCCCCTGCTCGACTTCCTGTTCGAGCACGGCAACCGGCCGGAGTTCACCTTCCGCTACCGTTGGGACAAGGGTTCTATCGCCTTCTGGGACAATCGCAGCGCCAAGCATATCGCGCTGGGCGATACCGGCCCGTTCCGCCGTCTGTTGCGGCGCGTCCAGATCAGCGGAGACCGGCCGGTTTGATAGGCCGGTGTAATGAGGCCGGTACGGCTATCGGCTGGATGTGAAATGCCTCAGCCAGCCTTGGTGCCCGTGACGCGGCTCAGCGAGCCCACGATGAAGTCGTGCAG
>CADECW010000007.1:107538-114075 GCA_902825855.1 uncultured Rhodospirillales bacterium | reverse complement strand
GCACGGCTTCGACGAGTTCTTCGGCAACCTCTACCACCTCAACGCCGAGGAGGAGCCGGAGAATCCCGACTATCCGAAGGATCCCGAGTTCCGCAAGAAGTTCGGCCCGCGTGGCGTGCTGAAGACGTCGGCCGACGGCAAGATCGAGGACACCGGCCCGCTGACGCGCAAGCGCATGGAAACGGTCGACGAAGAGTTCCTGGCCGCCGCCAAGGACTTCATGGAGCGCCAGGTCAGGGCCACCAAGCCATTCTTCTGCTGGTTCAACTCCACGCGCATGCACATCTTCACGCACCTGAAGCCCAGCTCGGCCGGCAAGACCGGGCTTGGCCTGCAGGCAGACGGCATGGTCGAGCACGACGGCCAGGTCGGCGAGCTGCTGAAGTTCCTCGAGGACCAGAAGATCGCCGACAACACGCTGGTGATCTACACGACCGACAACGGCGCCATGAAGAGCATGTGGCCCGACGGCGGCATCTCGCCGTTCCGGTCCGAGAAGGACACCAATTGGGAAGGCGCCGTGCGCGTGCCCTGCGTGGCGCGCTGGCCCGGCGTCATCAAGCCCGGCACTATCGTCGATGGCCTGTTCTCGGCCGAGGATTGGCTGCCGACTCTGGTGGCGGCAGCCGGTGGAGATTCCGACATCAAGGGCAAGTTGCGGGCCGGTCTGCCGGTCGGCAACAAGACCTTCAAGGTCCACATCGACGGCTACAACCAGCTGCCTGTATTGAAGGGCGAGGCCTCGGAGTCGCCGCGCAAGGAGTACGTCTACTTCGACGACGACGGCAATCTCGTCGCCTACCGGGACGAGCGCTTCAAGTACAACTTCACCGCACAGTTCTCGACCGGCATCTCGGTATGGCGCATGCCGCTCACGCCGCTGCGGGCGCCGCTGATCATCGACCTAAAGGCCGATCCCTTCGAGTATGCTTTCGACGGCTCGACCGTGATGTTCGACAAGTGGATGATGGACCGCACCTTCCTTATCCTGCCGGCGGTCGAGAAGGTCGCGCAGTACATGGCGACGTACAAGGAGTTCCCTCCACGTCAGCGCCCGGCCTCGTTCTCGATTGACCAGGTGATGGAAAAGGTCAACGCGTCGATGAAGACCCGATGAGAACGTGGTTCCGGATCGCGCTGAGCCTGGTCCCGCTCGCCGCCGGGGCTCAGACGCACCTCGCAAATCCTGCGTCGCAGAACTGCGTGAAGCAGGGCGGGGCGCTGCATGTGGAGAAGCGCCCCGACGGCGGCCAGTACGGCGTCTGCGTGTTCACCGACAACCACCTGTGCGAGGAATGGGCGCTGTTCCGCGGCGAGTGTCCGAAGAACGGCTTGCGCGTGACGGGCTATGTCACGCCGGCGGCACGCTATTGCGCCATCACCGGCGGGCGCTACACGATGGTGACCGAAAGCGCTTCGGGCGAGCAGGGGGTCTGCTCGTTGCCGGGGGGCAAGACATGCAACGCCGCCGACTATTACGCAGGAACGTGCAGCCGATGACGACACCACGCGAGCAGATCGAGGAGATCCAGCGCCGAGTCAACGCCTCGGTGATCGGTCAGGAGCGCGTCGTCGAACGGCTGGTGATCGCGCTGCTGGCCGACGGCAACGTCCTCGTCGAGGGCCTGCCGGGCCTCGCCAAGACGCGCGCCATCAAGAGCCTGTCGGCGGCGCTCGAATCGGAATTCAGCCGCATCCAGTTCACGCCGGATCTGCTGCCGTCCGACGTCACCGGCGGCGAGATCTATCTCAGCCAGGGCACGGGGGCGGGGACCTTCCAGTTCAGGCAAGGTCCGATCTTCGGCAATCTGGTGCTGGCCGACGAGATCAACCGCGCACCGGCCAAGGTGCAGTCGGCGCTGCTTGAGGCCATGGAGGAGCGGCAGGTCACCGTGTCGGGCAAGCGTTACAAGCTGCCCGAGCTTTTCATGGTGCTGGCGACGCAGAATCCGATCGAGCAGGAGGGCACCTATCCGCTGCCCGAGGCGCAGATGGACCGTTTCCTGATGCATGTGCGCATCGACTATCCGAGCGACGGCGATGAGGTGAAGGTGTTGCAGCTCGTGCGCGGTGAGCAGGCGCAGGGCACCAGGGCAGCGCCGCCGCCCAAGATCGCCCAGCAGGCGATCTTCGATGCCCGCGCCGAGATCGACGCGGTGAAGAGCGTCGATGCCGTCGAGGCCTACATCGTCTCCCTGGTCGCCGCGACACGGCGGCCGGGCGAGTTCGGCGACAAGCTGAAGGACTGGATCACCATCGGGGCTAGCCCGCGAGGATCGCTGGCGCTCGACCGCTCGAGTCGCGTCCATGCCTGGCTGCGCGGCCGCGATCACGTATTGCCAGAGGACGTGAAGTCGATCGCCCACGACTGCCTGCGCCACCGCGTGACGCTGAGCTACGAGGCGACGGCCGACGGCGTCGGCAAGGACCAGGTGATCGACGAGATCCTGCGGCAGGTCGCCGTGGCGGCGTAGGGGACCCTCATGAGCCGCGTCCACGTCACCCTCGACGAGCTGCTGCGCCTGCGCCATCGCGCCAAGGGCTTCAGCTTCCTGCCGCGCCAGCCCGTCCATTCGCTGCTGACTGGCCGCCATGCCTCGCGCCTGCGCGGCCGTGGCCTCGATTTCGAGGAGTTGCGCCACTACTTCGAGGGCGACGACACGCGAACTATCGACTGGTTGGCGACAGCGCGGCGCGGCAGTCCGCATGTCCGCGTCTACACCGAGGAGCGCGACCGCAGCGTGCTGCTGCTGGTCGACCAGCGCATGTCGATGTTCTTCGGCAGCCGAGGCGCCATGAAGTCGGTCGCCGCGGCCGAAGCGGCGGCTCTCGCCGCGTTCCGCGTAACCTCGTTGGGCGACCGCGTCGGCGCCATCGTCTTCTCGGAGCACGCCACGGTGGAAGTCCGTCCCGAGGCGCGCGACGCGGCGGTGCGGCGCATCCTGATCGAGGTGGTCCGCCAGAACCGACGCCTGTCGGCGGATGGTCCGCCGGCCGATCCGTTGCTGCTCAACCAGGTATTGGCGCGCGCGGCGCGGCTCGCCCATCATGACTGGCTGGTCTGCCTGATCTCCGATCAGTCGGGCGCCGATGCCGAAACGGTCCAGCTCGTCACCGAGATCACCGCTCACAACGACGTGCTGTCGGTGTTCGTGCACGATCCGCTGGAAGAACAACTTCCCGATATCGGCCGCGCCGTGCTGGCCGAAGGCGACCGGCAGATCGAGGTGGACCTGTCGGCTCGCGACCTCGGGCAGCACTTCACCGACACCTTTACGGCGCGGCGCCGGGCCGCCGCCCGCTTCTCGCTGCATCACGCCATTCCGGTCCTGCCGATCGCCACCGACCGTGATGTCGTCGAACAGTTCCGCGAGCAGCTGGGCCGGCGGCTGGCGCGACGACGAGCGGCGGCATGAGCAACGCCCATGGCTGATCCCGCCGACCTCTCGAATCTTCGTGATCTCGCCCTGCCGCCGGAGGTGTCGCTGTGGCCACCGGCACCCGGCTGGTGGATCGTTGCGGCGGCGGGGCTTGCGGCAGTCGTGATCGTGTCGGCGGCGGCGGTCGCTCGATATCGAGCCGACGCCTATCGGCGCGAGGCATTGCGCGAGCTCGACAGCGTCGAGCCCTGCGGCATCTCCACTGTCCTGAAACGCGCAGCACTCGCCGCCTGGCCGCGTGAGAAGGTAGCGGCGCTGACGGGTGCCGCTTGGCTCGCCTTCCTCGATCGCAGCGCGCACACCACTGTCTTCACCGATGGCGCCGGTCGTCACATCGAGACGCTGGCATTCGGCGGCACGATCGACCGCGCCTCCGCCGAGGCCGCCCGCGCCGCCGCGCGGGCCTGGGTGAGGAGGCATCGGTGCTGAGCTTCGCCTATCCATGGCTGGCCGAGCTGGTGCTGCTGCCCTTGCTCGTGATGTGGCTGCTGCCGGCACATGCCGAGAGTCGCCGCGGCGTGCGAGTGCCGTTCTTCGGCCTGGTGGTGTCGCTCACCGGCCAGCAGCCGCGGGCTGGTGTCGTGGTCGGCCGTCGCGGCCGCTGGCGCAGCGCCAGCCTGGTCGTCTGCTGGCTGCTCGCGATCGCCGCGCTGATGCGGCCGCAATGGATCGAACCGCCGATCCACCATGACAAGCCGGCGCGCGACCTGCTGCTGCTGGTCGATCTGTCGGGTTCGATGGATACCAGGGACTTCACCGATCCGTCCGGCGCCAAGGTCGACCGGCTGACGGCGGTGAAGCAGGTGCTCGAAGAGTTCCTGGCCAGGCGGAAGGGCGATCGAGTCGGCGTCGTGGTGTTCGGCAACGCGCCGTTCACGCTGGTGCCGTTCACCACCGATCTCGATCTCAGCCGCCGCCTGGTCGGCGAGATGCAGGTCGGCATGGCGGGACCACGCACTGCCTTCGGCGATGCGATCGGCCTTGGTGTCAATCTCTTCGCCAGGTCGACAGTGCCGGCGCGGACCATGATCGCGCTGACCGACGGCAACGACACCGGCTCGAGCGTGCCGCCGGCCGAGGCAGCCCGTGTGGCGCGCGATCGCAAGATCACGATCCATACCGTGGCGATCGGCGACCCCGCTGCGGCCGGCGAGGACAAGCTCGACGAGGCGGCGCTCAAGGACGTCGCCCAGGTCACGGGCGGCGGCTTCTACCGCGCCCTCGACCGCGCCGAGCTTCAGGAGATCTATCGCCGCCTCGACCAGATCGAGACGCGCAAGGTCGACACCGTCAGCTTCCAGCCGCGCGTGGAACTCTTCTGGGCGCCGCTGCTGGCGCTTGTCGTTTTCTCCATGCTGGTCCAGGCGGTTCTGATGCTGCGATGGCCGGTCGTACGGCACAGTGTGCCGACATGAGCGCCTTCATCGAGAACTTCCATTTCCTGCGCCCGTGGGCGCTGCTGCTGGTCGTCCCGGCGGTCGTGCTGTGGTGGTTCGCGCGGCAGCGCGCCGACACCACCCGGCGCTGGAGCCGGGTGATCGATCCGCACCTGTTGAAGGCGCTGGTGGTGGGTGGAGCAGAGGGACCGCGGTTCGGCCCGCACGATCTCCTGCTGGCGGGCTGGCTCGTCGCCGCGTTCGCCGTCGCCGGACCGACGTGGCAGCGCGAGCCGTCGCCATTCGCCGAAGGAGCGGCGCCGGCGATGATCGTCTTGAAGGTCACGCCGTCGATGACCACGCCTGACCTCGCGCCGACACGGCTCGATCGCGCGCGCCAGAAGATCGCCGACTTGCTGAAGCTCCGCGACGGCATGCCCGCCGGTCTCATTGCCTACTCGGGCTCCGCCCATCTCGTGCTGCCGCCGACCCAGGATGCCGGAGTCGTCGTCGGCATGGCCGACGCCCTCTCGCCCGGCATCATGCCGCGCGAAGGCGACAGGCTCGCCGATGCCGTCACGTTGGCAGCCAAGGTCCTGGGCGACGGCGGACAGGGCGGGTCGATCCTCGTGGTCGCCGACACGGTGGCGCCCGGCCAGACCGAAGGGCTGAGCCAGATCGCCGGCCATCCGCCGATCGTGTTCTTCGCGATGGCGCCAGCGGCGTCAGTCGAGGCCGACGCGAACTTGGGCGCGGCCGTGTCGGCGCTCGGTGCGAGAAGGATCGAGACCACGATCGACAATGCCGACATCGTCGCGATCGCGCGACGGCTGGCCGACGCACCGGGCGCGCCGGCTGCAAGCGAGGCGGAGCAGTGGCAAGAAGCGGGCTACTGGCTGGCGCCGGTGATCGCGCTGATCGGTCTGTTGTGGTTCCGCCGCGGCTGGGTGCTGGCGACATGAACCGGTCATTGCCCTGGCTCGCGGCGACGTTGCTGGCCACCGCCTTGGCGCTCGGGCTGGTGGCCTGGTCGATCGGCTGGAACCAGCTGTGGCTGACGCCGGAGCAGCGCGGCCGCCTGCTGATGGGCCAGGGTCGCTATGCCGAGGCGGCTGCTGTCTTCGTCGATCCGATGTGGATCGGCGCGGCCCAGTTCCACGCCGGCAACTTCAAGGAAGCCGCACAGACCTTCGGCGGCATGGACACCGCCGAGGCGGCCTACGACCAGGGCAATGCGCTGATCATGCTGGGCCGGTACGACGAGGCGATCGCCCGCTACGACCGTGCATTGGTGCTGCGGCCCGGCTGGGCGGATGCCGAGGCCAACCGGACGCTCGCCTCCTTGCGTGCCGAGCTGGTGAAGAAGACCGGTGGCGACACCGGCGACCAGCGCGAGAAGCCCGACGAGATCGTCTACGACAAGGACAAGAAGAACCCGGGCGGGCAGGAGACAGAGATCAGCGGTGCACCGATGAGCGACGAGGCGGTGCGTGCCCTGTGGCTGAAGCGTGTGCAGACGCGGCCGGCCGACTTTCTGAAGTCGCGCTTCGCCTACCAGCTCCAGGCCGCCAAGCCGTGAGGACGATCGTCATACTCCTGACGTTGCTGCTCGGTGCTGTTCCGGCAGTGGCGCAGACGGTCGTCCGAACGACGGTCAAGCCGGAGTCAGGTGTTGTGCTGGGCCAGCATGTGCGGGTGCTGGTCGACGTGCTGTTTGCCGG
>CADECW010000007.1:33528-107438 GCA_902825855.1 uncultured Rhodospirillales bacterium | reverse complement strand
CCTGGACCAGCGCTGGCAGCCCGAGCCCACCGCCAGGTTCAAGGCCGGCGATGCACTGGTGCGCATCATCGCCCGCCAGGCTGCCGACATTCCCGGCATGGCGATGCTCGACCTTGCCTTTCCTGCGCCACCGGGCGTCCGTGTCTATGTCGAGCCGCCGCAGATCGACGACCGCGTCGAACGCGGCGATCTCACCGGTCGACGTACCGATCGCGTCACCTACGTGTTCGAGCGCGGCGGTTCCTTCCCGCTCGATGCCGTCGCGCAGACCTGGTGGGATCTCGAGGGCGGGCGACTGCGGCAGGCGTCGGGGCAGGGGGCGACAGCGTCGGTTGCGGCGGTCACGGTGCCGCGTCAGCCGGGGGAGCGGTTGGAACTCTGGCTCTTCGTCGCGACGACCGCGGCGGGCCTGATCGCGCTGATCTGGTGGGCGTGGCCGCAGCTCAGGGCGGCTCGTGCAGCACGCCAGGCACGCTGGGAGGCGTCGGAGCCCAAGGCCTTCCGTGACCTCCAGGCGGCCTGTCGCCATGGCGACGTGCGAGCGGTCTATCGCGCCTTCGCGGCATGGCGGCAGCGCATCGCCAGTCCGCTGCCTGCGTCGTTCGCCGAGGAAGTCGAGGCGGGAGTGTTCGCCGGGGCACCCTGGACGACCGAGCAGGCACTTTCCTTCGCCGCTCGGCTCGAACGAGTTCGAACGACAGGACAGGACCTCGCCGCGCGTCCCGCCCTTCCGCCGCTCAATCCGGCGAGTTGATCAGGCGGCCGCTGCCTTCTTGCGGTTGGCTTCCAGCCGGCGGTCGACCAGCGCCACGCCGCGGTCGATCTCGGGATGGCTCAGTCCTTTCTCGCGGGCGATGAGCTGAACCAGCTTGTCGGCGCGCTCGATGAAGGGCACGCCGTTGTTCAGCGCGCGCGCCGCCGAGGCCGGCCGCACCAGGCTCTGGGCCGCCGCGGCATACTTCTCGAACGGCACGAGGTCCTTCGGATCGGCGCCGAGCTTGACGCAGAGATCGATCACGAAGTTGTAGACGGAGCGCGAGGTCTCGATGTCGGTGTGCACGGCCTCCTGCGCGGTGCGCATGCCGTCTTCGGTGACGCAGCGGTAGTTGCCGGCCAGCAGCATCGCCCACTTGGCCAGCGGCACGAACACCGAATCGTAGACCTTGAGCTTGACCGGCAGTTCGATCTTGCCATCGGACGCATCGAAGCGCGCCGCCTCGACGTCCTTCTCGAGCTGGCTCAGGATTCCGGTCAGCTTGTCGTCCTTGAAGCGCGCGACCTTGAAGTTGGTAGGCAGGGTCACCTGCAGGAAATTGATCTTCTCTTCCGGCGGCCGGATCGCCTGCGGGTCGGGGCTGTTCAGGGTGATGCGCTCGGGATCGAAGCTGTCCCATACCGAAGCGTCGGTGTAGGCGGGCTTCAGCTTGTCGCAGTCGAGGCCGGGGATGCGCCGCAGATAGGCAAGCGGCGGCATGTTCATGATCGACATGCACGGCACCTTCGACTTGCCGACTGCGTCGAGGAGCTGGCGCACGCCGTCGACGCGATATTGCGGCTCCTGCATGGCGAGGCCGATCAGGTCGTAGTCCGCCGGGTTGACGCCTGCCACACCGCCAGCGGTCACCTTGCCCGGCAATTTGCGCGACTCGAGCAGGACCGGATCCTTGCGGCCGCGCACCGGCAGGCGGACCTTGAAACCTTCCTGGTTGATCAAGTCGGCTTCGGCCGGAAGGCAGATGAGATGGATGGAATGGCCGCCGAACAACATTTTCGACGCCAGAAGGGAGCCGTAGGACGCTCCCAGCAGCAGGATCTTGTAAGCCATTTGCCCATCTCCCTTCACGATTCCTTGGCGCGCCGGCACTATAGCTTCTCCCGGCGGGAGAGGCGGCGTCAATTGCATTGCACAACCATTTGCCTGTCCGCACGTTGAGGAGCGATGAATTTCCTGCGGCCGAACCATAATGTCTGGCGGATCGAGCGGGCCGCCAGGGCCGCCGTCCTGATCGACGCCGCCGCCTTCTTCGCGGCCGTGCGCGGTGCCTGCCTGAAAGCCGAACGCAGCATCCTGGTAGTCGGCTGGGACATCGACAGCCGCACGCAGCTGGTAGGCGACGACGGCAATCCGCTCGACGGCTTCTCCAGCGGCTTTGCCGACTTCCTGAGCGAACTGGTACGGACCCGGCCGCAGCTGCGCGTCCATCTTCTTCTATGGGACTATTCGCTGCTCTATGCCGGCGAGCGCGAGCTGCTGCCGCGGCTGTCGCTGGGCTGGCGCACGCCCGAGCGCGTGACGCTCTGCATCGACGACTCGGTGCCCTTCGGCAGCTCACAGCATCAGAAGATCGTGGTGGTCGACGATGCTGTGGCGTTCTCAGGCGGCCTCGACCTCACGATCCGACGATGGGACACCACGTCCCATTCGGCGCTGAACAGCCATCGCGTCGATCCGTCTGGCCATCCCTATCGACCGTTCCACGACGTCCAGATGATGGTCGACGGCGACGCGGCGCAGGCGCTGGCGCTGCTCGCGCGCGAGCGCTGGTGTCGTGCCTACGGTGGTAAGCCGTTGATCGAGCCGCATGGCGAACCATGGCCCGAGGAGGTGCGCGCGGACTTCACCGAGGTCGAGGTCGGCATCGCCCGCACCCAGCCGCGCTACGACACCGAGGACGCCATACGCGAGGCCGAGACGCTTTTCATCGATTCCATCGATCTCGCCGAGCGCGAGATCTATATCGAGAACCAGTTCCTGAGCTCGCCCTTGATCGCCGATCGCCTGGCTGACCGTGTGGCCCGGCGTCCGGAGCTCGAAGTGGTGATCGTGGCGCCACGCACGCACGATTCCTGGGTCGAGCGCCATACCATGCTCAATGGGCGCATCCGCTTCTGGCGACGCGTCAGCGCCGCCGGCGGCAATCGCGTGCGCCTGCTCTATCCGGCTGTCGAGCAGGGTGGCCGCACGACCGACACCATGATCCATTCCAAGATCATGGTGGTGGACGACCGCTTCCTGCGCGTCGGTTCGGCCAACATCAACAACCGCTCTATGGGCGCCGACACCGAATGCGACCTTGCCATCGAAGCGCGCAACGATCACGAGCGCGCTGCCATCCGGGAGATCCGCAACCGCTTGCTGGGCGAGCATTGCGGCGTGTCGGCTGCCGACGTCGCGGCCTGTCTCGCCCGCGACGGCTCGCTGGTGCGCGCCGCGGATCATCTTGGCGCCAACGGCCACAAGCTGCGCCCGATCGAGGACGGCGAGCCGCGCGAGAGCGGCCTGTCCGACGTCATCGAACGCATCGCCGATCCGCCGCGACCGATCCGTCCGGCGCGGCTCGCGCGTCATCTGTTGGCGCGGCTGCGGCCGCTGCTGGTGGCGCTTGCCTGCGGCCTGCTCGTGCTCGGCATCGCCTTGGCATGGCGCTACACGCCGCTCTCGTCGTTCGTCACGGCTGACAACGTCCGGGCCGTGCTGAAGAGCGCGCGCGGCGAGGCTTGGGCGATCGTGATCGTCGTCCTCGTATTCGTGCTGGCGGGCGCCATCGTCTTTCCACTCAATGTGCTGATCCTGACAACGGCGGCCGTGTTCGGGCCATGGCTCGGCATCCTCTATGGCGGCGCGGGCACGCTGAGCAGTGGCCTGGTCATGTACTTCATCGGCAGCCGGCTCGGCCGCGAGGCGCTCTATCGCATGCTGGGCGAGCGCTGGCGGCACGGCATCGAGGGCGTGCGCAAGCGCGGGCTCCTCGCGGTGGTGACCTTCCGCCTGCTGCCGATCGCGCCGTTCACTCTGGTCAACCTCGCGGCCGGGGCAAGCGGCATCCGCTTCGTCGATTTCCTGGTCGGCACGCTGATCGGCATGCTGCCCGGGCTGGTGCTGCTGTCGGTGATGGGTGATCGCATCATCCGCATCCTGGCCGAGCCGAGCGCCGGCGACATCGCAATCGTGGTGCTCTGCGTCGCCATTCTGATCGGGCTGGCAATTGCAGCCCAGGCATTTCTGGGGCGCCGTGGGGACCGCGCGTGAACGCACCGGCCGGCCGCCTGGTCCGCGTCATGACCTGGAACATTCACGGCGCGGTCGGCCGCAATCCGCGCTTCGACCTCGAGCGGGTCGTCGCCCTGGTGCAGCGCCATCGTCCCGACATCGTCGCCTTGCAGGAGATCGATTCGCGCCGCGCCCGCGAGGCCCATGTCGACGATCCGTTCAAGGTCCTGCAGGAGGCGCTCGGCAACCATGGCATCGGCGCCAAGACCGTTACGACCGCCGACGGCGAGTATGGCCAGGCACTGATCAGCCGCTGGCCGATGGCCAATACCGAGATCCACGACCTGTCGTTCCCCGAGCGCGAGCCGCGGCGCGCCATCTGCACCGACATCCAGACGCCGGGCGGGCCGTTGCGCGTGATCGCCACGCATCTCGGGCTGAGCTTCCGCGAGCGCCACAGCCAGACAGTCGCCCTCTTGAAGATGCTGGACAACCTGCGCACGACCACGGTCGCACTGGGCGACTTCAACGACTGGTTATGGGCGGGAACCGTCCGGCGCAGCCTGGCGCGGGTGCTGCCGGGCTATACGCGGCATCGTACCTTTCCCTCGGTCTGCCCCTTGTTCCACCTCGATCGTGTCTACCTCTGGCCACGCTCGGCGCTGGTGGCCAGCCACACCGATCGCGAGGCGCGCGCGATATCGGACCATCTGCCCGTTGTTTCCGACATCCGCCTGAATCCATAGTGCTGCCTCGAGCACGCGAGATAGCGAGCCATGGCTCAAAGAACCGGTAGCGCCAACCTGCCGCTGCATTCGGGACGGGTGCCGCCGTGGCTCGCCGAGCGAATGACGCGCCTCGGCACGGTGGTCAGCCAGGCAATCGTCCATCACTACGGCCGCGACGAGCTGCTGCGTCGGCTGGCCCATCCGTTCTGGTTCCAGTCGTTCGGCGCAGTCATGGGCATGGACTGGCATTCTTCCGGCATCACCACCAGCGTGCTGGGAGCGCTGAAGCGCGGCCTGCAGCCGCTCAGCGGCGAGCTTGGCCTGCATGTCTGCGGCGGTCGTGGCCGCCATTCGCGGCTGACGCCGCAGGAGCTTCTGGCGGTTGGTGACCGCGTTGGCCTCGACGGCCGAGCGCTGGCAAGGTCGAGCCGCCTGGTCGCCAAGGTCGACAGCGCCGCGGTGCAGGACGGCTACGATCTCTACCTGCACGGCTTCATCGTTGCCGACGACGGCAAATGGGTTGTCGTGCAGCAGGGCATGGACGGCGCGAACCGGCAGGCGCGGCGCTATCACTGGCTGTCGGAAGGGCTGACCAGCTTCGTCGACCGGCCGCACTCCGCGATAGAGGGCAGGGGCGAGGGCGAGATCATCAACCTTACTGACCATCGCGCCGAGGCCTCGCGTGTGGGCCAACTCGACCTGCTCCGAGCACTGGGGCCGGACGGCATCGCGGGGGAACTTGCGAAGCTCGCGGAGAGCGAGCGCGAGCCCGCCATCCAGCAGCAGCTCGCATTGCCCCATCTCGAGATGCCCGGGCATCACGACGTCCGGCCGGCGGACGTGAACCTGCGGCGGCTGCACGGCAACCTTGCCGCCGCCGCCGACCGCGGCCCCGGCGACTTCGCCGAACTGCTGCTCGTGCCGGGCGTCGGCGCGCGCACGGTGCGGGCGCTGGCGATGGTTTCCGAGGTGATCCATGGCGCGCCCTACCGCTTCGCCGATCCCGCGCGTTTCTCGCTGGCGCATGGCGGCAAGGACCGGCATCCGTTTCCCGTGCCCATCCGCGTCTATGACGAGACGATAGGCGTGCTGAAGGCGGCGGTGCAGCAGGCCAAGCTTGGTCGCGACGAGGAGCTCGGAGCAATAAAGCGGCTGGATGAGCAGGCTCGCCGGCTCGAACGCCGCGCACGTGGCCCGGGCGTCGAGGAGCTGATCGGCAGGGAACGGCGGATGTCGCCGGCCTACGGCGGCAGGAGCGTGTTCGGGGACGAACAGCCGTCGCCGGACGAGAAGTAAGCGACGCCACACGCGCCTGGAGGCTTGCGTCGGTTATCTCAACTCGATCCAGGCCGGGGCGTGGTCGCTGGCGCCGTCGCGGCCGCGTTCGTTGCGGTCGACGCCGCCCTTCTTCAGCCGCCCGGCGAGCGAGGGTGACAGCAGGAGATGGTCGATGCGCAGGCCGGCATCGCGCTCCCAGCGCCGCCGCTTGTAATCCCAGAACGTGTACATCGGCTTGGCAGGAAACAGGGTTCGCAGTGAATCGGTCCAGCCCTGGGCCACCAGCTTGGCGTAGGCGGCGCGCGTCTCGGGCTGAACGAGCGCATCGTCCTTCCAGGAATTCATGGAATAGATGTCGAAATCGGTCGGCACCGCGTTGTAGTCGCCGGCCAGCACGACGGGCGCACCACTCTTCAGCAACTTCCGCGCGTGAGCCTGCAGGCGGCGGAACCAGTCAAGCTTGTACTTGAACTTCGGCCCAGGCTGCGGATTGCCGTTGGGCAGATAGAGGCAGCCGACCAGCAGGCCGTCGATCGCCGCCTCGATGTACCGGCTCTGCCTGTCGTCGGCGTCGCCGGGCAACGTGTTGCGGGTGAGGATCGGCGGCTTGCGGCTCAGGAGGGCGACGCCGTTCCAGGTCTTCTCGCCGCGCCACAGCGCGTGATAGCCGGCCTCGCGCAGTTCGGCTTGCGGAAACGCCTCGTCGACAGCCTTCAGCTCCTGCAGGCAGACGATGTCCGGCCGCGCGCGCTTCATCCAGCCGAGCAGGTTCGAGAGGCGGCGGTTGACGTTGTTGATGTTGTAGGTAGCGATCTTCATCGACAGTTTTTCACACCCAATCATGACAGGCACCGCGGGCCGACTGGCCATCCTACGAGCCTGAGGACAAATTGTCGTCGCAGCGAGATGCGGGGCCACCACCACGAGGCGGACGTCACTACACGGACAATCACGCTATGCAGAGCGCTGGTGGCTTGGCGCAACGGGTCGATCGAGCTTGCCAGTGGTTGTCGCGCCCGACGGAGCGCTGGCCGGCTTGACCGTCAACAAGAGCTGCGAAGACCATTGCTCAATCTTCAGGGCGACGTGAGCGCGGAGCCTCCACTTACAGACCACCTGGTGACCGAGTCGCCACCGCAATTGATCTTTACCCGTAATAGTTTTGGGAATGCCCTCGATGGGCACCTCGGCAGTGCCACTCGCAAATGCGGCGATCGGTGCCGATCTGCCGCGGCTGCGCTTGGTCATGGTGGCCCTTTGCCGACGCCGGTCACGAGGGGCGGGTCATATGTCAGCGTCCCTGCCATACATCGTGCTTCAACGTGGTCTCAATACGTGTTGTGATGTGCACGTCCAGACTGACGGGGAGTGCGATGGGGATTTCCATCCAGTTTGGCCTCGGCGCCAGCGTTGCGCAGTTGCTACACGCGGTCGGCGACGTTTGCGGCGCGGAGGGCTTGAGCGCCACGACGTGCAATCAATCTTGTTCCTGCATGACAAGATCAAGGTTGTCATTGTCGGGCCGGACGACAGCCGCCGCCACAACACATATCCATTCGCCTTGTTTGGTCGTCGGAGCAAACCGCCGGTTCGTGCCGCTTTGAAGCACTGAAGGCAGCCGCATCCCCGGCGAGAAGTCCAGCAACGCTGGCGGTGTGGCTTATCCATCGGCTTGGCCGGCGAGGGAGTGATGTTGCGTACAAGCGTAAACTTCAAACCCAGGAGCCCCAACATGCGCGCTATCATCTTGGCCGGGATATCACCATTGGCTCTTGCCACGGCGGCCTTCGCCGACAACGCGGTTATCCGGGCGAATGAGAACATGGGACTAGCCATGATCGCCGCCTGCCAATCGCCCGTTGGCAACCCGTTCCACGAGTCGCGCGCCTACGCGATGGCCAATCTCGCCATCCACGATGCGTTGAACGCGATACAGCGCAAGTATCAGCCCTACGCCTACGACAAGAAAGCCGAGGCCGGAACGTCGGCCAACGCCGCCGTCGCCGCCGCGGCCTACCACGTCATGGCTCCGACGGCGGCCAAGATCCCGGCCGAAGTGCTGTCGAGCCCCAAGTGCCTGGAGACCGCCAAGGCCGTCATCGAAGGCAGCTATGCGGCGGCGCTGGCCGTGATCCCGGCCGAAACCGACCAAGAGAAAGCCGCGAAGGAGAAAGGCATCGCCTTGGGCAAGGCGGCGGCCGAGGCGGTCCTGGCCAAGCGGGCGAACGACAACGCCGACACCGGCGGACCGTACATCAACAAGACCTGCCCGCCCGCCAATACTCCAGCGGGCAGGTATCAATGCACACCGGGCTTCCCATTCGTTGCTTTCGAGAAGTGGGAAGTCGTCGCGCCCTTCGTGCTGAAGGAGCATTCAGAATTCCGGCCGGGTCCGCCCTACAAGGTTGACAGTGCCGAGTTCAAGAAAGACCTCGCGGAGGTCAAGACGCTGGGTAGCGACGGAAAGGCGATGCCGACCACCCGAACACCTGAGCAGACCGAGATCGCGTTGTTCTGGTATGAAAGCTCTCCACTCAAGTGGGGTCGCATTGCCTACACGATTGCCAACGCCAAGGGGCTCGACCTCTGGGACAGCGCACGTTTGATGGCCGTCATGCAGATGGGGCAGGCGGACGGCTATCTCGCCATGGTCTCCGGCAAGAACTTCTACGATGCGTGGCGACCAGTGACGGCGATCCACGCCAACGGCGACAAGAATTGGGTGCCGCTCATGCCGACCCCACCGGATCAGACCTATCCGTCGGGCCACTCCATCGAGGGTGGCGTGGGTGCGGCGGTGCTCAAGGGCTACTTTGGCACCGACCAGATGAACTTCAAAGACTGCGGCGCGACGATGGAGCCCGGCCACACTTGCTGGGATGACAAGCCGGTGATGCGGTCCTACACGACCTTCACGCAGGCCGCCGAGGAAAATGCAATTTCGCGGGTTTACATCGGCTTCCATTTTCGCAACGACACCGCCGAAGGAACTGCCTACGGCCGGAAGATCGGCGAGCGTGCGGCCACGCTCCTACCTGCCGTAAAGTGAATTAACCGAGGAGGAGAGGGGCGGTAAAACGCCCCTCTTCTTTGGGTGCAGTACCTTTCACATTATGGCCGCGATGAAATCAAATGGAGATCGACAGTGGAACGCAATGAGCGCGGACACTGACTCTCAGAGCCGATCCTGGCGGCAGGCCGGGCGTCCCAAAAGAAATCGGGGCTGCGCTGCGTGAACTCTCCCCACGCGAAGTAGAGTCTGGCGGTGGTGTGGACGATCACATTGCGGCGTTGGCCGAGACGGCTCGCCAGCGTCCCCTGGAACCAATCAAGTCGACGTTGATGAGGTAGCGATAATATCGACAATACCGTCGTCCACGAGCTAGGTCGTAAGGTCACACTCCGAGCCCGTCCGCTCCTTGGGGAAGCATCTAGCGGTTTGTGACAACGCCGGCCTAGCGTACCAAAGAGCATTAGGGAGGATATCCTTGCAGCGCGTTGCAACTGGCTATGGCCTGATCGAAGGCCCGGTATGGGAGCCCGCCCGTGGCCTCTATTTCAGCGACGTCATCAATGGCGGCGTGCATCTGGTCGATCGCGCCGGTAGCATTGCGCTGGCGGTTCCGAAGCGGCGTGGCATCGGTGGCATGGCCCTGCATGAATCCGGCGGCCTCGTCGTCGGTGGGCGCGATATCGCCTGTGTCTCTCTAGCCGACGGCACGATGCGTTCGCTGCTGTC
This sequence comes from uncultured Rhodospirillales bacterium, assembly GCA_902825855.1. Lineage (GTDB taxonomy): Bacteria > Pseudomonadota > Alphaproteobacteria > Reyranellales > Reyranellaceae > Reyranella. Next base: position 97,702 of record CADECW010000007.1, on the reverse strand, counting down.
GCTCGACGCCATTCCCGGGTCGACCGGCTTCAATGACCTCACCACCGATGCGGTCGGCCGCATCTATGTCGGTTCGCTGGCCTTCCGCGTGTTCGGCGGCGAGGCGCCGAGGCCCGGTCATCTGCACGTCATCGATCTCGACGGCAGCATGCGCACCCTGTCCGACGGCGTTCTGCTGACCAACGGCCTGGGCGTCTCGCCCGACGGCAAGCGGCTCTATCACAGCGATGCGCGCGCGCCTCTCGTCCGCGTCTACGACGTCGCGGCGGACGGGTCGGTCGGCCCATGGCGCCAGTTCGCGTCGCTGGGCGAGGCGGGCGTGCCGGATGGGCTGAAGGTCGCGAGCGACGGTTCGGTCTGGGTTGCCGATGCCCATGGCGGCCGCGTTGCCGTTTTCAATGCCGACGGCAGCCATCGACAGGACATCGCGGTCCCATTGCCGATGGTCACGAGCCTCTGCTTCGGAGGTGACGATCTGCGCGACCTTTACATCGTCACCGGCTCGCGCGGCGGCCCGCATGACAATTGCGGCAGCATCTTCCGCTTGCGCGTCGACGTCGCCGGTCTCGCCCTGCCGGTCGCGCGCGTTCGGCTGAGCGGCTGACCTCAGTCCCTCGGCCGTTCTGACTGCTCGACCGGCTCGTGGGCCTGGATGCGGCGCACCAGCGAGAGCAGCTGATCGTTGTCGATGACCGTCGCGTGGAGCGGCACGAGCCGGTCGGCGAAGGCCTTCCTGTCGACATCGGTCACGACGACGCCGCCCGCCGCTTCGACAGTCCTCCGCCCTGCCGTTTCAGAGTCGTCCCACAGCCGGCGCATCAAGGGCACCGACTCCTTCGCGGCGCCGCGGATGATCGCCTGTTCGTCCGGCTTCAGCGTGTCCCAAACACGCTTTGAAAACACAAGGACGGCCGGCGCCATCGAATGCCCGGTGATGCTCAGGTAGGGCGCGACCTGATAGTGGCGCTGCGAGACGTAGAACGGCCAATTGTGCTCCGAAGCGTCGATCGCAGCGGAGTGCAGGGCGAGGTAGATGCGATCGTTCGGCACGACGACCGGATCTGCGCCGACCGCACGGAGCATGCCGGCCCAGCTGTCGGCCTGTTGCACGCGCACGCGCAGGCCATTCATGTCGGCCGGGGTGCGGATCGGCTTCTTGCCGTACAGATGTCGCGGGCCGCCGTCATAGAAGCACAGCCCGATCAGTCCCTGCGCTTCGAGGCTCGCGAGGATGTCCTCGCCAATCGGCCCGTCGAGGACGCGTCGCGTCTGTTCCTTCGACTTGAAGAGATAGGGAAGGGCGAGCGCCGGCGTCGTCGGTGAGATGTTGCTCAATACGGAGAGATTGATCCGCGCCATGTCGAGCTGGCCGTTGCGGACCTGCGCCGCCGTGTGGTTCTCCGAATCGCGATCGTCGTAGCCCAGCACCGTCATGCCGAGCTTGCCGCCGCTGCGCTCGCGCATCAGCCTGTCGACCTGGACGATTGCCTGGGCCGTCGGATAGTCCAAGGGATAGATGTCGGAGGAGCGGAATTCCCGGGCATCGGCGGGCATGCCTGCACAGAGTGCCACCAACAGGCCCAATACATGGGTTACCAGTACGTGGGCTGAACGCATGGTCGGCTCCCTTGCCCGGAGAGAAAGCGCCGAATAGCCCAAAAGTTGCAGTCAGGAGCGTGGCGGTATCGAGTAGCGCGCGGCCGGTCTGGGAACACGGTCCGTGCCGTCGTAGCAAACGATCTCGGCCTCGTGGGCCATGTTGCCCTTTCCATCGGAGCGGTAGGTAGTCACGACACCGTGATAAGTGTCGCTTGCCAGCCGGTCGCGGACGGCCTTGGCGGTCACCGGCTGGCCTGCCTTGCGCAGCTCGGCGATGACCTGACCCAACATGCCCACGGCATCGAACTGGGCGGCGGCGAAGGCATCCGGCTCGCTTTTGTAGGCGGCGCGGTAGGCATCCAGGAAAGCGCGCATCGGTCCCGACGTCGCCGAGATCGGCGACGCTGCAGTCTCTGCGCAAACGCCCTTGAGCTCGGCGGGCTCAAGCAACGCCGCCGTCGCTGGCTGATGCATCGCCGAACCCGCTACGATCGGCACGTCGGGCAGCAGCTGGCGCGCCTGGCGTACGGCCAGCACCGTCGAAGCGGCATGGAGGTGCAGCACGATCACGTCGGCATTGGCGTTCCTGGCGCGCAGCAGCGCCGGCGAAAGATCGTTCACCGTGGGCGCGATGCTCTCTTCCAGCACCGGCGGCGCCGCGAGCTCGGCGAGCGTCCTGGCGAGCTGCTCGCGTCCCGACTGGCCGTAGGCCGTGCTCTGGTAGATCACGGCCGGCCGCCTGGCCGACAGCTTCTCCACGACGTAGCGCGCGTGCGCCACCTTTACAGTGGCGTCGCTGGGAAAGAAGCGGAAGAACCACGGGTTGCCCAGCTCGCCCAGCCGTGCCGTCCCTGAGATCGTGAGCAGCGGCAGGCCACGTTCCTGCGCCAGCGGCAGCAAGGCCAGCATCTGCGTGCCGAGAATCGGCCCGACGACAGCAGGCGACGGCGCGCCGCCCATGACGCGCTCCCATGCCGTGACGGCTGCTTCCGGCGTCGCCTGCGTGTCGAGCACATCGGGCTTCACCGTCACGTCCTTGAGCTGGCTCGCTGCCAGCAGCGCGCCGTTCCTCTGGCTGGTTCCTTCCAGCGCCACGAATCCGGTGAGCGGCACCAGCACGGGCAGTCGCACGTCCTGCGCCGCCGCCGGCACCGCGACCAGCGCGGCGAGCGCCGCTACTGCGCTGCGCCGCCAGCCCATGGCGACATCACTTCGTTCATGCCGGTCAGCTCTCCGCTCGCAGGGTTGCGCACGATGCAGGACGGGTTGGCAAAGCCGAGTGGCGAAACCTGGTTGCCAACTTCGACGATCGGCAGCTTGCCCGCAATCGCCTTCTTCACCGCGTCGGGCAGTTCGCGGTTGACGCGGATCGGACCGACACCGGAGACGTCGATGCGCGGCTGATGGAACGCCGCCTCGACGTCCATGCCGCGATCGATCAGCATCAGCGACAGCTGTGTCACCGCCGGCACGATGCGCCGGCCGCCCGACGCGCCGATGCAGAACCACGGCTTGCCGTCCCGGGTCACCACCACGGGGCAGATGTTGCACAACGGCCGCTTGCCGGGTGCGATCGAATTCGGCCGGTTGGGCTCGGGATCGAACCACAGCATGCCGTTGTTCATGGTGATGCCTGTCCTGGGCAGCATCACGCACGAGCCGAACAAAGACATCAAGGTCTGGGTCAGCGCCACCATGTTGCCTTGTGAATCGGCGGCGCAGAAATGGGTGGTGCAGGTGTTGGTGGGCTTGTCGCCCATCTTCTTCAACCGCTCCTCGTAAGCCTGATGCATGCCTTGGGCGATGGCGACGAAGAAGTCGGCGTCCGGGGCGCCCTTGCCTCGGGTGCCGGTACCCGCCAGCTCGACAGTGCGGCGGAGCGTCGGACCGGCGGTGAGGCCGCCGGCGACGTTGATCGTGGCGCCGCCATGCTCGAACGACAGCGGTTCAACGATACGCGCCTCGTAGGCCGCGAGGTCGTCGTAGGAGATGGCCGAGCCGCCGGCCTGCAGGTCGGCTGCGATGTCGCGTGCCAGCGCGCCCTCGTAGTATTCGCGCGGGCCGCCGTCGCTCAGGCGCTGGTAGGTCTCACCGAGATTGCCCAGCTTGAGGTGACGCACGTTGGCTTGCCAATCGAGTGTCGGCACGCGGCCGCTGTCGGGCAGGTAGCTGGCCTTGGAGGCGGGGAACTTCGACAGGTGCTCCGCTCCGTTGGCGATCATCACCTGCATGTACCAGTCGAGCTCCATGCCGCGCTTGGCGAGCGCGGTGCCCGGCGCCATCACGTCCTGCCATTTGAGGCTGCCGAAACGTTCAAGCGCCTTGGCGAGGCCCGCGACCATGCCCGGCACGGCGATCGAGTGGTAACCCACCTCGTTCCTCTGCTCGAGGATGTCGGGCCACGCAAAGGGGTTCGCAGGGCCGGGGCCGACGATCTTGTAGTTCGAGGGGTCGAGCTTCCTGGCCGAAATCGGCCCGTAGTCGATCGTCCAGGCGCGTTGCTCCTTGGCGCTCCAGATCGTCATGAAGCCGACGCCGCCGATGCCGCTCATCCACGGCTCGAGCGCGCCGATCGCCATGCCGGTGGCGACGGCGGCATCGATGGCGTTGCCGCCCTTGCGCAAAATCTCCGCCCCGACCTCGGCCGCCTTGCAGTTCTGCGCAACGACGACGCCCTTGCCGCGCACCGGCTGCTTGGTGACTTTCCATTGCTTGGTCAGCGACTCGCTCATCCATGCTCCCTTACGATTGCGGGCCGGACTGTAGCGGGGCCTGATTTAGCCACAAACCCTGTTACACTGCAGGGCGGACGGGCCGAGAAAGAACGCGGGCGTGGCGGAACTCAACCAGATCGACCTGCGGACGCTTCTGACGGGCAACAAGCGTGCGTGGGACGGCTTTGTCACCGCGGCCGCCCCCCTGATCAATGCCGTCGTGCGCCGCACGCTCGCTTCATACCGGCTGAGCGAAGAAGACGTGATGGATGCCGCGCAGGATGTGTTCGTACGTCTCTGTGCCAATGACTATCGTCTGTTGAAAACCTACGATCCGGCACGAGCCGGCCTGTCGACCTGGCTTGCCGTGGTCGCCCGGTCGGCCGCCGTGGATCACGCCCGGCGGCGGCGGCAGGCCACCACGCCGCTGGATGACGTTCCCGAGGCCAACCTGGGAGTCGAAGATCGCCATGTGGAGAAACTCAAGATACCTCAGGGGCTTTTGACCGATCGCCAGATGCTGGTGTTGAAATGCCTGTATGACGAGGAGAAAGACGTGTCGGAAGTCGCACAACTTCTGAAAATCGACGCCCAGACCGTTCGCAGCACCCACCACAAGGCGTTGCTGCGGTTACGGGCACATTTCCAGAAAGAACCTCAGTAGACACACCATTTTCAGGGGATGCCGGCCGGGTTTCTGACGTAATCTGCAGCAGGAGAACATCATGAGTACCGAACGTCCTACCCAGAGCGACAGGGAGCTGTGGCGCAGCCTCGTCACGGATCGCCCAGCGACGGGTCCCGTGTCGGACCTCGATTTTGCCGCCTGGCTGGAAGGCCGCCTGTCGGAGGGGGATGCGGCGCGCATCGAGGCCGCCGTGGCTGCCAACCCAGAGATGCGGCGCGCTGCGCTCGAGTTGTCGGAGGTGCTGGGCATGCCGCTGCCGGCGGCGCCGGAGCGCCTGGAGGTGCGGGCCAAGGCATTGGTCGGCTTCGCGGTCGAGCGGCGGGCGCCACGCGTCGGGCTGCTCGACTGGCTGTTCGCCAAGAACCGCCGGTTTGCGCTGCCGCGCCTGGTGACATTGACCGCCGCGGTGATCGTGGCGATCGGCGGCTTCATGCTCGGCGGTGGCCTCGGCGAATCGATGGCCCAGGAGCGCTACGCCACGACGCAGAGCTACACATCGAACGAGCTTACCGAATTCCTGGTCTCGGACGGCATCTGACATGCCGCGCCTGATCACGGTGGCACTGGCCCTGTCGCTGTTGCTGAACGCGTTCTTCGTCGCGGGCTTCGTCTTCCGCGGCTGGATCGCGCCCGCGACGTTCGATCAGCGCATGCCGCCGCCGCCGCCGGGTGGCCGGCTGAGCGCCCTGGAGACGGTGGCCGGGGATCTCAACCTCGCGCCAGGCCAGCGTCAGGAGTTGAGCGGCGTGTTCGAGCAGCATGCGCAGGTGCGCAGAGATCGGTCGCGTGACATGCAGCGTCTGCGTGAGCAGATCGTCGCCGAATACCGTCGGATTCCCCTCGATCAGTCGCGCCTCGACCCGCTGATCGACAAGCTCGGAGACCTGCGCGCCGACCAGCAGAAGGAAACGTTGCGTGCGCTGGTCCAGCTCGAGGCTCAGCTCAATCCCGAGCAGCGCGTGAAGATGCACCAGATCCTGGTCGATCGCCTCCTGAGCAGCCCGTGGTCGCGCCCTCCGGGAGGGCCGCCACCGCCTCCGCGTCCGTCCCAGTAGGAGACTTGCCATGGTCGCGCCAATCGGTCGGCGAGGGTTCGTGGTCCGGACAGCGGGTGCGGCGGCACTGTCCGCCAGCCTGTGGCCACCGCGCCCGGTCCATGCCGGCGCGACGATGGGCTTCGACGAGGCGCGGCATCTCCTGTCGCGCACTTCCTTCGGCGCCACGCCGGCGGAGATTCGCGCACTCGAGAACGAGGACTATGTCGCCACCGTCGACCGGCTGCTCGCCCGCGTGCGCCGCGACGCGCTCACCTCGCCGCCGGACTGGGTGAACGAGGGGCCTGCCGAGCTGCAGCGCCAGATGCAGGTCGCGCGAGCCGAGGCCGCCGAGGCGAAGAACAAGACCGGTGACGACGGCAAGCCGTTGCAGTCCGAACGGCCGTTGCGCACGCAGGGCCGCGAGCTGCGCAACTGGTGGATCGAGGAGATGCTGGCCACCGACCAGCCGCTCACCGAGCGTATGGTGCTGTTCTGGCACGGCCACTTCACTTCGTCGTTGCTGAAAGTGCGGTTCCCGCCGTCGCTGTTCCGTCAGAACGCCTTGTTCCGCCGCGAGGCACTGGGCAACTTCGCCACGCTCCTCAAGGAAGTGGCGCGCGATCCGGCGATGCTGATCTATCTCGACGGCATGCGCAGCGTGGCACGCCGGCCCAACGAGAATTTTGCCCGCGAGCTTCTGGAGCTTTTCACCCTGGGCGAGGGCCATTACAGCGAGGCCGACATCAAAGCCGCTGCGCGCGCCTTCACCGGCTGGACGGTCGACCGCCAGACCGGCCACTTGAGGACGCGCGACGGTGAGCATGACGGTGGCGAGAAGACCTTTCTAGGCCAGACCGGTCGCTTCGACGGCGATGCCATCATCGCGATCCTGCTGAAGAATCCGCGCACGGCCGAGACGATCGTCGAGAAACTGTGGCGCGAGTTCGTGTCGCTGAACCCCGATCCGACCGAGGTCAAGAAGCTGGCGGCAGGCTTCCGCGCAAACTACGAGATCAAGCCCTTGATGCGCGCGATCCTGCTGTCGGCGCAGTTCCGCGACCCGGCAAACCGCGGCGCGCTGATCAAGTCGCCAGTCGAATTGATCGTGGGCACCGTCCATCTGCTCGGCCTGCCGGTGCCGGAGAAGACCCAGCTCGTGCGCATGATGGAGGGCCTGGGTCAGATTCCGTTCGATCCGCCCAACGTCAAAGGCTGGCCGGGTGGCGAGAGCTGGATCAGCACCTACACGCTGCTGCTGCGACAGCAGTTCCTGCGCCGCATGGTCGAGGCGACCACCGTCGCCTCGATGGAGGGGGCGATGATGTCGAGCCCGGGCAACCGGCGCCTCGAGCGCCGCGAGCAGCTGGCGATGCGGTCGGACGATGGCGCCATGCAGATGGGCGAGGCGCGGCCGATCGAGGGGCGCAGCCTGCGCTTTGCCGGCCACGAGGCGAAGCTCGGCCCTTCGCTGGCGGGCGTCGACTCCGCGACCTTGTTGCGCACGCTGCTGCCGCGCTCGCCGATCGATACGGTCGACCCATTGCCTACTCCTGGCGCCACCGTGGCGGCGGCGTTGCTCGACACCGCATACCAGCTGAAGTGAGGGCGCCATGGGCCGCATCCTCCTGCTGATCGAACTGAAGGGTGGCAACGACGGGTTGAACACCGTCATTCCCTATGCCGATCCGAAGTATCGCGAATTGCGCCCCGGCATCGGCGTGGCGCGCGACCATACGATCCAGCTCGACGAGAACGTCGGATTGCACGGCAAGCTCGAGCCCCTCATGGAATCGTGGAAGGCGGGCGACTTCGCGATCGTGCAGGGCGTCGGCTACCCCTATCCCAACCGATCGCATTTCCGCTCGATCGAGATCTGGGACACGGCGTCGGCCTCGAACCAGACCCTGAGCGAGGGCTGGATCGCCCAGGCCTTCAAGGGTGTGACGCTGCCCCAGGGCGCGGGGGTGGACAGCATTGTCGTCGACACGAATGCGCTGCCCAGCACGGGCACCGAGCTGCGCACCATCGTCATGCAGGACGCGGAGAACTTCGTGCGCCAGGCGCACGCGCTCCGGAACACCGGCGGCATGGAGGACGGCGGCAACACGGCGCTGCGCCATCTGCTGGCGGTGCGCCGGGAGATCAACGCCGCGGCCAAGGGCCTGGCCGAAAAATTGCGCGACGCCGCAGCGCCCAAGGAGGCCTATCCGCAGGAAGTGCTGCTCGGTCGCCAGCTCGATGTCGCCACGCGCGTCATCACGGCGCGCGTGCCCGTCGTGGCGGTCAAGGCGGCGCTGGGCGGCTTCGATACCCATGCCAACCAGGTGCAGCCGCACGAACGTCTGCTGGGATTCCTGGCCAGCAATCTCGCAACGCTGCGCAAGAACCTGATCGCCGCCAACCTGTGGAACGACGTGGTGGTGATGACCTACTCGGAGTTCGGGCGCCGCGTCCGCCAGAACGCCAGCGGCGGCACCGACCACGGCACCGCCGCTCCGTTGTTCGTGATGGGCGGCGGCGTGAAGGGCGGCCTGCACGGTGCCTATCCGTCTCTATCGAACCTTGCCGACGACGACCTCAAGCACACCGTCGATTTCCGCAGCGTCTTCGCGACGGTCGCGCAAGGCTGCTGGGGGCAGCTGCGCGACTTCGGCCTGCGGCAGCCGCAGAAGCTGGGCTTCCTGTCTTAGGGAAGCGCGGGCTGGCGCTCGCGCTCCCGGTCAGCCTCTCGCCAGCTCGTCGCGCACCGAGCCGCGTTCGGCTTCGATGCGGATGAACCAGATCAATAGCGCTGCTGCGATCTTGATGGCCACTGGCAGGGCGATGTAGACGAAGACCAACGCCGTACTGTCGTATTGACCGCGGCTGGGGTTGAAGCCCAGGAGAGCCGCCACGGGCAGCGAGCCTGCGGCGCCGATCGCGGTGGCGAGCTTGGTAGAGAGCGCCCACAGGCCGAAATAGGCGCCGGTATCCCCCTGTGTGTCCTTGCCTTCAGGAGAGTTGATGATGTCGGCCAGCACCGACGGCGGCAGGCCGTAGTCGGCGCCGATGCCGAGCCCGGTGATGACGGCGATGGGCAGGAACAGGGCAAAATCGCCGGCGCCGAGGAAGACGGCAAGCGACATGGCGATTACCGTCATCACCATGGCGAAGAACCACGCCACGGTCTTGGTGTAGCGCCGCGACAGCATCAGCCACATCGGCACGCTCAAGGCGGCGGCGCCGAAGTAGACCAGGAGGATGATGCCGGCCTGCGTCTTGTTCCCTTTCAGCACATGCTCGACGTAGAACAGCATCACCGACACGGCGACGCCCAGGGCCGAGCCGTTGATGATGAAGACCAGCAGCAGTCGGCGGAAAAGCCGGTTCTTCATCGGCGCGAAGAACGGCACGAGCGCCTTGAGCGAAGTGCTGTGTTCCATGTTGCGCGTCGGCCGCGCCAGGGAGGGCGCCAGGCTGACCAGCCAGTCGCGGAAATAGCGGACGTGGATCTCCGGATTCTCGCGCACGACCGGCGGATGCACCGAGGGCGGCGACCAGAGCAGCGTCGGCAGTGCGAAGGCCAGCGCGACCGGAATGAAGATCAGGCCCATGTAGACGTAGCCGGCATGGTCGCCGAACTTGGCGGTGAATATGGTCGGCAGCACGACGGCGAGCGTCATGCCCATCAGGCCGAATACCTCGCGGCCGACCGTGATGCGCGTGCGCTCGTTGTAGTCGTCGCTGAGTTCGGCGCCGTGCGCATGATAGCTGATCGATACGCCGGCATAGCCGAGATGGACGATGAACAGCGCCACGAACAGCCAGAGGGCGAGCAGCGTCTCCTGAACGAACAGCGCCTCGGGCGGATGGAACAGCATGTAGAAGCCGCCGATCATCAGCGGCAGCATCAGCGCCACGAAGGTAAGGCGTCCGCGTGGGCCACGATGGGTGAACTTGTCGCTGATCAGACCTATGACGGGATCCTGGATGGCGTCGATGACGCGCGCGGCGATGAAGATCAGGCCCATGATGCCGAGCGGCACCTTGAGGACCTCGCCGTAGAAATGGCTGACGTTCAGTACGACCGGCAGGGCCGCCATGTTCAGCGGCAACTGGTTGGTGGAGTAGGCTATCAGACGGCCGAATGTGAGTCGTACGGACGCGGCGGCCGATCCGGTCCTGGTCATAGGCGCATGCACGCGAATTGCCTTCCTGTTCGCGCCGCTTTCAGCGCCTTTGCTTGGTGACAGTTATATATGCCGGAAGTGGGCCTGCAAAACGTCCGTACGGCCGGTCGAGAAGCCGGCGGCGCAATAGGCGAGGTAGTACCGCCACATGCGCTGGAAGCGGTCATCGAAGCCCATTTTGGCCACCTGGTCGGCGACCCGGTCGAAACGGCCCAGCCAGGTCTCCAGGGTGCGCGCGTAATCCCGCCCGAAGCTGTAAAGCTCGGCGACCTTCAGGCCGGCCAATCTGCACTGCTCGCGCAGGCTGGTGGGCGACAGCAGCATGCCGCCCGGGAAGACATAGGTCTGTATGAAATCCGGGTGACGGCGGTAGCTCTCGAAGAAATCGTCGGCGATGACGATCGCCTGCACCAGGATCGACCCGCCCGGCACGACATGCCGCTTCAGGGCGGCGAAGTAGTCGGGCCAGTAACGCTCGCCCACCGCCTCGATCATCTCGATCGAAACGATGTGGTCGTAGCTGCCTTGCATGTCGCGGTAGTCGCAGAACCTGAGGTCGACCCGGTCGCTGAGCCCTGCGCGCTCCAGCCGCTCGCGCGCATACTCGAGCTGCTGCCGGGAGATCGTGACGCCGGTGACCCGCATGCCGCGGCGCGCCGCGGTCTCGGCGAAACCGCCCCAGCCGCAGCCGATCTCCAGGATACTGTCGCCCTGCTTGGCGCCGATCTGCTCGAGGATGCGCTCGTACTTGGCGTTCTGCGCCGCTTCGAGCGGCTTGTGGTCGGTGCCGTCGAAAAGCGCCGAGGAGTACGTCATCGTCGGATCGAGCCACAACCGATAGAAGTCGTTGCCGAGATCGTAATGGGCGTGGATGTTCTTGCGCGAGCCGCGGCGCGAGTTGCGGCGTCGCCAGTGGAGGGCTTTCAGCACCAGATCGTGCAGCGCATTGGTATGGGCCATGCGGCCCAGCGACCTCTCGTTTTCCGCCAGAAGTGCGATCAAGCCCGGAAGGTCGGGCGAATCGCACAACCCTTCCATGTAGGCTTCGGCGAAGCCGATATCGCCGTCGAGCAGGACGTGGCGGAAGAAGCGCCAGTCCCTGACGTGCAACTCGGCTTGGGGCCCGATGGCCCCTTGGCCGAAATGATGTGTCGTTCCGTCCGGGAGATGAAGGGCAACCCGCCCGACGGAGAGGCGTTCGAGAGCTTTCAGAACAAAGCGGGAGGCAATCGTCATGCAGTCTCAGCGCGTCACCAGCTCCGCCGGTGGAGCGGGCTTGCGGTGAAATCTCGCCCGCTTGCAGATGAGATGCAAGGCCTGCAAGTGGATTCGGACGATGACCGCCAGGGTCATGGTCGGGTTGGCGAGGAAGCGCCGCCGTACGCTGGCATCGGTCAGGGCCTCGCGCCGGCCCCCGACCGAGGTCGCCAGCACCAGGCCCTCGGCGTCGTGGTAGTTCACGTCGACGTGGGCCCGCCGGTCCTCCAGACGGAAGCGGAACCGGTAGCCTCCCTCGACCGGCAGGAAGGGCGAGACATGGAAGACCTTGCGGCCCTCCAGCCAGGCGTCAGGCTCGATCGGGCGCCGGTCGTCGTGGTGGACCAGATAGCAATGGCTTTCGCCGAAAGTGTTGTTGACCTCGCACAGCACGGCCCGGAGTGCGCCCGCGCGGTCGCGGCAGAACCAGAAGCTCACCGGATTGAAGACGTATCCCAGCAGGCGCGGCAGGGTCATCAGCACGACCTCTCCGTCGCAGACCCCGTCGAGCCCTCGCTCAGCCAGGATTCGGCGCAGCCAGACACCGAGGTCCGAGCCATCGCGCCCGCCATGGTCGGCGCGGCGGAACGACACCAGGCCGCGACGATCGAGTTTCAGCCAGCTCCCTGCCGCGCTTTCCAGGGCGTCCAGACCGAGGCAGAGATAGGCGACGCGATAGCGAAAGGCATTGTTACGCGGCCGCAGCCGGCGATGCGCCACCGTGGCTTCGATGATCGTATGGACCGGCTCGCTCACGGCACGACCGGTACGGGTAAGGTGCCGATCGGCGCGTCGGCCACCACGCGCGGTGGAACGCCGATGTGGCGATGCTCGTCGGGTTTGCGCCACGGTCGACGCACACCGAGCTGCTCGGCGACGTCGAGGCCGGCCGACAGTGCGTCCTCGTGGAAACCGTAGCCGCAGTAGCTGCCACAGAAGAAGGTGTCACGCACACCCTGGATGGCATGCAGGTTGCGCTGGGCACGGATCGCGGCGGCGTCGTACATCGGATGCTCGAAGGTGAAACGCTGCAACGCCGTGGCGGGCGTGCGGCCGGGATTGACCGATACGAACAGCGGCGTGCTGTCGGGCAGATCCTGCAGGCGGTTCATCCAGTACGTCACGCTCACCGGGCTGTCGCGGTCCTCGCTGTTGGCCACGTAGTTCCAGCTCGACCATATCGAACGTCGGCTCGGCATCAATGCTGTGTCGGCATGAAGCCAGACCTCGTTCGAGGAATAGCAGAAGCGGCCGAGCAGGTCGCGCTCACGCGCGTCCGGGTCGCTCAGCAGCGCCAGCGCCTGATCGGCATGGCAGGCGAGGATCGCCTTGTCGAAGCGGTCCCAGTTGCCGGTTGTATCGCGGACAAGCACGCCGTCGTGGCCGCGGCGGATCGCGCCGGCTGGCGTGGCGAGCCGCGCGCGCTGACGCAGCGGCGCCACGATGCGCTCGACATAGCTGCGGCTGCCGCCCCGCACCGTGCGCCAGGCGAGCTGCGGGCCGACGCTGAGCAGGCCGTGGTTGTAGAAGAAGCGCACGAAGGTCTGCGCCGGATAGTCGAGCATGCGGCCGAGCGGTGTCGACCAGATGCAGGCCGCCATCGGCACGAGGTAGCGGTCGCGGAAGGCCGCACCAAGCCCCGCACTTTCGACGAAGTCGCCGATCGTGAAGTCGAGGTCCTCGCACTTGTCGAGCAGGCGGGGCGCCAGGCGGTTGAAGCGCAGGATGTCGTGCGTCATGCGCAGGAAAGACGGTTGCACCATGTTGCGCCGCTGCGCCAAAAAAGCAGTGAGGGAGCTGCCGTACTCGAAGCGGCCACCATCGAGGCTGACGGCGAAAGACATGTCCGACGGCTGGGTCGGCACGCCGAGATGGTCGAACAGGGCGATGAGGTTGGGATAGTTGTGCTCGTTGAAGACGATGAAGCCGACATCGACCGGCTGGCTGCGCCCTGCCGACGGCGCATCGACCGTGCAGGCGTGGCCGCCGAACCGGCTCTCGCGCTCGTAGATCACGACATCGTGCTGGCGGCTCAACAACCACGCCGCGCCGAGACCTGCAACGCCGGCGCCGATGACCGCAACTTTCATTCTCTGACCCCGCTACCGACTACCTTTCAGGTACGCCGGTGCGGGCAGATCGGATCATGAGTGCGCAGGGGCTGAGGCCCGTGCTTCCTGAAACTAGGACCTCGGGCAGTTGGGGAGGGGCCGCATCTCCAGCGCCTGCAGGTCGGCGGTCACCGTGACCAGTCCGGTCTCGATTGTCAGCCGATCGAACACGCCGTTGTCGAAAACTTGGGCGGCGACGCTGAACAATGGCCGTGTGTCCTGCTGACGGCCGCGGGTAAACGTCATGAAGACTGGCCACGATTTGCCCTTTGGCGCCGTCAAGGGCTTGTCGGCGGGCCGCGCGGGGCGCAGCTGGTCACGCTGCTGCTCCGTTACCTCGATCAGCAAGGCGTCGCCCAGCAACTCGGCGTCGAACATCAAGGTCGGGAAGTTGGCGGCATTGGCCTGCAACCTCTCGATCAGGTGATTGACGCCGGCGACCGGCATGAGCGTGGGGGGAGGCAGCACGAACTGGTTGGGCGACCCGCCAGGTTGGACGATCTCGGCCTTGAGGTCGCCGCCCTGGCGCTGCACCCGGCCCTTGAACTCACGCTCGCTGCCGTTCTGGACCTGCACGGTGGTGTAGCGGAAGGCGTTGCCGCCTTTGGGCTCGTGGCCGTCGAGCTTGGAGGCGAGGCTCATCTTCCAGGAGGCGGTGAGGGCGATCTCGGTCTTGATGTCGCGTTTGAGACGCCAGCCGCTGCAATCCAGCGAAAGGTCTTGAACTGCCACGCCGATGGAAGGCGCGTTTGCCGCCACGCCGAGGCGCAGTACATATTCGGCGCGGTGCGGCTGGACCTCCGCCAAGGCGAGGCCGGGCGCGAGCACGGCCCCTGCAAGAACGAAACGCACGAGACGACGCATCGCACCACCTTGCGCATTGCCCGCCGTCGGGTCAATCGTGCGCGCCATGAGATTGCCCGACATCTTGGCGGTATTCCGGCGGTCACCTCGCCCATGATGCCTTTCGAGTTCGATTGTGCCGGCGAGAAACTGCAGGCATTGCCGGCAGGCGCATTGCACTGGCCGGCGCGGCGGCTGCTGGCGGTGGCCGACCTTCACCTGGAGAAGGGCTCGTCGTACGCGGTCCACGCGCGCAAGCTCCTGCCGCGTCACGACACGCGCCAGACGCTGGCGATGCTGACGGCCCTGATCGACGTGCTGCAGCCGGAGACGGTCGTCTGCCTGGGGGATTCCTTCCATGACCGCACGGCAAGCGAACGGTTGCCCGACATCGACCGCCGCATGATCGAGGGGTTGGTGCGGCGCGCGCGGTTCGTCTGGATCGCTGGCAACCATGATCCCTCACCGCCGCCCTCCGGCTGGGGCGAGGTCGCCGAGGAGATCAATGACGGTCCACTGATCTTCCGCCACGAGGCGCAGTTCGGCCCGGCGCGCGGCGAGGTGTCCGGTCATTTCCACCCCGTCGCGGCGCTCACGGTGCGCGGCCGTGGGATGCGACGGCGCTGCTTCCTGACCGACGGCCATCGATTGATCCTGCCAGCCTTCGGCACCTACGCTGGCGGATTGAATGCCCTTGATCCGGCCATCGCCCAGCTCTTCCCCGACGACTACGACGCGTTGGTCGTCGGCCGCGATGCGGTGCGACGCCTGTCATGGCGGCAGCTCAGGCCGGATTGGTCGCTGGCATGGGAGCGCGACGCGGACTCGCGCTGAGCTCTCGCTTCTCGCAATCCCGATGGCCAGCCACTGCCGCGATCCCCAGATCACCGTGCAGACCTGCCTAACGCGGCAGTTCGTACTTGAGGGTCACCTCGCCCAGGCCCGCGATCGTGCCGACGGCGGTGCTGCCCGGCGGCACGAACTGGCAGGCGACCATGCTGCCGGTCGAGACGATCATGCCTTTCTTCAAGGTCTTGCCGTGTTCGCCAAGCTTGTTGGCGAGCCAGGCCAGCGAATTGTAGCAATGGCCGAGCACGTCGCCCGAGTTGCCGGTGCGCATGACCTTGCCGTCGAAGGCGATCGAGCCCTCGAGGTTGCCGATGTCGAGGTTCTTCCAGTTCCTGTTGGGTTTGGCGAGCAACGAGCCGCCGTTCCAGCCGACATCCATCACCAGCCAGGGGATGGTGAGCCGGCTGTAGTCGGCGCCGCGATCTTCGATCAGTTCGAAGCCGGCGCGCGCCTCGCCGATGTAGGGCTCGATCGAGTCCTTGTCGTAAGGCTTGGCCTTGGGCCGCGGCACATCGGCGCCGACGGTGAGGATGACCTCGAGTTCAACGCCGAGCCTCGCCCACTGGTCGGCGCGAACCGAGGCCTTGTGCTCGAAGACGCGCTTCTTGCGGATCGGCCCGTAGGCAGGACCACGAAGCCCTGTCTGCTCCCAGATCTGCGGCGAGGTCAGTGCGATCTTGTAGCCGACCAGCGGCCCCTGCCTCGGCACCAGCTTCTTCAGGAGCGCATCCTGCACCTTGTAGGCGGTGCGCTCGTCCTCGATCGCGAATTGCTCGGGCCACCAGCCGACGACGGCGCGCGAACGATGCACCTGATGCAGCCAGTTCGCGGCCTTGCCGATGCTGAACGCCATGATTTCCTCCCCTTGCACATTATCCAGTCGTTCGCATAGTGCCATCATGCCAGGGAAATCGGTGCAACATTTCGGTCCGGTGCGGGCCGGCGCATTGGTCGGCGTCGTGCTGGCGGGCGGCGAGGGACGACGCATGGGGCCGGGCCTGCTGAAGCCGCTCAGGCCGCTGGGCGGGCGGCCCATGGTGGCGCATGTGGTGGAGCGACTGCGGCCGCAGGTCATGGACCTCGTCGTCGTCGCCAACGATCCGCTGCCGGGCGTGCGCGCGCTCAAGGTGCCGGTGATCCCCGATCCGGCCGACGTACGTCGCGCCGCGGCGCGCGAAGGCCGCCGACTTGGGCCCCTTGCTGGCGTGCTGGCGGGGATGGAATGGGCCGTCAGACACCATCCCCATGCGAGCTGGATCCTGACGGCGCCGGCCGATGCGCCGTTCCTGCCGCTCGATCTTACTGTGCGCCTTTGCGGCCTCATGCATGTGCCCGAGCCCGACGTGCTGATGGTGCGGCACGGCAGTCGCCGAGAACATGCACTGGCCGTGTGGTCCGTGAAGCTTGCCGGTGATCTCAGGCGGGCGCTGCTCGAGGAAGGGCTACGGCGTGTCGAGGCGTTTGCCGAGCGTTACGAGCTGGCGGAGCTCCGCTGGCCAGGCGGCACCGGAGCTTTTCTCAACGTCAACACGCCGGCGGACCTCACCGCCGCGGCCGATCAGCTGAGGACGATGGGACCAGCTCCAGCTCTACCACGTTCCCGTCGATGACCAGCTTGCCGGCGTTCTCGAAATTGACGGTGATGCGATGCCCGATCATCGACTGGACCTGGCCCAGACCCCAGTCGGGACGTTCGGGCTGACGCACGAAGTCGCCCGGCGAGAGCAGCGCATTGCCCGGCTTGTCGAACAAGCTTTAGTGACTCCCTCGTGATGTATATGACGCCCATCTTCGCTCAAGGAGGATACCGATGACCACCACCCGTATCGCCATTGCCTCGGCCCTTGCGGCTGCCTTGGTGCTGCCGGCCGCGACGCAGGCGCAGGGCAACATGGAGAAGTGCTACGGCGTCGCCAAGGCCGGCAAGAACGACTGCCAGACGGCCAAGTCGTCCTGTGCCGGCACCTCGAAGACCGATTCCCAGGCCGACGCGTGGATCTCGGTGCCGAAGGGCGTCTGCGACAAGCTGGTCGGCGGCAAACCGACTGCCGGCTGATCGCCATGCAGCCAGTCGCGGGCATCGGATTGCGCGCGCCGCATCTTGCCGAGATCGGGCGCGAACGGCCGGCGATCGGCTTCCTGGAAATCCACGCGGAGAACTATCTCGCCGGCTCGCCGGCGCAGGAGGCTCTCGAAAGCCTGCGATCAGACTACGCCCTGTCCATGCACGCGGTCGGCCTGTCGCTGGGGTCGGTCGACGGCCTCGATGAGGCGCACCTGGCACGTGTCTCCGCGCTGGTGAAGCGCCTCGAACCGTCCCTGGTGTCCGATCATCTTTCCTGGAGCAGCTTCGACGGGCGCTACTTCAACGACCTGCTGCCGCTGCCTTACACCGAAGAGGCGCTGACGGTCGTCGTGCGCAACGTCCAGCGCCTGCAGGAGGCGCTCGGCCGTACGATCTCGGTCGAGAATCCGTCGTGCTATCTTGCCTTCGCGCACTCGACGATGAGCGAGCCGGAATTCCTGGCCGAGGTGTCCCGGCGCAGCGGATGCGGGCTGTTGCTGGACGTCAACAACATCGCGGTGACGGCCCACAATCTCGGGCTCGTCGCGCGAGACTGGTTCGACCTGCCCGGCGAAGCGATCACCCAGTATCACCTTGCCGGTCATGCCGTGAACGACGCCGACGGCGAGCGGGTCCTGATCGACGATCATGGCAGCCGCGTCAGCGAGGGCGTGTGGAAGTTGTTCGCCGACGTCGTCGAGCGCTTCGGTCGCCGGCCGTCGCTGATCGAATGGGACACCGATCTGCCGACCTTGCCGGTCCTGCTGGAGGAGGCGGCGCGCGCCGCATCGGTCGGAGGCCGTCGTGCCGTCCGCGCTGCGTGACCTTCAGAGGGCCTTCGCCGCCCATCTCCGCGGTGACGACGAATCCGGCTTGGTGGCGGAGATTCGGCCCGCGGCAGCACGGCTGCGCATCCACCGGC
This sequence comes from uncultured Rhodospirillales bacterium, assembly GCA_902825855.1. Taxonomy (GTDB): domain Bacteria; phylum Pseudomonadota; class Alphaproteobacteria; order Reyranellales; family Reyranellaceae; genus Reyranella. The sequence goes on along the minus strand of CADECW010000007.1, from coordinate 79,448 downwards.
ACCATGTCCTCGACAGTCTTGCCGGAGCCCTGGCCGCGACTTTCCCGACAGTCATGGCGGTGGTCGGCGCTGATTTCTTCCGCAGCCTTGTGCGCGGCTTCATCGGTCGCTCGCTGCCTGCGCAGCCGGTGCTGGCGGAGTACGGTCAGGACTTCCCGGAGTTCATTGCCGAGCATGAGCCCAGCCGCGGCCTGCCGTACCTGCCCGATGTCGCCCGCCTCGATTGGGCGTTGAACCTCGCCTTCCACGCCCCCGCTGGTGACCGGCTCGCAAGCGCGGACCTGGCCGCCGTTCCAGCCGACCAGCTGCCGGCGTTGCGGCTGGGCCTCGCACGAGGGACGACGCTGCTCAATTCGCCGTATCCGCTGGACCGTATCTGGAGGGCTGCACAGCCCGGCGCGTCGGCGGACACGGTCGACCTGGCGACTGGCGGCGTGTACCTGCTGGTGATGCGCGGTCCGGAAGATGCCGCTTTCGTAACCCTGTCGCCCGAAGAGGCCGTCTTCGTACGCGGCATCGCCGACGGCTTCAGCCTGGAAGAGGCAGCTGAACGGGGTGCTGGCAGTTTCGACCTCAGCGCCAGCTTTGCAAGGCTGCTGGGGTTGGGCGTCTTCGCTGCAGCGCAATAGGATTGCCACTTTGGCACCATAATTGCGCGCGGATCGTGAGGATTTGCCTCGCGGGGTTTTGCTGCACTGCACGACAAGTGGTGGTTGGCAACAGCGAACAATGTTGCGATGTCATCGACCATCCCTATACTCCGCGCGCCTCAAGAGCCGCCTTCCCCCGAGGCGGACGTGTATTCGCTGCGAGTGGAGTTGCCGACGATGTCGATCACGTTGCCGCAGAATTACCGGCCGACCGAACGCGAATCTTTCATGAACCCGATGCAGCAGGAATACTTCCGCCAGAAGCTGCTGAAGTGGAAGAACGAGCTTATCGAGGAGTCCAACCAGACACTGCAGAACATGCAGGAGGAAAGCCTGGCGCAGCCCGATCTCGCCGATCGCGCCACCGCCGAGACCGATCGCTCCCTCGAACTGCGCACCCGCGACCGCTTCCGCAAGCTTATCTCCAAGATCGACAGCGCCATGAAGTCGATCGACGAAGGCACCTACGGCTACTGCGAGGAGACCGGCGAGCCGATCTCATTGAAGCGCCTGGAAGCCCGTCCGATCGCCACGCTCTCGGTCGAGGCGCAGGAACGTCATGAGCGTCTCGAGCGCACCCGCCGCGATGAAGGAGCGGACTGACACCCAGCCGCTTTGAACAGTCGATGTCGCCCGCTCGCTGCGGGCGACATTCCCTGTTGGCTTGCACTCCCTTAGAGACTAGCCCGGCCAGTTGGCGCGCATGCGGTCAATTTCGGCCTGGCCCGGACGGTAGGGCGGGGCAGCCTGGTCGAACTTCTGCCATCCGGTCTTGCGATATTCGTCGCGCCGGCCGACCGGGTCGATCGGCCGCTGGCCATCCATGATGTTTTCGGCGCGGGTGGAATCTTCGTCACGCACCTTCGCGGTAACCATGGTGCCGCCGCGGCGAATGGCTTCGGAATAGACCTCGGCGTGCTGGCGATCGACTCCGACATCCACCAGCGCGCCAACGATTCCGCCGGTCGCGGCGCCCGCCGCGACGCCGACGGCTGTAGAGGCGAGCCAGCCGGCCGCGACTACGGGGCCGAGGCCGGGAATCGCCAGGAGGCCAAGCCCGGCAAGCAGGCCGGCACCGCCACCCAGTGCGCCGCCGATTCCTGCGCCCTTGGCGGCGTCGGAGACTTCCTCGACGTCGGCGTAGTCCTTGCTCACGTGTTTGTTGGCCACCAGGCTGATATCAGGCGAGGCGAAGCCCGCCTTCTCCAGCGCCTCGACGGTCGCGCGGGCCTGCGCGTAGCTGTCGTAAACTCGGCATACGGTTCTCATGTCGTCTCCTGCGAATGGGGTTACTGCTGCGCCGTAGTGACGACGTTGCCCTTGTAGTCGATGGCGATCTCGACCGGCTTGCCCTCGCGCGTGGCCTTGCCGCGCCAGATCCCGTCATCGTCCTTCTTGAGGCCGGAGACGCTGTCCACGCCGCCATAGCCGATTGCCCGGTCTTTAGCCTGCCCCTCGGTGAAGCTGTTGGCGCCCTTCAACGGGGCGCCGGCCTCCGCCTTGTGCGGCGCATACAGGTCGTTCTTGCAGGCATCCATAAATTCGGCCTGGGTGATGCGCCCCTCGGTCGCGACCTTGCGATTGCCGACATTCATCAACGCGACGTACCGCATCGACTCGTTGTCGGAGAGCACGCCATCGTTGTTGGCGTCGGCCTTCTTCCACATGTCCTGGCATTCGGCGTCGGTTGCCGCCCAGCTCGCGTTGATGAAAATCGGCGCTGCCACGCCGAGCGCGGTGCACGCCGCGATCGAGATCAGCATCCTCACTGAAGTCCTCCGCTGCTTGTTGATGGAGCAGGGAGGTAACGTGCGGCGCGGCGAAGGTTGCCGGCGCTCGCACCCAGAACTCGTGCCGCTTAACCGCTGGCAACGGGTGCAACCACTTGGCCCGCTCGCCATTGAAGTGTCGCACCCATCGGGTGCCTGGAGGTTTCATGAAATTCCTGATGATTGCCGTGATGCTTGCCGTCGCCGCCTGCTCGGTCCGTTCGGAACGTACGGTCCAAAGCCCGGCACCCGCCTCTACGACGACGGTCGCGACACCGGTGGTACCTGCCGCTACGACGACGGTCACGACACCGGCGGCACCCGCCACCTCGACGACAGTCTATACGCGCTGACGGCTACGACAGCGACGAAAGCTCTCGCGAATGCGTGGAACGACTATTCGGCCGCAGACCTGAGCGAAGCCGTTCGCGCTTCGTCGATGCTGCGGCCGTCCTCGGCGATCGCTACGGCATAGTCCTGCTCGGCAGCCAGCCGGCTCACCAGGGCATCCCGAACGTCGCGCAGGACGCGGGCCGGATCGCGTGTGCGCGGGTCGCCAAAGCCGCCGCCTCCCGGCGACAGGGCGCGGTAGGTTCCCGGACCATGACGCTGCACCCCGTACTTAGGCGCGTTGATCTCGCCGCCATCGGCCAATTTCAGGGTGACCTCGCCGCCCACGCCGGCACGGCCGCCGGCGGCTCCAAAGCTTGAGGGTGCGCCGACGCCTTCGCCGCGGAAGGCGTAGTCGGCCTGGGTGAAGATCTCGACCTCGTAGTCGCAGCCGGCGCCGCCACGAAATCGGCCGGGTCCGGCACTGTCGCAGCGCAGTTCCTGGCGATGAAAACGTACCGGGTATAGCTGCTCGTAGGTTTCGAGGTTGGGCAGGGTAAGGCCGCCCAGGGTGATGAGGTGGCCGATGAGATGGAAGCCATCGCGACCCTCGACGCCGCCTCCAGCCGGCGCGCCGGCCCACTGATACATCACGTAACGGCTGCCGTCGTCCTTGACCCCCGCGGTGACCGCATGCACCGCCTTCGACCAGCCTGCCGAGGCGCGTTCGGGCAACGCCTTCTCGAGCGCCTTCCACAGCGCATGGATGATCTCGTGGGCGATGAACACCGTGTTCATGGTCATCGGCGCAGGCGGCCGCGCGTTCACCATGGTGCCTTCCGGCAAGCGGATCTCGACACTGCGGAAGGCGCCTTCGTTCTTGGGAAGGTCCGGCTCGAAGAACGACGAAAGCGCCATGAACACCGCGGATGTCGAGTTGGCGATGGAGCTGTTCTTGAAGCCCTTCAGTTGCGGCGAGGTGCCGGCGAAGTCGACGATCAGGCCGTCGTCCTTCACCGTCATCGTGACGGCGACCTTGCCGTCGATCGTCTCGAAGCAGTCGTTGTCGACCGCCTCCTCGGCGTGCCACACGCCCTTGGCCAGCCGGGCGAGACAGCTGCGGAAACGGCGGTCGGCGTGGGCCAGAACGCCCTCGAAGAAGTCGGGCGCCCGCTCGACGCCCAGTTCCTCGACCAGGGCGGCGAGCCGCTCCGCGCCAATGCGCGTCGAGCCGATCATGGCACGCAGATCGCCGTCCTGCGCCTCGGGCAGGCGCGTGTTGAGCATGAGGAGTCGCCACAGGTCGTCGCGCGTGCGACCGCGCTCGATCAGCTTCAGCACCGGCAGGCGGATACCCTCATGGAAGATCTCGGTGGCAGCCGAGTTGTAGGTGCCCGGGGCACCGCCGCCGATGTCGGCCTGGTGGGCGCGATTGCAGGCGAAGGCGATGAGCTTGTCGCCCACGAACACCGGACGCGCAATCACCCAGTCCGGCAGATGGTTGCCGCCCGCCGTGTATGGATCGTTCAGGAGAAAGACGTCCTCCGGTTCGATGGTGTTCCGGAAGTCGCGCAGGATGGCGCGCACGGCGAAGCCGCCGCCGCCGGTATGGATCGGAATACCGTCCGCCTGGCTGATCAAGGTGCCGTGCGAGTCGGCGAGGAAGCAGGAGAAGTCGTGGCTCTGGCTGAAGATCGGCGAACGCGCCGTGCGCGTCATTACCCAGCCCATCTGGTGGGAGATGTGGTCCAGCCGGTTCTGCACCAGCGCCAAGGTGACGGGATCGAGCTCGATCATGCAACGGCTCCGACATGGACCAGGAAGTCGTCGCGCTGGTCGACTTCCAGTCGATCGCGCGGCCCGACGAAGGCGGTTGTGGTACGCTCCTCGATCAGCAGCGGACCGTCGAGCCGACAGCCGGGCCGCAGTTCAGCACCGTCATAGATCGGCACGTCGTGCCAGCCGTACGTCGGATCGATCCAGACCTTGCGCTTTTCCCGCGGCTTTGGCGCGGCGGCCTGCGGCGAGCGTGCGACCGGCGGTGTCCAGTCGAGCAGGCCGCGGGCAATGACGCGGAGCGCGGTGATCGAGAGGCGTCCGCCGGGCTGGATGTGGCCGAACAAGCGCTGATGCTCGGCCTCGAAGGCGCTGCGCGCCGCAGCCGCGTCGAAAGCGGCGCCCATTGCGACCCGTACCGGCCACTGCTGTCCGTCGTAGCGCAGGTCGACCTCGCGCGAAACGACAGCTGAACCGTTGGTGAAGCCTTCGCGGCCCAGCGCCTCACCGGCGCGCTTCTCCAGTTGGGCAAAGCCCGCTTCGAGCCCGGCCCGGTCGACCGTGTCGAGGTCGGCAAGGAAGACATGCATGTAATCCTGGCGCACGTCGGACTGCAGCATGCCCATGGCGCAGAAAGCGCCTGCCGCGCGCGGCAGCAGCGCGCGCTTGGCGCCGAGCGCCCGGGCGACGGCGGCGCCGTGCATCGGCCCTGCGCCACCCGCCGCGACCAGGGTAAAGGCCGCCGGATTGTGGCCGCGCTCGATGCTGAGCCGCTCCACGGCGTGCAGCAGGTTCTGCTCCAGCAGCCGGATGACGCCGGACGCTGCGTCCTCGACCGACAGCCCGAGCGGCCTGGCGAGCTTGGTCTCGATCGCGTGGCGCGCCAGCTTGCCATCGAGCGTGACGCCACCGGCCAGTGGGCCGGGGCGCAGTCGGCCCAGCACCAGCTGGGCGTCGGTGACGGTCGGATTCTCGCCACCCAGCCCGTAGGCGGCAGGACCGGGGCGCGCCCCTGCACCCTGCGGGCCGACATGCAGCAGGCCGGCATCGTCGACCCAGGCGATGGCACCGCCGCCCGCGCCGACGGTATGGATCTCCACTGACGGCGTCGTGAGATGGTAGCCGTCGATCACCAGCTCGTCGGCCACCGGGACTTCGCCCTTGGCCATGACCATGACGTCGCAACTGGTGCCGCCGATTTCCATCGAGATCAGATTGGCTGCCTCGCCCGGTGCGGCGCAGCCTTTCAGCGCGCCCACGCCGGCAGCCGGGCCGGACAGAACCAGCATGACGGGGCGGCTCGCGACCTGTTCGACCGACACCGCGCCGCCGTTGCTCTGCAGCAGCAGCAGCGAGCGCGGCAGGCCGAGCTGGCGCAATTGCTGGTCGAGCGCCTTGAGGTAGCTCGTGACCTTCGGCGCAATGTAGGCGTTTACCACGGCTGTGGAGCTGCGCTCGTACTCGCCCATGGTCGGCATGACTTCGCTCGACAGCGAAATCCAGTGGCCGGCCCAGCTCCTTTCGAGTCTCTCGCCAGCCGCGCGTTCGTGCCCGCCATCAAGGAAGGAATTGAACAGGCAGACGGCGACGGACTCGACGCCTTCGTCGGCGAACACCTTGACGGCGGCATCGACATCCTCGGGGGCGAACGGCGACAGCTCGCGGCCGTCGGCGCCGATGCGTCCACGCACCGGCAGGCGCAGGTAGCGCGGCGCCAACACCGGCGGGAAGGGCGCTCGGTGGTCCCACTGGTTCTCGCGGATGCCGCGGCGAATCTCCAATGAGTCGCGGAAACCTGCACTGGTGAGCAGCCCGACCTTGGCTCCCTTCTTCTCGAGGATGGTGTTGGTAGCCACGGTCGAGCCGTGCACGAACAACGTGCAGTCACGCAACAGCGCTGAAAGCGGCAGATCGAGCTGCTGGGCGGCGAGGCGCAGCACACCCAAGACTCCTTCGCTCGGATCCGCCGGCACGGATGGCGACTTGAAGATGCGCACGGTGCCGGCGGCGTCGCGCAGCACCATGTCGGTGAAGGTACCGCCGACGTCGACGCCGATGCGCCACGGGGCGGCCAGGGTGGGGGATGTGGTCATTTGGACAGGCAAGCTTAGCGGCCTGTCCGGCGGGGCTCCTAGCGGTTTCAGACGGCAGTTTCGCGCCTGAAATGCGGACCTCCGGTCCGCTCATGGTGGCGATGCGGACCGCAGGGTCTTCCGTGTCATTCAGTGCACTGTGGGCGGCTCCATCCCTGCCAGCTTCTTCCTGTCGTTGTCCGACCCGCGCTCGTCGATCATTGTCTTGGCGCGCTTGTGCAGGCCTATGTACTCCTGCTCGATCATCTTGCAGTCGGACACTTCGCGCTCGCCCGCGCCCGGAGCCTTGGCGGCCTTGCGCGCGCTACGCATCCTTGTGGCCTTCTCCTCAAGCTCCTTCAGCATGCTTTCGCAATCCGTCATCGTTGCCTCCGTGGCGATCAGGCACGGAGACAACGCACGGTGCGCGAAACGGTTTCGCGCCGGATCAGCTCTTGATCATGACCTCGATCAGGCTCGGGCCGTCGGTCTTGGACAGCGCCTTGTCGAGTGCAGCGTCGAAGCCCGATGCCGTGTCCACCCGCTCGGCCGATACGCCGAAGCCTCCGGCGATGGCGGCAATGTCCATCGGCGGATCGTTGAAGTCCATGCCGATCGGCGTGTCATTGCCATGGAACAGCTTCAGTCGGTTCTTGAGGATCTGGTAGCCGGCATTGTTGGCAATGACGAATACTACGGGCAGTTTCTGGTTCGCAGCACTCCACAGCGCGGTGATCGAGTACATGGCGCTGCCATCGCCGATCACCGCCACGACGCGGCGCGCGGGATGGGCGATCTGCACGCCGACCGCGGCAGCGATGCCCCAGCCTATGCCACCGCTGACGTTGCCGAAGTAGCTGTTGCGATCGCGAAAGGGGAAGTAGTGGAACAGCGTCGTCGTGCTGGTCAGCCCTTCCTCGACCAGGATGGCGTCCTCGGGCATCTTGTCGACGAGCCGCATCATTGCCCATTCGGCATGCAGCGGTTTCTCGCAGGCGGGCGCGGTGAGCTTGGCCTTGCGCGCGGCACGCTGGGCGCTCCAGTTGCGCGTTGCGATCTCGGCGAGCGACGCCTTGGCCTTGTCGGCAAGGGCCGTTCCGCCCAGCTTCTTAAGGAGCGGCACCAGCGCCTTCAGCGTTTCCTTCACATCGGCGCGTACCGCGATCTCAGCCGGGAAGTTCTTGCCCATCTCCCAGTCGCGCAGGCCGACCATCGCCACGGATGTGGTCTCGGGCAACGGCTCGGTCTCGCTCCATACCGACATCTTGAGCACATCGGCGCCGACGCAGAACATCAGGTCGTAGTCGCTCAGGACGCGGCGTACGTGCTTCTGGTCTCGATTGAGTGCACCGAGATAGGCGACGTGCTCGGAGGGATAGTGCGCTCCCCAGGCCACGGTCTGCTGCAGCACCGGCGCACCCAGCGTCTCGGCAAGCGCGGTCGCTTCGGCAAAGGCGTCGGCGGTGGCGATCTCGTGGCCGGCCAGGATCACCGGCTTCCTGGCCGACAACAGCCGCTTGGCAAGCTGCTCCAGCGCGGCATCGCTCGGGCGCACTGCCGTATCGACGCGCGTCGCCTTGGCCATGTCGATGGCCGCCTCGTTGTTCAGGATGTCGCCGGGGAGCGAGATGAACACCGGGCCCGTTGGTGCCGTGGTCGCCACCTTGGCGGCGCGGCGCAGGATGCGCGGCAGGTCTTCTATGCGATTGACCTCGGTCGCCCATTTGACGACCGGCTGGGCCATCGGCACCAGCGGGGCATAGAGCAGGGGCTCGGTAAGGCCGTGGCCCTGCTCCTGCTGGCCGGCCGTGACGATCATGGGCGTGCCCGACATCAGCGAGGTGTAGATCGAGCCGATGGCGTTGCCGAGGCCCGGCGCAACGTGGACGTTGCACGACACCAGCTTGCCCGAGGCGCGGGCATAGCCGTCAGCCATGCAGATGACGACGGCTTCCTGCAGGCCGAGCACATAGCCCATTTCCGGCGCCGAGGAGAGCGCATGCATGATCGGCAATTCGGTCGTGCCGGGATTGCCGAACATCTTGGTGACGCCTTCATCGCTCAGCACGCGAAGAAAGGCGTCACGGCCAGTGATGGTGTTGGATACGCGTGCGTCTGGCATCAACTCCTCCTCAAGGCCGGCCCAATGGCGCAACGTAGCGCGGGAGTGCGCGGCATGAAATGACGCTGCGCCGCGCTGCGAAAGCCAGTGTTCTCTGTCATTCTCGGCATATCGAAGGATCTCCTGCCCCGGCAGTCCTTCGCCACACTCGGACCGCAGGATTTGCCTTGGCTCGACACGACACCACAGAAGCTCTTCGACATCGGGTCGCACGGCTCGCCTGCTGGAAGGAACCGGTCAGGCTCGAGCCCCTGAAAGGCGGGCTCACCAACATCTCGTTCGTCGTCACGCATCGCGGTGAGAAGTTCGTCGCACGCTGCGGCGAGGACATCCCGGTCCATCACGTCTTCCGCGACCGTGAACGGGCTGCGTCGAAAGCGGCCTTCGAGGCGGGGCTGTCGCCCGAGATCATCCACGCCGAGTCCGGCCTCACTGTCCTGCGCTTCATCGACGGGCGGACCTTCGGCGAGGCCGACATGCGGTCCGCTGTCGGAAGGTTGGCGGCACTGCTGAAGGAGTGCCACACCAATGTAGGCCGTCACGTGCGGGGACCAGCCAACACCTTTTGGGTGTTCCACGTCATCCGCGACTACGTGACCCTGATCGGCGCCGACCGCCGCTATCTCGCCGTCGCCGACCAACTCGAGCAGATGCAGGTGCCGCTGCCGATCGTGTTCGGCCATCACGATCTCCTGCCGGGCAACCTCATGGACGACGGCAAGCGGCTGTGGCTGATCGACTGGGAATATGGCGGTTTCGGCACGGCGATGTTCGATCTTGCCAACCTGTCGGCAAACGGTTCCTACGGGCCGGCCGACGACGATGTGCTGCTCACTGCCTATTTTGCGGGCAAGGCGGATCACGCCCTGCGTCGTTCGTTCGCCGCGATGAAGGCTGCCAGCGCCTTGCGCGAGGCGCTGTGGGCGATGGTGTCGGATGTCCATCTCAAGACACCGGGCGTCGACTACAAGGTGCACGCCGCGGACTATCTCGCGCGGTTCGAGAAGCTGATGCCGACCTGAGCGGCGGCCCGCTCCTTGCATGAGCTCCTGAAATCAGGAGCTCATGCCATGAAGAAAACCCTGTCATTCGCCGCGTTGCTCGCCGCTTCGGCACTGTCGCTGTCGCCCGCCGTGGCCCAGGAGAAGGTGCTGCGCATCGGCATGACGGCGTCGGACATCCCGACCACCACGGGCATGCCCAACAACGGCTTCGAGGGCATGCGCTTCCTGGGCTTCCCGATCTTCGAAGGGCTGATCCTGTTCGACCTGACGCGCACGGACCAGCTCGCAACCTTGCGGCCAGGTTTGGCCGAGAAGTGGGAGCAGGCGCCCGACGACAAGAAGACCTGGATCTTCCATCTGCGCAAAGGCGTGAAGTTCCACGACGGTACGGACTTCAACGCCGATGCCGTGATCTGGAACCTCGAGCGCATCTTCAACAAGGACAGCGCCCAGTTCGAGCCGGGCGCCGTCGGCATCATGCGCTCTCGTGTGCCGATCCTGGCCTCCTACAAGAAGATCGACGAGTCGACCGTGTCGATGACGACGTCGATCGTGGCCTCGTACTTTCCGTGGATGGTGCCGTATATCCTGAATGCCTCGCCGGCGTCGTGGGAGAAGGGCGGGAAGGACTGGGCCAAGGTGGCGCTGCTGCCGCCTGCCGGCACCGGGCCGTTCCGCATCACCGGCGTCGTGCCGCGCCAGTCGGTGACCCTGGCGCGCAACGACGCCTATTGGGACCCGGCCAAGAAGGCCAAGGTCGACCAGATCGTGCTGCTGCCCATTCCTGAGCCCAACACGCGGCTCGCGGCCTTGCGCTCAGGTCGCGTCGACTGGATCGAGGTGCCGCCGCCGGACGGCATCCCGTCGCTCAAGCAGGCCGGTTTCGTGATTTCGACCGGCTCATATCCGCATGTCTGGCCGTGGTTCTACAACATGGCGGCCAAGAACAGTCCGTTGGCCGACGTCCGCGTCCGCCAGGCCTTGAACTATTGCATCGACCGCAACGCGATCGTCACGTTGTTGAACGGGACGGCCGAGCCGTCGGTCGGCTGGCTGAAGCCCGGCGACCCTGCTTTCGGCAAGCCGGAGAACCGCTACACGTTCGATCCGGCCAAGGGCAAGAAGCTGCTGGCCGACGCCGGCTACAGCGACAAGAAGCCGTTGTCGTTCAAGGTCATGATCTCGACCTCTGGCTCGGGCCAGATGCTGCCGCTGCCCATGAACGAGGCGCTGCAGGAGAACCTTAAGCAGGCCTGCGGCGTGGACGTTCAGGTCGAGGCCGTCGAATGGCAGGTCCTGCTCAACGCCGCGCGCGCCGTGCCCGAAGATCCGTCGCTCAAGGGCGCCATGGCGCTCAATGTCAGCTCTCCCTCGAGCGACGTCGGCATGATGTTCCGCTACTTCGCCTTCGCCAATTCCTCGCCGACGGGCTCGAACTGGCAGCAGTGGAAGGACGACAAGTTCGAGGACGTGATGAAGACCCTGTCGGAAGCGACCGATGAGGCGACCATCCAGAAGTACTTTGCGATGGCGCACGAGCGGCTGGTTGACAATCCGCCCTGGCTTTTCATCGTCCACGACCTGAACCCGCGCGCCTTCAGCAAGAAGGTAAAAGGCTTCGTCTCGCCGCAATCGTGGTTCGTCGATTTGACGCTGGTCGATCTGCAGTAAACGCCTCTATCCTCCGACCAAAGACAAGATCGGAGGATGTGTCCATGGACGGCTCGACGACGGAACGCGTCGACTACGGCTCCGAGGAAGCGGCGATGAAGGCCTATCTCGCCAGCGGCGAGCGGCGTGCGGCAGCTCTGGGCAATCGCGGGCCGATCCGGTTCACCGCCTCGGGCGAGCTCCATCCCGACATCCTCGACGCCTATTGGCGCTGCGGCTTCTACGTCTTCGAAGGGGTGCTCAGGCCCGAGGAACTGGCTGACCTCGAGAGCGACTTGCGCAACATCCTCGATCGCCTGCCGGCCGAGCGTGGCGCCGCTGTCGACGCCAGGGGGCGGCCGGCACTGGCGGCGGACTGCAAGGGACCGAACCTGTTGTGGTCCAAGCCGCTCGGCGATCCGTTCGGCGGTACCGATCTCGCCAACGGCCGGCATCCGGTGAAGATGTACGAGCCGCAAGCTGCCGCCGACGCACCCAGGGAGGTCGTCTATCTCATCCTGGGGTCGCTGCAGTTCTCCGAGGCGGCGCTGCGCGTCTATGGGCATCCGCAGCTTCTTGCTGTTGCCGCCGCGATCAACGGGCCGGACTTCACTCCGTTCAACGAGGCGCTGTTCATCAAGGAACCGGGCCGCGGTGCCTCCGTGGCCTGGCATCAGGATGGCGTCACGCACTGGAACAGCGCCGACTGGGACCAGGGCATCCACGGCTTCAACTTCATGGGCCAGCTCTACGGCTGCACCGCGGCCAACGGCGTGTGGGTCGTGCCGGGCTCGCACAAGCGCGGCAGGATCGACATCAGGAAGCTGGTCGCCGAAGCCGGCAGCGAGCGCCTGCCCGACGCCGTGCCCATCATCGCCCGGCCGGGCGACGTCGCCATCACCAACCGCCAGGCGCTGCACGGCTCCTTCGCCAACACGAGCAAGGACTGGCGGGTCACGGTGAACATGGGCTTCCATCGGCGCCGGTCGGTGCTGGGAGTGAAGGGGGGCGGCGTGCATAACAAGGAAGCCGTCTACGACGCGGCACGCATCCGCGAGCGCGCCCGGCTGATCGGCTACGGCATCGATGCCCGGCGGCAACGATTCCCCGACGAGACGCCCTACACCTACCGCCCGCACGCCGACGAAGGGCAAACCTATCGGTGGGACGCCAGCGCCAGGGCGGAGATCAAGGACTACAACCTGCTTGACCTCAGCATCTGACCCCCGTCAGCGGGCGCAGAGCACCGGTAGCCGTGCGACAACCTCGATCGAGCAGATCTCACGCGGGAAGAGAGCCCAGACGGCAATCAGGACGACGACGATGAAAAGGGCGGGCCGCAGCAGACGCAGCATGGCCGGCAGGACCGACCATAGCACCAGCCAGGCGACCAGCAGGCCCACGACCACGGCAAGCACCCGGTACTGGATGCTCCACGACTGCCAGACGCCGATATCGGCCCGCTTCATCAGTTCGTTGAGATATTCCACGATCAGCCTGCTGCGACACAGACGACACAAATTGCCCGGCCCCGCAACATGGCGGAGATACCGCTCGGCGCTACACCAGCCGCCGTCACTTCAAGCAGGATCGGCCTGCCACTGATGTGGCTGGGTCCGTCCTGGACGTTGAAGCTTGATCCGAGAGGGGAAGCAGTCATGCTGAGCACAAATCGCCGTACTACGTTGAAGTTCCTGGGAGGCGCCGCCCTCGCGGCGACGACGCTGCCGCTGCCGGTAGCAGCCCAGGGAGAAGACCTGGTGGTGCCGAACACCTACCAGAACTTCAAGCGCGGCACGATCCACAGCCTCCATCCGGAGCGCCGCATCTTCAACATCGTGTGGGAGGACCTCGGCCGCGTGAAGATGCGCGCCGCGGACCTCGTCACCAACTATCCGTCGCTCAAGGTCGGCAACATCGTCGACACCCAGTGGTACGACTACCTGGACTTCCTGATCGCCCCGAAGTCGGCGCAGAGCGATGCCCAGGCCAGGGCGATGCTGGCCAAGGGCGCGCGCCTGCAGGGCATCCCGGGCATGCAGGAGCCGATCCGGCTGTGGCGCATGGACGGCATGGTCACCCGGATCGACGGCAACACGCTCTATCTGATCAACGCTTCGGGCGGCAAGCCCGAGGAGCCGGCACCCGACAGCGGCGAGGTCGTCCAGATGCCGCCGATCCAGTCGGCGGCTGGCCAGGCTGCCGTCAGGTCGGTCAAGATCGGCGACCTCGTCACCACGGTGTGGAGCCAGCAGACGGCGATCAAGGCGACCGTCATCCGCTAGCATCACCTGATGCGCAATCGTCGGCGCCCCGGGACCTTGCGGTCCTGGGGCGTTGCCGTCTTCGGGCGTTGCCGTCTGGCGTCGCTTTTCAATCGCGGAACGGATCCGTCATCAGGATCGTGTCTTCGCGCTGCGGGCTGGTGCTGAGCAGCGCTACCGGGCAGCCGACGAGTTCCTCGACTCTGCGCACGTACTTGATGCAGGTCGCCGGCAGTTCGCCGAAAGAGCGAGCACCCCTGGTGTTCTCGCCCCAGCCTTCGAAGATCTCCCACACCGGCTTGAGCCGGGCTTGCGCGCCCATCGTGAAGGGGAAGCGTTCGATCGTCTTGCCGTCGAGCTCGTAGCCGACGCAGACCTTGATTTCGCTCAATCCGTCCAGCACGTCGAGCTTGGTGAGCGCGATACCGTCGATGCCGTTCAGCTTCACCGCCTGGCGCACCATCACCGCGTCGAACCAGCCGCAGCGTCGGCGCCGGCCGGTGTTGGTGCCGAACTCGTTGCCGCGATCGCCGAGCAGCTGGCCAATCTCGTCATTGAGCTCGGTGGGGAAGGGGCCATCGCCGACGCGCGTGGTGTAGGCCTTGGCGATGCCCAGCACGTAGCCCACCGCACCATTGCCCAGTCCGCTGCCGATCATGGCCTGCGCCGCCACGGTATTGGACGAGGTGACGAACGGATAGGTGCCGTGGTCGATGTCGAGCATGGTGGCCTGCGCGCCCTCGAACAGGATGCGCTTGCCCGATGCGCGCAGGGCGTCCAGCCGCTCCCACACGTCCTCGGCGAAGGGCAGGATCTTGGGCGCAAGCTCGAGCAGGTCGGCCAGAAGCCTGGCCGGCTCGATGGTCGGCTGGCCCAGCCCCTGGCGCAGGGCATTGTGATGGGCGAGCAGGGTGTCGACCTTGCGCGCCAGGATGTCGGGCTCGGACAAATCGCCGACTCGGATCGCGCGGCGGCCGACCTTGTCCTCGTAGGCAGGGCCGATACCGCGGCGCGTCGTGCCGATCTTGATGGTGCCCGGCACGTCCTCGCGCCAGCCGTCGAGGTCGCGATGCAGCGGCAGGATCAGTACGGCATGATTGGCGATCTTGAGGGTCTCGGGCGTCACCGAGACACCTTGGCCCGACACCTTCTTGACCTCCTCGAGGAAGTGCCAGGGATCGACCACAACACCGTTGCCGATGATGGAAAGTTTCCCCTTGCGCACCACGCCGGACGGCAGCAGGGCGAGCTTGTAGGTCTGGTTGCCTATGACAAGCGTATGGCCGGCATTGTGGCCGCCCTGGAAGCGCACCACGACTTCGGCGCGCTCGCTCAGCCAGTCGACGATCTTGCCCTTGCCCTCGTCGCCCCATTGGGCGCCGATCACTGCCACGTTGGCCATTGCCTTTGTCCCAAACCCGTCCTTTGCCCACGAAAAACGCCTCCCCGGGGTCGGTGCCGGAGAGGCGTAAGTTTGGATAGCACGGGAAGGGAGGAGTGCGAAGGGAAACTTCGCCCGCGCTATGACTGGATTAGACCTGTCTTTCCGCCCGCTCTGTGCTTTTTGTCACAGAGCGGGAAAACGCCATGGGGTCTTCTTCCCTGGTTGCCGCGGCAAGGCGGCCACAAGGGGGTAGGAATGACTGACAAGCCAAAGAAGCGCCGGCTTTCGGCGAAGCAGAAGAGCTCGACGCTGTTCCATTTCTGGCACAACCTTCAGGACATTAAGAGCGAGGCCGAAGACATGAAGGACGGCGAGCTCGTCCTGCTCGTCGGCATGATGGAACTGCTGGTCGAGGAGCGGATCGCCGTTCTGGGCGGTGGCCGCGCCGCGATGCTGGCAGCCGCCGACACGGCCCACGCGCACTAACTGTGCTCTTGCCGGGGGCGGGGAACAACATCCCATCCGGCACGACGCATTGCCTCAGAGCGGTACGGCCTCGTTGTCGATCAGCGCGTGGCTGCACAGCAAACGCTTGGCCTCCACGCGCGGGTCGTCCGCTGCCGTGACGCCGCGCACCACGGCGTAGCCCTTGGCCTGCCATGGCTCGGCGTCGCGCCAGGAGGTACCAGGGGGCAGAAACAGCCGCGGCCGCGCGGCCGGCGCCTCTGACGCCTGGAGCACGGCGTCCATGTAGACCGTGAACCCGGTGGCAGGCTCGCTGACGCCGTCCTCGGGGTAGCCGGCCGAATAGCGGCCGCCGCGGGCGAGTTCGTGGCGGCCCTTCAATGCGAACACCGAGAACGACACGCCGGTCTGGTACTCGAGGCCACGGTACTCGACCGGATCAAGGGTGAGCGGCAGATCCTCGTCGGCGGTCGCGATCAGCTTCACGACCTCGCCCAGTCGCGCCGCCTCCGTCGCCGCGGCGGCCGGCAGCTTGAGGCTTGTCAGCGCCGCGATGCCACGCTTGGCCGGTCCGGCGGCACGCAGCAGCCCGGTGAATACGTCGACAGCCTTCCTGGCGTCGCCCAGCGCCTTGGCGACGCCGCCTTCGTCCTTGCGATCCAGGGCGCGCCGTACGCGGCGCAGCGTGTCGGCCGGCAGCTTCAAGCCGGCGCCGACGGCCGCCACCAGCGTCGGAAGGTTGAGATCGACCGAGAGCTCGGCCACCCCGATGGCACGCAGCGCATCGACCGCCAGCAGAACCGCTTCGGCATCGGCCTCGGCCGAATCGACACCGATCAGCTCGGTGCCGACCTGGGCGAACTGGCGCTCGGGCTTCAGCGCGCCGCCGCGGACGCGGATGACGTTGCCGCCATAGGAGAGGCGCAACGGCCGTGGCTCGTGTTTCAGCCGCGTCACGGCGATCCGGGCGACCTGCACGGTCATGTCCGGCCGCACCCCCATCATGCGCTGCGACACCGGGTCCATCAGCCTGAAGGTCTGCGGCGCCAGGGCGGCGCCGGGCCCGCCCAGCAGCGATTCTTCGAACTCAACCAGCGGCGGCTTCACCCGCTCGTAGCCAAAGGCGGCGAAGCGCTCGATGGCGATGTCGATGGCGCGGGCCTCGCGGCCGGCGTCGGGCGGCAGCAGATCGGCCAGGCCGGCCGGCAGAAGGCCGCGATGGTCGTTGTCGTTGGCGGTCATGGGGAGGTGCTTTTAGCCTATCGGCCTCCGGACAGTCAGGTGGCTCGGGTCCAATCTGTGGAGAAGCGGGAGGGGAAAATGCGGCCCGCAGCTCAACGAGCACCGGCGCATCGTCGTGGGGCGCTGCCCGAAGAGCCTGCACTCCCTCGGAGAACGATTTTTCCTTGGCCGCGAGTACGGAAGGAGATCTTTCCAATGCGCGCTGCCGGCGGTGGGCCGCGATTGATTCGACGACCTCGTCATGCGACCCAGCTTGCCCCAAGAGGTGAGGGCAATGCCAGACTCTCCGATCACCGATACGGCGGATTTCGATATCGCTGCGACCGTCGCCGGGCTGCGACAGTCGCGCGACGTGCTGCACAACGTGCGCTACCGCGGGCCGGTGCGACCGCCCCCGTCGCGCGATGCCATCATCGAGACGCTGGGCCAGCTCACCATGGCGCTCTTTCCCGCGCACTACGGCAAGCTCGGGAACGGCCACGACCCGGTGACGCCCGACATGATCGATGATTTCGTCGCCGGCGCCTTGAAGCGAGCGCTCCCGGCCCTGTGCGATCATCTGCGCGGCACGCTGCCGTTCGCCGCCGAGGAGGTGCCGTCGGACGAGGCGCTGTCGCGCCAGGCGCGCGCAATGACGCGCAAGCTCGCCGATGCGCTGCCGGAAATTCGCGGCCTGCTGGTGAGCGACCTGCGCGCCGCCTATGCCGGCGATCCGGCGGCGACCGGGTTTTCCGAGATCCTGCTGGTTTATCCGGGGATGACCGCGATCATCCATCATCGGCTGGCGCATGAACTGTACAAGCTCGGCGCGCGGTTCCTCGCCCGCTACATCAGCGAGATCGCGCACTCGCTCACCGGCATCGACATCCATCCCGGCGCGCAGATCGGCGGCAGCTTCTTCATCGATCATGGCACCGGCGTCGTCATCGGCGAGACCGCCGTGATCGGCGAGCGCGTGCGCCTCTACCAGCACGTGACCCTGGGTGCACGCAGCTTCCCGGCCGACGAAACCGGCGTCCTGATCAAGGGCCGGCTGCGCCACCCCGTCGTCGAGGACGACGTGGTCGTATATGCCGGCGCCACCATCCTCGGCCGCATCACCGTGGGACGTGGCTCGACGATCGGCGGCGGCGTGTGGCTGACGCATGGCGTGCCGCCCAACAGCTACATCACCCAGGCGCAGGCGCGCAGCAACGAGCCGGACCGCCAGGGTTAGTTCGTCAGCTGCCTGCTTGAACTCGACGTCCTCGACACCCGGTCGGGCAAGGGCTCGGCGGAGCACGCCTTGCGTCGATGAGCGATTGATGGCCTTGGATCGTCGGCAGCAAATGCAAGGGGGCCCGGCTGTCCAGAAGAACCACTGCCCTGTTGATGTATGGCGATTCGATGAGTAAGTGCACTCTATCATGATGTCCGCCAACCGCCCGGCGCTGTCCGTGGTGGCCCCTTGCTACAACGAACAGGACGCTCTCCCTGAGTTCCTGCACCGCGTCGGCTCGGTGCTGGAAATGGTCGGCGGTACGAGCGAGATCGTGCTGGTTGACGATGGTTCGCGCGATCGCACCTGGAAGGTCATGACCGAGGCGGCCGCCCGTGATCCGCGCGTCGTAGCCGTGCGGTTGATGCGCAACCATGGCCATCAGCTCGCGCTCACCGCCGGGCTCACCGTGTGCCGTGGTGAGCGCATCCTGATCATCGATGCCGACCTGCAAGACCCTCCCGAGCTCCTGCCCGAAATGATCGCCCTGATGGAAAAGGGCGCTGACGTGGTCTACGGCCAGCGCCGCCAGCGCGACGGCGAGAGCCTGTTCAAGCGCGTCACGGCGGCAGCCTTTTATCGCCTGATCGGCCGCATGACCGACGTCGAAATTCCATTCGATGCCGGCGACTTCCGCCTGATCACGCGCCGCGTGCTCGATCTGCTGACCGCCATGCCCGAGCGGCATCGCTTTGTTCGCGGCATGGTCGCCTGGATCGGCGGCGAGCAGGTGCCGCTGCTCTACGACCGCAAGGCGCGGGTGGCGGGCGAGAGCAAGTACCCGGTTTCAAAGATGGTGCGTTTCGCTGCCGACGCAGTCACGGCTTTCTCGGTCGTGCCGCTGATGGCTTCGATGACCATCGGCTGGGTGATGGCTTTGATCGGCTTTGCCTTCTTCGTCTATTCCATCGTCGGCTGGGCGATCGGCCACACACTGCCCGGCTGGACCTCGCTGATGGCCGCCGTCGGTCTTTTGGGCGGCATGCAGTTCCTGATGCTCGGCATCATCGGCGCCTACCTCGGCCGCCTCTACGACCAGAGCAAGGGCCGACCACTGTTCATGATCCGCGATATCGTCGGCGGGCCGAAATGACGCCGGCAGAGTTCGATCGTCACGCCGGCACCTACGACGGCGGCCTCGACAATCCCATCAAGCGCATGATGGGCGGCTCGGCCGACCAGTTCATCGCCGTGAAGGCGCGCTGGCTGCTGCGCCGCGAGCCCGGGCTGAAGACCGGTGGAGAGGCCGTCCTCGACTATGGTTGCGGTGCTGGTGATCTCATGCGTGTTCTCGGCGAACTTGGCGCCCGGGCCGCGTTTACCGGCTGTGACGTATCGAGCGGCATGCTGGCCGAGGTCGGCAAGCGCTGGCCGGCATCCCTCGGCCCGGCACCGGCCCTGGCGGTGCAGGAGGGGGCCAGAACGCCGTTCGCGGACAGGCGATTCGACATCGTCGCGATCAGCGCCGTGCTGCACCACGTGCCGATCGACGAGCGCCAGGCGGTCTATCGGGAACTCGGCCGCGTCCTGAAGCCCGGTGGCCGGATCTACGTCTTCGAACACAACCCGCGCAATCCCCTGGTGCGCTACGTCATTGCCCGCACGCCGATCGACGAGAACGCCATCCTGCTCGATGCCCGCGAGGTACGGCACGGACTGCTCGATACGGCGCGCTACGACCTGGAGACCGACTACCTGATGTTCATGCCGCCTGGTCTTACCTTCCTGCGTCCCATCGACCGGACGCTGGCGTGGCTGCCCCTCGGAGCGCAATATGTCGTGGCGGCTCGCAAAGCCGCGTAAGGGAGGACGGATGGACCGACAGACCTTCGAAGCCGAGCTCAAGCGCGACGGCTATGACATGGTGACCAGCACGACGACGGGCGCCAAGGTCAATCCGGAGCACAGCCATCCCTTCCACGTCAGAGCGATGGTGATCGAGGGCGCGCTTACGCTCACAACCAGCGGCATGACCCGTACCTACAAGCCGGGCGAGATCTTCACCATGGAGAAGGGCTGCCTGCACTACGAGAGCTACGGGCCCGAGGGTGCGGTGACCCTGCTCGGGCGGAAGATGTGACGGATTTACGGTCGTCCTGAGCTGGCTTCATCGTCATCCTGAGCGTAGCGAAGGATCTGATGCCTTTGGCTGCCGGCAAGGAGGGTCTTCGCTGCGCCCAGGATGACAAGAGTGTTCCCGGCTGGCACCTGTTGCTGGCCTTCGCACTCAGCCTCGCGGCGCTCTGCGGCCTGATCGGGTGGCTGCAGAACGTCCACATCATCACCGCCAACGGCATGTACAAGAGCATCCAGGCCGAGCCCTGGATCACCGATCCGTCGCGCGCGCGGCTCGATCCGTCGAATTACCTGTATTTTCCGCTCTATGGTGTGCTGTGCCGTCTGCTCGACTGGCTCGGTATCGACCCTGGCGTACCCTGGCGGCAGTTCGCCTGGCTGAACGCCTTCTTCGCCAGCCTGGCGACCGTCATCGTCTATGCCTTCGTCCACCGCCTGACCGGCCGTGTCCATGCAGCGGTCCTGTCCGCCTGCTTCCACTTCGGCTGCGGCTACGTCCTTCTGCTGTCGGTGATCAGCGAGGACGTCATGCCGGGCTACACGCTGGTCCTTGGGGCGATGGCACTGGCCGCGCTGTGGTTCGATCGGCCGACATATCTGCGGGTCGGCGTGGTCGGCGTAGTGTTCACTTTCGGCTGGCTGATCGAATGGCGTCTGCTGTTTCCGCTGTTGCCGCCGTTGATCCTTGCCCTGGCGCTGTCGCCCGGACGGACACTGCGCCGGCTGACGCTGATTCTCGCGCTGGTGCTGTCGATCATCGTCGTGGCGGGGATCGTGCAGCTCTGGTCCGAGCGCTGGTCCGGCGCCGTCGGCCTGTTCGACATCCTGTGGACCGGCAAGGGCGTGGCAACCGGCTGGGCCGGCCTGTCGTGGGACAAGGCCTGGATGATGCTGTCGGGCGTGGGCAACTATTTCCTGATCGTCGGCGGCTGGGTCGATCCGTTGTCGGCCAGGCGCGCAGCGGTGCCGCTGCTGGTCTCGGTGGCGTTGCAGGCCGCGATTTTCCTCGCAGCCGTCGGGGCCGCGTGGCCGCGGCGAAACGAGCCGCGCATGCGCACGGTCATGATCGTGTTCCTCGGCACGCTGGGAGCAGGCCAGGTGCTGAACCTCTACTCGCAGCCGCAGGATCCGCAGATGCAGATCAACGTCATGCAGTGGCTGACGGTGGCGTGGGCCCTGCTGCTGGGCGCCTTGTCGCTCAGCTCACGCGGCATCGTGCTCGCGTTCGCCGTGTTTTCGTTGCTGCCGTTGGCCTGGAATGTCGGGGCACTCGGTCGTTTTCGTGGCGGCGACGAGGCGGCGCTCACGGCCGTGGCCGCCCTCGAGCAGCGTTTCCCGCCAGCGTCGACGGTCTTCGTCTACTGGGGCTTCGAGCCCATCACGATGTGGCAGTACGCGCTGTGGAGCCGCACCTGGGACTGGGACGGCAAGCCGTCCGACGCGAAATTCAAGTGGATCGCCGTCGACGCCGGCGCCATCCGCCATCCCGACTGGACGGCCGAGCACAACGCCGAAGTCTTGAAGCGCGATATCGACCGGGCCTTCGACCAAGGCCTTCGCGTCGTCATCTCCGACGTCTGGAGCTGGAGCGAAGCCGAGCTCACCGGCCAGCTCGGCGCACTTTCCGCTGCCAGCCGGGCCACGGCCATCTGGCGGATGCTGCACGACAATTTTCGCGCCGAGCCCGCCTTCAGCGATCCAGTGGCCGGCAACTACTACGAACTGCGCCGTCGCTGACGTGCTGGGAGGAAGACATGACGACCATCCGTGACGTCCTGAAACGAGAGATCAAGGCACTGGCGTTCGACCAGTACGGCACGATCGTCGACATGCAGCAAGGTCTCACTCGGGCGGTGACGCCTTTCCTCGAGGCGAAGGGCTGGGTCGGCAAGCCCAACAGCTTCGTCACCTGGTGGCGGCGCACCCACTACGAGAACTCGATGATCGATGCGCTGTGCGACCGTGGTCACACGCCCTACCGGCAGATCGGCCATCGCGCCGTCTCGTTCGTCATGGATCGCTGCGGCATCGCCTATACGCAAGAAGAAGTGAGGGCGCTGGTCGGCGAGATCGAGCGTCTGAAGCCGTTTCCGGACGTGGTCGCCGCCCTCGGCCTGCTGCGCTCCGCCGGGTACAAGCTCGCCATTCTTTCGAACGGGGATCGCGACATGCTGAGTGCGGCTGCGCCGCACATCGGCTTTCCCTTCGACCACGTGATCTCGGTGCAGGAGGCCGGCTACTTCAAGCCGCATTGGAAGAGCTATGCCAAGGCCGAGGAGATTGTTGGGGAGGACCGCTCGGGAATCCTGTTCGTCGCGAACCACGCTTTCGACTGCATCGGCGCAAAGTCGTACGGCATGCGGACAGCCTTCATCGACCGGCGTCGGCGGCCGTTCGGCGAGACGCCGCACCAGCCCGATCTCATCCTGAGTGACTTCAAGGCACTCGCCGAGGCCCTGACCTAGACAGCTTGTCGCTCTTGTCAGACGCCCCGACCGCCGCTATCACGGCGCCGGGCCACGCTCCCCCACCGGAGTGCAGCTCTTCTGTAAGGGAGAGGTTTGATGAAGCCGAACATGCGTCCGGCGCGTCCCGACTTTTCGTCCGGACCCTGCGCCAAGCGTCCGGGATGGACGCCTGAAGTCCTCAAAGATGCCGCCATCGGGCGGTCCCATCGATCCAAGCTCGGCAAGAGGAAGATCGTCGAGGCGGTCGATCGCACGCGCGCCTTGCTGGGCATTCCCGCCGATTATCGCATCGGCATCGTGCCGGCGTCGGATACCGGAGCCGTCGAGATGGCGCTGTGGTCGCTGTTGGGCGCCCGGCCGGTCGACATGCTGACCTGGGAGAGTTTTGGCGAAGGCTGGGTCACGGATGTCGCCAAGCAGCTCAAGCTCAAGGATACGCGCATCCTGAAGGCGCCGTACGGCCAGATCGCCGACCTCAAGGCGGTCGACTGGACGCACGACGTCGTCTTCACCTGGAACGGCACGACCTCCGGCGTGAAGGTGCCGAATGGCGACTGGATCTCCGCCGACCGCGAGGGACTGGCGATCTGCGACGCCACGTCGGCCGTGTTCGCCATGGACCTGCCGTGGCCCAAGCTCGATGTCATAACCTGGTCATGGCAGAAGGTGATGGGCGGGGAGGGCGCGCATGGCGTGCTGGTCCTGTCGCCCCGCGCGGTTCAGCGGCTGGAAAGCTATTCGCCGCCATGGCCATTGCCCAAGCTCTTCCGCCTGACCTCTGGTGGAAAGTTCTCCGAAGCGATCTTCAAGGGCGACACCATCAACACACCCTCTCTGCTCTGCGTGGAAGATGCGATCGACGGCCTGCGCTGGGGCGAGAGCCTCGGCGGGCTGAAGGCGCTGATCGCACGCTCAGCGGCCAATCTCGGCGTGCTGGAAAGTTTCGCGGCCGAGCGCAAGTGGATCGGCTTCCTCGCCGGCGACAAGGCGATCCGCTCGAACACTTCGGTATGCCTGAACATCACCGCGCCGTGGTTCACCGCGCTGGCCGCCGACAAACAGGCCGCGGCCGCCAAGAAGATGGCCGACCTTCTCGAGACCGAGAGAGCGGGCTACGACGTCGGCTCGTATCGCGACGCGCCGCCGGGCCTGCGCATCTGGTGTGGCGCGACGGTCGAAAAGGGCGATCTCGAGGCGCTTCTGCCCTGGCTCGACTGGGCCTACGGCGAGATCGAGCGCGAGTTTGGCGCCAAGGCGGCCTGAGGAGTCCCGTAGTCATGGCAAAACCGAAAGTACTCATCTCCGATGAGCTGTCTCCGCGCGCCGTCGAGATCTTCGCCGAGCGCGGCTGCGACGTCGATTTCAAGCCCGGCCTGAAGCCTGCCGAGCTGCGCGCCATTGTCGGCAACTACCAGGGCCTGGCAATCCGCTCGGCGACCAAGGTCACCGCCGAGGTGTTGGCCGAGGCCAGGAAGCTCAAGGTCGTCGGCCGTGCCGGCATCGGCGTCGACAATGTCGACATCAAGTCGGCAACCGCGCACGGCGTCGTGGTCATGAACACGCCCTACGGCAACGCCATCACCACGGCCGAGCATGCCATCGCCCTGATGTTCGCCGTGGCCCGCCAGATCCCCGATGCCAACGCCTCGACCCAGGCCGGCAAGTGGGAGAAGAACCGCTTCATGGGCACCGAGCTCAGCTTCAAGACGCTGGGCCTGATCGGCTGCGGCAATATCGGCTCGATCGTCGCCGAACGCGCCATAGGCCTGAAAATGCGCGTCATCGCCTACGATCCGTTCCTGTCCGACCAGCGCGCCCAGGAGCTCGGCGTCGAGAAGGCGACGCTCGACCAGGTGCTGGCGCGCGCCGACTTCATCACCGTGCACACGCCGCTCACCGAGCAGACCAAAAACATTCTAAGCCGCGCCAACCTGATGAAGACCAAGAAGGGCGTGCGCATCATCAACTGCGCCCGCGGCGGCCTGGTCGACGAGCTGGCGGTGCGCGACCTGCTGGTGTCCGGTCACATCGCCGGCGCGGGCTTCGACGTCTTCACCGAGGAGCCGGCCAAGGAGAACGTCCTGTTCGGCGCCCCCAACCTCGTCAGCACGCCGCATCTCGGCGCCTCCACCTTGGAGGCGCAGGAGAACGTGGCCCTTCAGGTTGCCGAGCAGATGGCGGACTACCTGCTCACCGGCGCCATCGTGAACTCGCTCAACATGCCGAACGTCACGGCCGAGGAGGCGCCCAGGCTTGCGCCCTATCTGGACCTCGCCGAGAAGCTGGGCTCGTTCGCAGGTCAGCTCACCGACACCGATATCAAGGCCGTGTCGATCGAGTATGAGGGCGACGTCGCCGCCCTCAACGTCAAACCGCTGAGCCAGGTGGCGCTGATGGGCGTGCTGCGCCCGCAGCTCACCTCGGTGAACATGGTGAATGCTCCGGTGATCGCCCGCGAGCGCGGCGTCGAGATGGCCGAGGTCAAGCACGAGCGCGCCGGCGACTACCATTCGATGATCCGGCTGACCGTCACCACCGAGAAGTACACCCGTGCGGTCACCGGCACGCTGTTCGGCGGCAAGCATCCGCGCATCGTCGACATAAAGGGCATCGAGATCGAGGCCGAGTTCGCCCCGCACATGCTCTACATCACCAACGACGACAAACCGGGATTCATCGGCCGCCTCGGCACGCTTCTGGGCGAGAGCAAGGTCAACATCGCGACCTTCCATCTCGGCCGCGACGCCCCCGGCGGCTCGGCGATCGCGCTGGTGCAGGTCGACCAGCCCATCTCGCCCGCACTCCTGGGCAAGATTGCGGCCCTCGAGAGCGTCGTGCAGGCGAAGCTGCTGAGTTTTTAGAGCACCAGCTGAAATCAGCTGGACCCATCGCGCCTCCTGCAACACTCATCCCCGGTGCGCGCGAATACGATGTCGCGCGCGAACTTGCGGCGAGAACTGCCCGCAGCAGGCGCCAAGCGCGCTCGCTCAGTAACGTCGGGAATAGGGGCTCTGGACGGACATGCGGCGGCCCGTGCCATCAACGCGATAGCCCTCGGCGTCGACCCTGTTGTTGTACTGGTCCAGCCGGAAGGGGGGAACGGACTGGCCTGGATAGGTCTGCGCGCGAGCCTCCTGGTAGGTGACGCAGGTGTCGTAGGTCGCCGTACCGGTGCGCAGACCGTAGCCGGCGCAGATCAAGGTGGCGGATTGGGCAGCGGCGGGCACGTCCTTGCCGTATGGAACTTCACAGCCAGCAAGGACCAGGCCCAGCCCTATCGTCGTCAGGATCCGAGTGCGCATGGGTTGATGTTCCTGCCCGGAAGGGAACTGGGTGTCAACGGAAGGCATCCGGTCCGAGAAACTGGTGCTATGCTCCTGGCTTGCAAGAGAAGGCAAGTGGCCTCCTGAATGACCGCCGTGCAAGTTGACGCCAAAGCGCGCCGGCGAAAGGCGAGGGGACTTGTCGGCGGCGGCAGCCTGCACAAGCTGATGCGGCGCAAATCGACCATCGCCTTCCTGATGACCCTTCCGCTGTTGACGTTGATGGTCGGGCTCGTGGCATATCCCACAGGGTACGCGATCTACCTCTCGATGCTCGACAGGAGCATGAGCACGTTCATCGGCCTCGGCAACTTTGCGTACCTCGTCAGCCGCGAACGGTTCTGGATGGTCGTTTACCAGACCAGCCTGTTTGCCGTCGCCGCCGTCGCCTTGAAGGCGGGGCTCGGCTTTGTGGCGGCCCATCTCGTGCACAACCTGCCGACAAGGGGCCAGCGCAAGTGGCGCGGCATGCTCCTGGTGCCATGGGTCATTCCGGCGGCCATGAGCGTTCTAGGCTGGCGCTTCTTGTTCGAGCCGTCCTTCGGGGCCTTCAACTGGATCCTCGAGAACCTGGGCATGGACCGCATTCACTGGCTCGGCGAGACCGGCTGGGCGCGCTTTTCCGTCATCCTGGTGATCGTCTGGTTCGGGACGCCGTTCTTCATGGTCATGTACCTGGCGTCGTTGAAGTCGGTGCCCGAGGAACTCTACGAGGCGGCATCGATCGACGGCGCCACCTGGTGGCAGCGCATCCGCTACGTGACCTTTCCGATGATGCGCAACGTGATTGCCATCACCATGATGTTCTCCCTGATCGGCGGCTTCGCCGGATTCACGATCGTGGCCGTGCTGACCAACGGTGGCCCGCTCGGCGCGACCCAGGTGTTGGGCACGGCGTCGTTTCTCGTCGGCATCATGGGCGGCAACCTGCCGTTGGGCGCCAGCATGTCGCTGTTCATGGTGCCGGTTCTGGCACTTGCCGCGATCATTGTTCTGCGCGGCGTCGCCAGACGGGGGAACGGAGCCTAGGGCGTGCGCCGGACTGGATCGCCGCCGTCGAGCGGCGGCATTACTGCAAACTGGGCCGGACCACTGACGGAGAGGCTGACTTCTTCGGCACCCAAAAGTCTTTGGTCGGCGTGATCTCGATCAATTCGTTCGGAAAGGACCTCTGCTGGAAGGCGACGAGCTCTTCGAACGAGCCGTGCAGCCACTGGTCCAGCTCGTGCGGATGGAGCAGCACGGGCATTCGGTGATGCAACGGCCGTATCGCGTCGTTGCAGTCGGTCATTACGCCGGAATAGACGGCGCCCCATTCGTCGCTCTCGCGCCACAGCCCTGCCCAGAGCGCGATCGGCTGGTCCTTGATCGTGACCCACGTCCTGGTCTTCCCGCCTTTCGGCCCTTCCGGCTCGGCGAAGCTCGTCAGGGGGATAAGGCAGCGCGACTGCGGCTTTTGCGCCAGTGGCTTCCACGGGAACTTGGCGATATCGGCGATGTTGTTGACGGGCTTGGGTTTGGAGCCCGGCTTCATGTTCGCGAAGCGCATCGGGAAACCCCACACCATCGACTGCAGCACTCGCCCGCCGTCGGCCTCACGGATCACCAGGCCAGGTGCGCCGGGCAGGATGTCGTCGGGCAGATTCGGTTCGACAGTGGGCCTGCCTGCCCGGAAGGTTTGCGCCACTTCATCCCTGCTTTTGCGCACGGTGTAGAGATTGCACATGTCGGTTCCTCGAAGCCGGCGGATCCTGCGGTATGCCCAGGCTCGAGGCAACGCGGGGGCCTCGCGCTCGCGATATGTTCGCACATCGTCACCGGTACTCCGCCATGAACCGCTTCACGTGGCGGCGTTCGCGAAAAACGTGAGATGTGAACTCCCGCCGTCCGCAGTTGCTGCAGACGAAGGGCAGCGTGTCGACGCATCGCATGTTGCCCTCGCGGGCGCCGATGCGATGGTGCTGGATCAGCGCGCGATGCAGGCAGTGATTGCACGAGATGCCGAGCGGCAAATGGCTGTTCCAAACGTCGTGAAGGTCGGCGGACGGAGACATCAACCAGTTTCTTCGGCCTCGATTGATGTGAACAAAATGAGAACGATTCCCTGACAAGTCAATCCATAGGGCTTGGCATGGCGGCTGGAGATGTCTGCTGCATCTTGTTGCTCGCGCCGTTCTTCCCCAGTGCCGCAGGCAACGGCCTAGCGGACTGCTCCGACCTCCCCACGCCGGACTTCGCAAGCCTTCAACGCCGCGGACTGCAATGCGGGCGCAGCGACGGCTATGTCGCCGAGACGCTGAGCTTGCTTGCAACCGGCGCCGGCTTGAAGGTGAAAGCCACTGCGACAGCCGCGAGGCCGACGGTGAACGAGCCGATATAGAGCCACGAGTAGCTTGCGTAAGTGTCGAACACCCAGCCGCCGGCCCATGGACCGAACGCCATGCCGAGGCTCGCCATGGCCGAGATCGCTCCGAACACCGTGCCCATGATGTGCGGGCCGAAATAGTCGCGAGCCAGGATGGCGTAAAGCGGCATCACGCCGCCATAAGCGATGCCGAACACGACCGACAGGGCATAGAGTTCGCCCAGTTCGCGGGCGAACAGATAGGCGCCGGCGCCAATGGCCTGCACCATCAACCCGCCGACCAGCACGGGTTTGGCGCCCAGCCGATCGGCCAGCACACCGAGCAGGAGGCGGCCGCCTAGTCCCGAGAGGCCGGCCAGGCTGTAGACGCTGACCGCCACCATCGCCGGGAGGCCGCAGCCGATGGCGTAGGTCACCATGTGGAAGATCGGGCCGGAATGGGCGGCACAGCAGGCGAAGTGGGCGAGTGCCAGGGCGGCGAACTGTGGCGTGCGCAGCGCCTCGGCCGCCCCCATGCGTGTCTCGACGACCGCCGTAAGCGGAGTGGCGACGCCTGGCGCGGGCGGGTCGGTCTCCAGCACGACGGGTGGGCGGCGCACCAGGTAGGAGGCCGGGATCAGCAGGATCCAGGCGGAGATGCCCACCACCAGCATCGCCGGGCGCCAGTCATAGTTGTCGATCAGCCAGCGCGCGAACGGCGCCACGGTGAGCGGCGCGGTGCCGGCGCCGGCCGACACCAGGGCGACGGCGAGACTACGGTTGTTCTCGATCCAGCCCGAGGCCAGCGCCATCATCGGCGCGTAAAAGGCGCCTGCTGCGGCGCCGACCAGGAGGCCGAATACCAGCTGGAATTCGATCAGGCTCGTGGCACGGCTCGCCAGCACCAGGCCCAGCCCCAGCATCAGGCTTCCCGACAGCACGACGATGCGCGGGCCGAAGCGGTCGCTCATCGCGCCCCAGGCGAAGGCGGCAAAGCCCATGGCCAGAAAGTCGATGGTCATCGCCGTCGATATGCCGGTGCGCGTCCAGCCGGTGTCGACCGAGATCGGTTGCAGGAAGACCGCGAGTGAGAACATCGCGCCCATGCTGACGCAGGTCATGAGCGCACCCGCCGCGACGATCACCCAGCCGTAGGCCGAGCCGCTTGCCCGTGTCATGTCGGTCTCCGTCCCGGCGGAATCTCCATTCTTGCCGCTGATCGTAGCTTCCTTCGTCGGCGCCCTCTAGTTCTGGCTCCGGCTACGGCCAAGTCTCGCATCGACGTGCGGACAAGGCGGCCAAAACACTCCTAAGAGGCGCATGAGAAAAGCTCGGTCGCTTCGTCGTTGGCAGCGGCGCTAGCCTGCCGTCTTCTCACGAGGAGCAAAGCAGATGCCTCGCGTCAGTGAAATCGAAGAAGACGGCGGCGATCCGATCTTGAAGGCAACCTTCGAAAGACAACGCGAGATCTACGGCGGCCTACTCAATCCGGCAAAAGTGATGGCGCATTGCCCGCCGATCCTGCGTGCCGCCGCCGTCCTCGGCCAATCGATCGAGCAGTCGGGGCTCTTGCCCAAGGCGTTGCTGCCGCTGGTCTATGTCCGCGTCGCCACCATCAATGGCTGCCCGTTTTGAATTGACATCAATTCCGCCCGTGCGGTGGAAAGCGAAGGCGGCGCCGAGAAGCTGAGCGAGGTCTTGGCTTGGCGTGACAGCAATCTGTTCTCGCCGATGGAGCGGGCGGCATTGGAATATGCAGAGCGCATCACAACGACCGGCCAGAAAGTCGATGACGCGCTGTTTGCCGAGCTGCGGACGCATTTCACCGAGGCGCAGATTGTCGAACTGACGGCCGCCATCGCCATGGAGAACTTCCGCTCGAAGTTCAACCCGCCGCTCGGCATTGAGGCACAGGGCTTCTGCATGGTGCCGAAGCGCTGAGCCGGCCGGGTTCTTCGCTACCCGGTCGCTCGACGTTCCGCTGTCCCGCGGCTGGTATGATGCGACCAGGAACGGCGCCGTGAGTAACGAGTCTGTTGCAATGCATGTTTGATCAGCAACAATGCGGTTACCATGCAAGACCCTGGGGCAATCAAATGAGCGACGAACGCGTGGCGAGGCTGGTTGCGAAGGCGAAGGAGGCCGACGAAAAGCGAAAACGGCAGGCATCAGAACATGAGGAAGCTCGGAAGCGGGCCACCCGGGACGCGAGTGACTCAGAGGTAGATTGGCCGATAGTCGGCCGCTCTTTCGAGAAAGAAATAAGTACGCTCAACGGGGAATTCGCCGCGGCGCATCTCAGACTGACCAACACGAAGGTGAGTACTCCTCCCAAGAAGACGCTCGCCATCTGGAACATTGGTGTGTTTCGAGGTGATGTGAATTCGCATTGTACGCTGAAGCTCACCGTGACACCCGATGGCCAGGCTGCCTTTCACTACAGCGCATCCAATCGCACCGTAAGCCACTCACTCAAGAGCTTGGATGGGCCGAAGATCAAGGAGTTGCTTCTCGATTTCATAGAGGGCTGCCCAGATGAGTAGCCTGAAAACATACTGCAATCGGTGCTGAACGCCTCGCGTCATTGTCGGAGCGGCCTCGGACACTCCAGGGCTTGGCGCATTGCCACAGCTCGCCAGGGCCATGCCGTCGAAGTTTTCGAGCGGCACGGCATTGGCCGCAGGCTTCGCGTGCTTTTGACCCGTCGGACGATGGGCTGCATTCTACTCACGTCGGACGTACGGACGCGAACCTCGCAATGAAAGGCAGCGAACATGGGAAGACTCGACGGCAAGGTCGCCGCGGTGACGGGTGGGGCATCGGGAATCGGCGAGGCGACGGTCAGGCGTTTCGCCGCCGAGGGCGCAAGCGTGGCGTTTTGCGATCGGGACGGCGAGCGCGGCCGCCGCGTGGCGACCGAACTCGAGGCTACAGGCGCCAAAGTAACCTTCACGCAAGCTGACGTTGGTACGGAGGCCGCATGCCTCGCCTTCGTCAACGGTGCGGCGCAGCAGTTCGGGAGCCTCGACATCCTCATCAATAATGCCGGCATCCGCAAATACGAGAAGATCGACGAGGCGAGCGCGGCGAGCTGGAACGAGATCATCGGCGTCAACCTGATGAGCTACGTCTTCTGCGCAAAGGCCGCCGTTCCACTGATGCGCCGCAAAAAGGGCGGCGCCATCGTCAATGTGGCCTCCGTCCGTTCCGTCGTCGCAGGCGGCGGCAATCTGCAATATGACACCAGCAAGGCTGCAATCGCGGGCTTGACGCGGGCGCTCGCCGCCGACCACTCGTCAGAGGGCATTCGCGTGAATGCCGTCGGTCCTGGGCCGATCTTCACGCCTTTCCATGAGCGCCGCATTGCAGCGGCTGGAGAGACCGTCGAGCAATACAACGCTCAGGCGGCACGGGGCACCATGCTGAAGCGCCCGGGCAGGGCCGAGGAAGTTGCCGCCGCAATCCTTTTCTTGGCCTCCGACGATGCCTCATACGTCACCGGCGCCTTGCTGTTCGTGGACGGCGGCATGACGGCACTGTGACCGATTCTTCTCACGCGTGTCCTGCCGTGGAGCGTGAAGGCGGGCAGCAATCGATTCCTTCACAGAGCGATGGGCCGGACAGCGATATGCGGATGTGTTTAATAAGATTTCCACGGAAGCAAGGATGAACGCATGGTTGAAATGGATTCTGCGGGGCGTGCCGAGCCACTGACCTGGGGGCATGGGGCAAGGGTCTTCGAGGTGTTCCTCGAACCCACCTGCCCGTTCTCCGCGAAGGCCTTTGGCAAGCTCGACGAAACCTTGGAATCAGCGGGCGCCGACAACATCACCCTCAAGATCTGGCTGCACTCGCAGCCATGGCATCTTTTCTCCGGCGTGATCACGCGTTGCGCGCTCGCCGCCTCCACTCTTGCGGAAGGTAAAGGCGCCGCCAAGAAGGTGCTGGCCGGCGTCGCTGCTCACCGTGACAGGTTCGAACCCGCCGATCATTGCAGCGGCCCACTGCTGGCGCTGTCACCCGCCGACATCATTGCGCGCGTCGAAGAGTATTCGGGCCTGAAGCTTGCCGAGGCCTACGCCCGCCCCAGGCTGGACCAGGAGGTCAAGCGACATACGAAATATGCCCGTCAGAACGGCATCCATGTCTCGCCGACCTTCATGATCGATGGCCTCGTCCAGAACGACATGAGCAGCGGCGATGCCGTGTCCGTCTGGGTTTCACGTCTGTCGTCGAATTAGCCGGCTCTCGCGGATCCCGGAGCGGCGCTGACGAACCGCTGCGGCGTCAAGGCCAGGACCCAGCGGAGACGCGACGCTGCATGATTGTCCGCCGCTTACTGAATCACGTATCGGCTCCAACGGTGGAGGGGTGCCGCTCGACCTAAGTCTCTGCGCGCTCATGCACCGCAGCTTCCTGTCAGCGCTCGACACCTGCGAACGCAGTGGCACAAATGGTTGCCGCTGCAGACAGGGCCAGCCACCAAAGTTTCAGTTCGAAGAACACATAGGGCCACCCCAAGATATGGACGGCGGATTCCTTCGGCGACACGTACTCGAATTGGCGCCTGGATACCGCCATCACCATGGAAAGCCAGATGAGACCGATGCCCAAGTAGACGGCAACCACCAATACAAAGTCGCTCATCTCTGCTTCTCCTGTGGTGCTCGCACGGATTGCAGCCGATCGATATGGTAAACCCTTCGGACGCCAGTGTTTGTCACCGCACTGTTGCCATGGCTGCAATGACCGCCCACCTTGGCGGCCAGAGGGTGGGTCTTCGACCGATGAAGGCTCGGCGAGGGCAGGGGCTGTCAAGCGTTGTTCTACGGGAAATATTCGCTCATACTTGCCGCAAGCCGCTCGCAGAGGCTCTATGAGTGTCCGACCCCCAGAGATGTGCGAGCGGTCAGGCTCCGCATGGTGGGACACTCCCATGCGGAGCCGCCGAATTGCGCAGTTGTTCAGTCTACGATTTCACCTCCAACACCATATTTGTTGGCGTTTCGGCCGCCCGCCGCACGTGGCTGAAACCGGCCTGATTGAGTACAGCCGTCAGGCGCTTCTGGCCGGCTTGAGCACCCAGTCCCAGTCCTACTTCCTGTGCCAGGGAGGCTGGCGTGCAAATGACAGTCGAGAAGGCATAGAATATCTGCCCTAACGGATGCAGGTTTTCGCTCATCGAATCTCCCGCCAGGGGCTCGACCAGCATGAACGTCCCCTTCGGACCCAGCGACTCACGTATATGACGTGCGGCCCCGACAGGGTCGCCCATGTCATGGAGCGCATCGAAAATACAGGCCAGATCGAAGTCCTTGCCTGGAAAATCCTGGGCCCGGGCGACGGCAAATCGCACATTCTTGACGCCGGCAGCTTTTGCTTTTTGTCTCGCCTCGATGATCGATGGCTCGTGGAAGTCGAACGCGTAGACTTTCGACTTGGGATAGGCCTGGGCAAGAAGGATGGATGACGACCCGTGGCCACAGCCAATATCGGCAATCTTCGCGCCTGACTTGAGCTTGGCATCGACTCCGTCGAGTGCAGGTATCCAGTTCTCGACGAGATTTGCGGCGTAGCCCGGACGGAAGAAGCGATCGGTAGAACAGAAGCAACACTTTGACTGCTGGCTCCAGGGCCGACCTTTGCCGGATTGGAAGGTTTTGACAGCCTTGGCGTGGGTTTCGTACTGGGCAACGATGGCCTGGAAGAAACCTTGCATGCACGCCGGCTGCCCTTCTCTTGTGAAGACCAGGGCTTGCTCTTGCGACAGCGAGAACCGCTCGTTGACGCCGTCATAGGTTACATAGCCAGCGGCGGCGTTTGCACCAAGCCACTCATGAAGATACTTCGGGTTGAGACCGGTCTTGCTGGCCAGTTCCTCGACCGTCGAAGGTCCAGCTTCGTCCAGGGCGTGATAGACGCCCGCCTGGTCGCCCAAATAGGCCATGAACACTCCCATGGCGCCGGCGACGTCTCCAACGACCTTGCCGACGAGCTGTTCCAGCACCTTCGGGTCTGGGCCACTGTTCATTGCTCTCTCCTTTCAGAACTTGCTGAGCACCCCCTGTTAAAACGCTACCAACGCAACACTTGAAGCACTGCGAAGCGTTCGACATCGACTCCGGCCCGGCAAGTTCTGATGCCGGAAAGCGGTTCGGAGGTTGGGCGCAAGCACGGCCGGCGCGCACTCAAGCGGCGCTGGCTGCCCGAACCTCGCACATATTGGCTCGGTAGGATGCGGTTCGGCTGATCGGGTCTGCCATCGTGGGGTCGATCAGCAGATTGTAGTTGGCTCCAATTGGGCCAAAAGCGTCGTAGCCCGGTGCGTTGAGCTCGGCACAACCTTGCCACCACCCATGCTGGCCAACCACAACGCGTGGATCGAGTGTTTCGTTGAAGCGGGCGCAGGCGCGGACGCTGCCGTGTGCCGTCGTGATCGACACCCAGTCGCCCTGGGATATCCGACGCTCCCGTGCCGCTTCGGGATGTATCTCCACTTCGGGAAACATCGAACGCTTGCGGAGGCTCGCGAGGGCCCGGTTCTGGCTTTGCAGGAAGAGGGTGGGCTTGGCACAGGTCAGCAGCAACGGAAATCGTGTCTTGGCATCCGGGAGCGACTGAGGCGCGCCTGTGGGATCGACGTAGTCGGGCAACGGCGCGTAGCCGTGCTCGAGCAGGGTCTCCGAGTACAGCTCGACCCGCCGCGACGGGGTAGCGAAGCCGCGCGGTGAGCCCGCAGCGTCCGCCTGGGCATGCTTGCCATGCTGCGTCCTCAACGGCACCCGTACCCCTTCCGGATGTGCGCGCAACTGCTCCAGCGTAACACCCGAGGGCTCCAGTTGCTGCCGATAGGCCGCGTCGATGTCGCCGTTCCAGAACTCGGCTCCAAAACCCAGGCGGTCGGCAAGATCGAAGATGATGCGGGCATCGGGACGCGCCTGCCCTGGAGGCGGCACGACCGCCGGCCGCAACTGGACGAGGGATTGAGCCTCGGCGCTGATCTCGAAACCGACCCTCAGCGCTTCGCGTTCGAAGGCGGATGCTGCCGGCAGCACCACGTCGGCAAGAGCGGCAGTTGGCGTCATGAACAGGTCGAGGTGGGCATAGAAGTCGAGCGACGCGAGGGCCTTTCGCCCGTAGTTGCCGTCGGCTTGCGACATCAGCATGTTGGCGCCGAAACCAATCAGCCCGCGGACCGGGTAGGGCTTGCTTTCCAGCATCGCCTCATACAGCTCGCGTCCGCCGACGTGATTCCAGCGCGCCAATCCCAGGGGACGTTCCGACATTCCAAGCGCGGGCGCCATGCCCTGCGCCCCCGGCAGGTCGTTGCCCACGATCGGCTTGGTCGGCACGGCGGGAAGAAGCACGTTGCCGCCGGGCGCGTCGAAGTTGCCGGTCAGGGCATAGAGCAGCGATATGGCACGAGCCGTCTGGGTCGTGTTGGCGTGTTGCTCGTGTCCGCTCCACGCGTAGTAGGAGACCGGTCGCGCGTGCCAGATCAGCCGGGCGGCCGCTTCGAGCCGCTCTTGCGGAATCCAGCACGTCGCCTCGACGGCAGCTGGCGGGTAGGCGCGGCAGAGCGCGGCATAAAGCTCGAACGCGGGACGACAGGTCACCTCGCCTTGCGGCGTTGCGATCCGGTACTCGCCTTCCAGCGCCAGGCTCGATGCGTCCGCTTCATAGGTGCCGGCAGCCGCGTCGTACACGACCGGGCGCGCCTCCGTCGCGTGCCAGGCGATGTAGCGACGCGCGCCCTCGATGCCGAGGTCGTGCGCGCTCAGCAATCGCCCGGTATCGTTGCGCACCAGCAGCGGCCCGTTGCTCCACGTCTGGATGAATTTTCGGTCGTACCACCCGTTCCGGATCATGAGGTTGGCGAGCCCCAAGGCCAGCGCGCCGTCGCTGCCCGGGCGGACGCGCAGCCAGACATCCGCTTTGGCGCCGAGCCCGACCCTGCGCGGATCGATGACGATAAGCTTCATTCCCCGCTGCAGCGCATCGACTGTCGCAGTGGCGTGCGTCAGGCGTGAGAAGGAGGGGTTATACCCCCACAGGATCAGGCATCCGCTGTTGGCGATGTCCGCCATCGCGCCGACGCCTCCGCCGATCGCAACGCTGCCCACACCAAACGTGTACTGGGTGGCAAAGGCGCGCCCCCAACCGCACACGTCGATGCTGCCATAGAAGTTCGGCGTGCCGAATGCATTCCTCAGCCGTTGTACGAAGACCGCCGAATCGCCGATTGCCGTGGTCGAGCTGGACGCGATGCTGAAGGCGACCGCCTTCGCCCCATGCTGCGCCTTGATCCGCTGCATGGCGGCGGCGGTAAGGTCGAGCGCTTCGTCCCACGAGATCGGCACCCAGCCGGGATCGCTGTCGCCCTTTGGGCGCGTGCGGCGCAGCGGGCGGGTCAGCCGATCGGGGTGATAAACCAGCTCGGGAGCGGCGCGCCCCTTGGCACAGATCGCCTGCCCGGTCGGATGCGAGGGGTCGGGATCGAGCCGCGTGAAGCGCCCGTCCTCTATTGTCGCGATGGTGCCGCAACGCGCGATGCACAGGGCGCAATGGCCATGAATTTTCTGCGTGGACGCATTGCCGGTCATGGCGATCGCGCTCCTGTTCGGACGTTCACATCTTTACCATCGTTGGCCGCCACCAAGCCGGTGTGGCCCTCTACTCAGAAGCCATAGTTGCCCTCGATTTCGCGGCGTCGGGATTCCAGCCCGGTTGACGAGAAGATACCTTGATCTTTGTCATGGAAATCGCAGTAAGCACGGTCCGCGACTGCCTCGAGGGCATCTGCCGCCGTCGAACCGGGCGCCGCTAAGCGTCCTGTTGGCGACGACAGCGCCGCGCACCATCGTCCCGGAAAGGTTCGACGGCAGGTGTTCGAGCGAGCGGCAACCCGGACGGCGCTGCCGCCCCAGGCAAGACGCAGGCCGTCAGTGCATTCCCGCGGCGGTCTCGTGCATCATCTTCAGCGCATCGTCGAGCGTGAAGGTGTTGGGTTTCTGAATCGGTGGAAAGTCCTTGAAGGTCGCTGCCCATTGCGCGGCGATCGCCTGCGCGCCGTACAGCATGTAAACGTGGCGAATGAACCATTCGTAGTAGGTATTGGAGGTCTGATCCGCCCTCTCGTAAGGGTCGGTACGTAGGTTGAAGAGCTTCGGCACTCTCAGTCGGGTGAACGGTTCCGCCCAGATCCGCAACGTGCCGTGGCTGCGCTGCTCCATGAAGACCATCTTCCAATTGTCGTAGCGCAGGCCCAAGACGTCGCCATCGTCGCTCAAATATATGAAAAGCTTGCGCGGACTCTCCTTCGTCTCGCCGGTGAGATAGGGCACGAGATTGTAGCCGTCGATATGATTCCTGTAGGTGCGCCCGATCGCCTGGTAGCCGCCCTTGAGCTTCTCGACGACATCCGGATCGCCGGCCATCGCAAGTAGGGTCGGCAGCCAGTCGTGGTGCTGAACGATCTCGTTCGAAACCTGGCCCGGCTTGATCTTGCCTGGCCAGCGTACGAGCATGGGCACGCGGAAGGCGCCCTCCCAGTTGGTGTTCTTCTCGCTGCGGAACGGCGTCATGGCGGCGTCCGGCCACGAGTTCATGTGAGGCCCGTTGTCGGTCGAATACATGACGAACGTATCGTCTGCGATGCCGAGTTGCTCGAGATAGTCGAGTATCTGACCGACGTTCTTGTCATGGTCGATCATCGTGTCGTGGTAATCGGACTGCCAGCGTCCTGCCTGTCCTTTGCTCTCCGGCTTCGGATGGGTGTAGAGGTGCATGTGCGTGGTGTTTAGCCAGACGAAGAAAGGCTTTCCCGCATCGTTCTGGCGCCCGATGAAATCCTTGGCCGCCGAGACGAATTCGTCGTCGCACGTTTCCATGCGCTTTTTCGTGAGCGGACCGGTGTCGGTCACTCTCTGTTTTCCGACTTTGCCCCATCTCGGCTCGACGGTCGGATCGTCGGTATCGGTCGCCCACGAATGGATCACTCCGCGCGGTCCGAATCTGTTTCGGAAATCCGGGAAGTCCTTCTCGCTCGGATAGTCATCCATTTCCGGCTCTTCTTCGGCATTGAGATGGTAGAGGTTGCCGAAGAACTCGTCGAAGCCGTGGTTGGTCGGCAGCATGCTGTTGAGATCGCCGAGATGGTTCTTTCCAAACTGGCCGGTCGAGTAGCCCTGGTTCTTCAGGCACGCCGCTATGGTCACGAGCTTCTCCGACATGCCGATCGGCGCACCGGGGATGCCGACCTTGGAGAGGCCGGTGCGATAGACGCTCTGCCCGGTGATGAAGGACGACCGTCCCGCGGTGCAGGATTGTTCGCCGTAAGAATCGGTGAACATCATGCCTTCCCGGGCAAGACGGTCGATGTTCGGTGTCCGATAGCCCATGAGCCCGTGCGAGTAGCAGCTCAGGTTGGAGATGCCGATATCGTCTCCCCAGATAATGAGGATGTTTGGCTTGCCGGACTTGGGCATTTGAATCTCCACTAGACTGATCAACTCAAATCATGTGCGCGGTCGCTGTCTGCGAGGCAACGACAATCGCACCCGATGGGCATTGAGAACGTACAGCGACAACGCCCTGAAGCTTCGCGACCCTGAGGCTTCCCGACCAGGTCAGATTAGAGGGCGACCACGGCCTTCGACTATGCTTTTTCGACCGCAAAAACTTTCCAGAACGCCGAAACCGGTTGACTTGAAGGAGTCGGGACGCGCTGCACAGCCCGTGACGTCATAAGCCTGTAACTTGGCAGACCGCTTTTGTCTGGCTCCTTAAGGGCTAGGTCCAGGACTTCAGGCCGGCACGCCGAACACTGTGATCGCCATCATCAAGTAGACGGCGATGAGCTGGACGCCGGTGAACCAGGTGCTCCGACCGTCCACGAGCAGGATGGAGGCGACGAAGGTCGCCATCAGGACCAGGAAGACCTCCACGCCGGTGAAGGCGAGGCTGAGCGGTGCCGGGGCCACGACCAGGCTCAACAATACCAGCAGGGGTGCAACGAAAAGTGCGATCTGCGTGCTGCTCCCAACGGCAATGCTGATGGCGATTTCCATGCGGTTTCGCAGGGCCATCAGCACAGCCGTACTGTGCTCCGCAGCGTTGCCGACGACCGCCACGACGACGACGCCGACGAACAGGTTGGAGAGGCCGAGCGCCTTCGAGGCATGCTCGACCGTGGCGACCAGGATCTCGCTCATCCAGACGATCAGGACGGTCACGCCGACCATGACACCGACGGCCAACGACATCGACCAGTATGCGCCATGCGGTTCATCCTTGGAGCCGGCGGATTCGTCGCTGAACAGGTGGACGTGCGTGCGCAGCGAGAAGACCAAGCTCAACAGGTACACCGCCAGCAGCACGACGGAGACCAGGATGCTGAAATTGACCGACTTGGCGACGAACCTGCCGCCGTCCACGACGGAAACGATCGACGGCACCAGGATGGCTATTGCCGCCAACGCCATCATCCCGACCTGCGCGCGCGCGCCGATCGTGGCGAAGGTCTGCACCGGGTGACGCAGGCCGCCAAACAGGAAGGCCGCGCCCAACACCAGCAGCAGGTTGCCGATGATCGATCCGGTGATCGACGCCTTGACGATGTCGAGCATGCCGGCGCGCAGGGCGACCAGGGCAATGATCAGTTCGGCGGCATTTCCCAGCGTGGCGTTGAGGAAGCCGCCGATCGCATCGCCGACCCGGGCGGCGAGCTTTTCGGTGGCGTGGCCGAGCAGGCCGGCCAGCGGGATGATGGCGATGCAGGCCAGGATGAAGCCGAGCAATGCGGCATGAGGCATGGCGTAGTGCACGCCAGCCGTGACAGGGACAGCGATCAGCAGCCACGCCAGCGGCGCTTCGGCCAGCACGCTTCGCAGAGCCTTCATCGCCACCTCCCCGGATGGCTCGCATGATACGCGAGACGCGGCGGCATGCTACACTCAATCAAAAAGGGAAAACCAAATGGGGGCGAAGACTATTGCGGTCCTGCCGCTGGTGGGTGCTCTGTATTCCACCGCCGCTATGGCCGACGAAGGCGGCGCCAGTGTCTGGCTGCCCGGCCAGTTCGCGAGCTTCGCCTCGGTGCCGGGCGATCCGGGTTTCTCGCTCGAGGCGCTCTTCTACTTCCGCAAGGCCAGCGCCACAGCCGGCACGAGCTTCTCGCGCGGCGGCGGGCTGCTGCTGGGCTACGACACGACCGAGCAGTACCTCTTTCTGACGCCGAGCTACACCTTCGCCGAACCTGTGCTGAACGGGCAGCTCTGGCTCGGGGTGACCTTCTCGGCCGGCCGTGCCG
Source organism: uncultured Rhodospirillales bacterium (assembly GCA_902825855.1). GTDB lineage: Bacteria > Pseudomonadota > Alphaproteobacteria > Reyranellales > Reyranellaceae > Reyranella. The sequence goes on along the minus strand of CADECW010000007.1, from coordinate 38,941 downwards.
ATACGTCTGTATGGGGCGTGCTCACCGGCCCGAGAGGCAACGCCTTCTCGGCGGCCGGCAGCGACTCCGCGGCCGGGATCAGCGATCTCTATCCCATGGCGTCGCTGAAGTGGCAGACCGGCAGCCACAACGTCATGACCTACATCATGGCAAGCGCTCCCGTCGGGATCTACGATCCCAATCGTTGGGCGGGTGTCGGCATGGGTCATTGGGCGATCGACTGGGGCATGGGCTACACCTACATGCCGGTGTCGCCCTTCGAATTCTCGGTCACTGCCGGCTTCACATACAACTTCATCAACCCGACGACGAAATATCAGAGCGGGATGGACGCGCACATCGACGTCGGAACATCCTGGTCGTTCAGCGATTCGTTCTATGTCGGCGCGGCCGGTTATTTCTTCAGCCAGGTCAGTCCGGACACCGGCATCGGAGCGACGTTGGGGGACTTCCGTTCGCGCGTGGCGGGTGCAGGCCCGCAGGTCGGATGGACGCTCCAGCTCGGCAGGCTTGCCACCGACTTCAATGTTCGCGGCTACAAGGAGTTCGCAGCCCAGAACCGCCCCGAAGGTTGGAACGTCTACTTCACGGTGTCGCTGTCGCGTCTCCGCCGCTCTGGAGACAAGGCGCCATGATCGCTGGCTTCGTCGCTCGCCATCTCGATCCGTCGGAGACGCTGCTCGAGGTGCTGTTCGGCCTGATCATGGCGCTCACCATAACCGTCGGCACTCGGCTGCTGTCCGAGCGGGCCGACATCGTCCCCTTGGAACTTGCACTGGCGCTGCTCGGATGCAACGTGGCCTGGGGCGTGATCGACGGCGCCTTCTATCTGTTGGGCACGCTCTTCAACCGGAATCGGCGGGTGCAGTTCGTGAAGCGGCTGCAGGGCGCCCAGAACGAGACGGAGGCGCTCGCGGCGGTCAAGGACGAGTTCGACCTTGAAGGCGAGCCACCGATTCGCGCCGAAGACAAGGCCAACCTTCATGCCTCGCTGCTGCGATTGTTCCAACATGCCAGGACAGAACGTGCGCAGCTTCGGGCGCACGACTGGATTGCCGCATTCCTGATCGTGGTTCTGGTCAGCGTTACGGCCATCCCTGGCTTGATTCCGTTGTTGTTGATCCAGGACGGCTTTGTTGCCTTGCGCGTTGCCAATGTTGTTCAGATCGGGCTGTTGTTTTTCGTAGGCTATTGGTGGGCGCACTATTCGGGAAGCAATCGCTGGCTGGTTGGCATGGCAATCGCATTGCTGGGGACGTCATTGGTTCTGCTGGCGGTACCACTGGGCGGTTAGTCAGCGCACGGTCATGGAAATGAAACGTGCAACGGGTACCCGCAAGTGCTTCACTAGGTCCCGAGAGGAACCGCGGGGAGTGCCTGTCATGCCTGCCACCTCGAATCCCAACTTCTTCCAGGAATACTGGATCGACGCCTGGCAGCGCGCGATCCTGACGCTCGATGTACTGCGCGAGCGCGGCAACACCTACCTGGAGCGTCGTGACAGCCCGACGCCCCACGTCCTGAGCTTTAAGTTCGATCTGGTCTGTGACGGCCGGACACTGCCGCGGCCGGTCAACTACGTGCTTGTGCAGATCACGCCGCCGGACGGCACCACCATCGATGACACCAAGCCGCCGTTCGTCGTCGTCGATCCGCGTGCCGGCCACGGCCCCGGCATCGGCGGCATGAAGCAGGACAGCGAGATCGGCGTGGCGCTGGCCGCCGGACATCCGTGCTACTTCATCGGCTTCCTGCCTCAACCGATGCCCGACCAGACGATCGAGCATGTTTGCATCGCCGAGGCGTCGTTCATCGAGCAGGTCGCGGCGCGCCATCCGAAGGCCGAGGGCAAGCCCGTCATCGTCGGCAACTGCCAGGCCGGCTGGCAGATCATGATGATGGCCGCGATCCGGCCCGAGATCGTCGGTCCGATCCTGCTTGCAGGTTCGCCCCTGTCGTACTGGCAGGGTGTGCATGGCAGCAATCCGATGCGCTATCTCGGCGGGACGCTGGGCGGCACCTGGCTGACGGCGATGTCAGGCGACCTCGGCAACGGCGTCTTCGACGGCGCTAACCTGGTCTCGAATTTCGAATCGCTCAATCCGGCCAACACTTATTGGGAGAAGGCCTATCACCTTTATTCGAACGTCGACACCGAAGCGCACCGCTTCCTCGACTTCGAAACCTGGTGGGGCAATCCGGTGCTGCTCAATGCCAACGAAATGCAGTGGATCGCCGACAACCTTTTCGTCGGCAACAAGCTGACCTCGGGCGAGATCCACACCTCCGACGGCATCCGAGTCGACCTGCGCAACATCAAGTCGCCGATCATCGTGCTGTGCTCGTGGGGCGACAACATCACGCCGCCGCAGCAGGCGCTGGGCTGGGTGACCGACCTGTATGCGACGGACGACGAGATCGTCGCCAACGGGCAGACCATCGTCTACACGCTCCACCAGACGATCGGGCACCTCGGCATCTTCGTGTCGGGCAAGGTGGCAACGAAGGAGCATGCCGAGTTTGCGGCCTGCATGGACATGATCAACATGATGCCGCCCGGCCTCTACGAGGCGGTGATCAGCGAAGTGCCGGAGGACGCGGCCAACCCGCGGCTCATCCACGGGAAGTACCTGTTCCGGCTGGAGGCTCGCAGGCTCGACCACATCCGTGCGCTGGGCGCCAACAGCGATGAGGACACCAAGCGCTTCGCCACGGTGGCGCGGCTGTCGGAGATCAACCACGGCCTCTACCGAACCCTGGCGCAGCCCGCGGTCAAGGCGATGACGACCGAACAGTCGGCCGAGATCATGCGGCAGATGCATCCGAGCCGCCTGCGCTTCGGCATGTTCTCGGACAAGAACCCGATGATGCAGCCGGTCAAGGGCCTGGCCGAGGCCGTGCGCGCCGACCGCAAGCCCGTCGCGGCCGACAATCCGCTGCTGTCGATGGAAAAGGTCGCCTCGACCTGGATCACGACCTGGTGGGAAAGCTATCGCCTGGCGCGCGACGCCATGACGGAGGCGACGTTCCTCGGTATGTATGGTTCGCCGATGATGCAGGCGATGGTCGGCATGGCCAACGGCAACATGGAGCACCGTCGCATCGAGCGCGACCTGCAGCACGAGGCAAACGAAGCGCGGATGCGCGCCGACCTCGAGCGGCGCTTCGACGTCGGTGGCCTGCCGGAAGCGGTGATCCGCAGCATCATCTGGATCCGCCTGCCGCAGGAAAGCGTCGACGAGCGCGGTTACGCCATGCTGATGGCGGTGCGCGAGATGCAGCCGGCGAACCGGCGACTCACGCTCGGGGAGTTGAGAACCGCCTTGCGCGACCAGTACCTGCTGCTGCGCCTGGACGAAGAGCGGGCTGTCGCGGCGATCCCGCGGCTCCTGCCGGACAACGAGCAGGCGCGCCAGGCGGCGCTCGGCGCCATTCGCCAGGTCGTCGAAGCCGCCGGTACCCTGTCGGACGAAAGCGCGCGGCGCCTGGAACGCATCGACAGGCTGTTCGGAAGGTCGAGCGATGCCTGATACCGCTGGCCAGTCTTCGGAAGCACCGCACGCCAAGTATCGCCGCCTCATCGAGGTGGCAGGCAAGCATACGCCGCTTGCCACAGCGGTGGCGCATCCCTGCGATCGCGTCTCGCTCGAAAGCGCCGTCGAGGCCGCCCATCTCGGCCTCATGAAGCCGATCCTCGTCGGCCCTCCGGCCCGGCTGCTCGACGTGGCCGAGCGTGAGGCGCTCGACATTGCCGCTTTCGAGATCGTCGAAGCCAAGCACAGCCACGATTCGGCGGCCAAGGCGGTCGAGCTGGTTCGGGCAGGGCGGGCCGAGGCGTTGATGAAGGGCAGCCTGCACACCGACGAGCTGATGGGCGCCGCCATCGCCCGCGACACCGGCATCCGCACCGAACGGCGCATCAGCCATTGCTTCGTCATGGACGTGCCGTTGCACGAGGATGCGCTGATCATCACCGACGCTGCGGTGAACATCGCGCCGAGCCTGGCCGACAAGGTCGACATCGTGCAGAACGCCATCGATCTGGCGCATGCGCTGGGTGTTGCCGAGGTGCGGGTCGCGATCCTGAGTGCCATGGAGACCGTCAATCCCAAGGTGGCCTCGACCATCGAGGCGGCGGCCCTGTGCAAGATGGCCGACCGCGGCCAGATCACCGGCGCGCTGCTCGACGGACCGTTGGCGCTCGACAATGCCATCGACCCGGAGGCTGCGGCGTTGAAGCGAATCGTGTCGCCCGTCGCCGGCAAGGCCAACGTCCTGGTGGTACCCGATCTCGAGGCCGGCAACATGCTGGCCAAGAGCCTGTCGTTCCTCGCTGGCGCCGACGCCGCGGGCATCGTGCTCGGCACGCGCGTTCCGATCATCCTGACCAGCCGCGCCGATTCGCTCACAACGCGCCTCGCCTCGTGCGCGGTAGCCGTCCTCGTGTCGGCCGCACGGCGTGCCAATGTTGCCCGAAGCATCGTCTGAGCAGGAGACATGACCGAAATCCGACCCGTCCTCACCGGACAGAAGGCGCTCGTCGTGGGCATCGCCAACGACCATTCGATCGCCTACGGCTGTGCCAAGGCCTTTCGCGAGGCCGGTGCCGATCTCGCGGTAACGTGGCTGAACGACAAGGCAAGGCCGCATGTCGAGCCGCTGGCGCGCGAGCTCGGAGCGCCCATCACCGGCGAGCTCAACGTCACCACGCCGGGGCAGCTCGAAGCCGTGTTCGATACCATCGGCCGTAAATGGGGGAAGCTCGATATCCTGGTGCACTCGATCGCCTTCGCACCGATGGAAGACCTCCGCGGAGGGCTGCTCGACTGCTCGGCCGAAGGTTTCGCCAAGGCGATGGACGTATCGTGCCATTCCTTCATCCGCATGGCCCGGCTGGCGGCGCCGCTGATGAAGGACGGCGGCACCATGTTCGCCATGAGCTACTACGGGGCGAGCCGGGTGGTCCCCAACTACAACGTCATGGGTCCGGTGAAGGCAGCGCTCGAAGCGGCCTGTCGGTATCTCGCCTATGAGCTTGGCGGTAAGGGTATCCGCGTTCATGCGATCTCGCCCGGCCCGCTCAAGACGCGGGCCGCATCGGGCCTCAAGGATTTCGAGTTGCTGCTGAACGAGGCTGCCGAGAAGGCGCCGTTGGGCGAATTGGTCGATATCATGGACGTGGGCTGGGCCTGCGCCTATCTCGCAACGCCGTTCGCCCGCCGCATCACCGGCGGCACCGTCTTCGTCGACGGCGGCGCGAACATCAGGGCGTGACGGCCGGCCCGATGCCTCAACCGGGCTGCATCGCCGTGCTCAATGCCGGTTCATCCAGCATCAAGTTCGCCGTCTACGAGGCAGGACAAGACGGACCTTTGCTCTTTCATGGCCAGGTCGAGGGCATCGGCGTCTCTCC
>CADECW010000007.1:0-33428 GCA_902825855.1 uncultured Rhodospirillales bacterium | reverse complement strand
AACTGGTGCCATTGGCGCCGCTGCACCAACCGCACAACCTGGCGCCCATCGAGGCCATTGCTAGAGCCGTGCCGCACATTCCGCAGGTCGCCTGTTTCGATACGGCCTTCCATCGCAGCCAGCCGGCCCTGGCGCAGGAGTTCGGCCTGCCGCGCAAGATCACTGCCGAGGGGGTGCGGCGTTACGGCTTCCATGGGCTGTCCTACGATTTCATCCTGACCCGGCTCAATGCGACGATGCCGGAACTGGCGCGTTCGCGCTTGATCGTCGCCCATCTCGGCAACGGGGCGAGCCTGTGCGCTGTTCGCCATGGAAAGAGCGTGGCGAGCACCATGGGCTTCACCGCCGTCGACGGCCTGATGATGGGAACACGCACCGGCGCTCTCGATCCGGGCGTGCTGCTCTACCTGATGGAGCGGCATGGCATGGACGCGCACGCCATCGAGGACCTGCTTTACCGTCGATCGGGACTGCTCGGCGTGTCAGGGATATCGTCCGACATGCGGGCGCTGCGGCAGTCTTCGGCCGCGGAGGCGGGGGAGGCGATCGCCCTCTTCATCTACCGCATCGTTCGCGAGATCGGTTCGCTGGCGGCTGCGCTGGGCGGAGTCGACGGCATCGTCTTCTCGGCCGGCATCGGCGAGAACGACCCGAAGACCCGCGCCGAGGTCGCCGCCGGATGCCGGTGGCTTGGCCTCGAAATCGACGAGGACCGCAACCGGCGCGGCGAAACCCGCATCAGCGCGGATCGCTCCGCCATTTCCGCCTGGATCGTCCCTACCGACGAAGAAAGCATGATCGCGCGCTATACCCGACAGGTGATTGCCGGCTCCTGACGTCACCAGGTACGGAAGTGCGTGAGTTGCAGGAACTGGCGCAATCCGAGCGACCTGGCCAGTCGAATGGACGGCAGATTGTCTTCGTTGACCTGATAGCGCGCGACGCGTCCGCACCGCCGCAGCTCCGCAAGCGCGCTTCGCACGACGCGCGATGCAAAGCCTTTCCCGCGATGCTGAGGTGGTGTGATGACTCCGCCGACTTCCCAGACCTGCCGATGGTTCTGGAAAGCCAGGCACACCGAGAGCGGCACCCGATCCTGCTCCAGGACGCAGGTGAAGGCTCGGCCGGACGAGAGAAGGGGATACAGCCATTCCATGGAATGCCCTTGGGTTCCAAACAAGTCGAGCATGGCGTCGGAAGCCGAATTCCTGATGGATACCGCCCGGTCCGCGCTGTAGCCGGCCGGCTCACCGGCGGTGAAGGACAAGAAGCTCGTCGCCCGGCTGATCGGAAAACGCTCGGACACGACGTCGCGGTCGGCGTCATTGCACAGCTTGAAGACGACAGGGGGTCGACGCGGCACGGAACCGATCAGCTGGCGTGTCAGATCCGGATCGTCGCTCGATAGGAGCGCGGCAAATGCCGCTTCAGGGTAGGTTTCGCGATCGTAGGTGCTCGCACTTGTGTCGAGCAGGACCAGTGTCGCGGTGCTCAGCCCGCTCGATACCTGCGTCACCGAGACTTGATCGGGGAAGGCCTCGATGTGCTTCAACAGAACGATGTTGCGCAGCGGCTCCCGCTGGAGTCGCGCCACGGCCTCGTCAATACGCCCGGATACGACAGCTTTCGGACTTGGTCCCATTCCATGAGAATATCGCGCCGATTCAGATTCGGCACGACGGCGGTCTCTCAGCCGTCGTGCCGAGACCGCCATTCCAGACGGTCGGACGAGCTATGGAGTCTGGTCATGGATGCATCCAGCTACGCCGCCGTCGAACGCCTGCGTGATGGGTCTTCGTTGGAAATTCGCGCGCTGCGGCCCAGCGATCGCGCCGCGCTGCTCGAATCGATCGGGCGGTTCAGCAACGAAGCCTTGTACCGTCGGTTCTTTGCGCCAAAGCGCAATTTCAGCGAGCGCGAGGTCGACTTCTTTCTCAATGTCGACTTCGAGAGCCATGTCGCCCTGGTGGCCGTGCTTACCGAAGACGACCGGCAGGTGATCGTGGGCGGCTCGAGGTATGTCGTCTGCCGGCCCGGTTGCGCCGAGGTTGCGTTCGCCATCGACGATCCGCATCAGAAGCGCGGCATCGCCACGCACCTGATCAGGCATCTGATCACTATCGCACGCGCGGCCGGCCTTCGGCAATTCGTCGCCGAGGTGCTGCCCGAGAACGTGCCGATGATGAAGGTATTCGAGCGCTGCGACCTCGCGATGACGACCGCCCGGGACCGTGGTGTCGTGCAGGTGACGCTCGGCCTGTGATCGGGGTGAGGGCCGCCTGGAGGCAGCTTCAGATCAATAGAGCTTGACGTTGTAGTTCACGATCAGGCGCACGTCGTCGATGTTGGTGCGCGTGTTTCTCTGCCAGACCGACGAAGTGCCGTAGCGTGCGCGTAGCCAGAGGCCCTGCAAGGGCTTCCAGTTCGGCCGCCATTCGAGGTTGAAGTCCCACTCGTTCTCGACCAACGGACCACCTGCCGCCGGGGCGGCCGTCCAGCCGTTGAAATAGAAGACCGAGGCCGCGACGCCCGGGAGTCCGACGGGCGTGAAGACATAGGACAGGCCGACCATCAGCGCCTGTTCTCCGGCCCGGTTGAAGGCTTGGACCAGGGCATCGGTGTAGAAAGGATTGGCGCTCCAAGGAGTCTGGATAGCGAAGCTCGGATTCACCACCGAGTAGCCCAGGGTCAGGATGCCGGTCTGATAGCCGAGATCGATCTTGGCGCCGAACTGGTTGGTGGCGAAGTAGTTGCCGCCGTTCAGAAGGTTCCGGCCGGTGCTGTTCTGGGCGACGAACTGTGCGGCGCCGATGGCGTTGAAGCTGTCGCCGAAGCTCACGCCGTACTTTCCCTCGGCATAGAAGATGTTGAGGATGTCTTCGCTGTAGTACTCGATGGCGCCGAGCGTCGCTGGGCCCCAGGTCAGACGGCCGCCCACCACGCCGACGCCGGCGTTCGAGAGGGGCGCGCCGGCCTTGCTCCCCATCGACTGGAAGTCGATGGCATCGCGCGGCTTGATGGCGCCGATCCAGCCGCCGCCGTAGCGGAACGTCGGGCCGCCGTTCTCGCCGTCGCCGAGCGTTCCGGTCAGCGTGTAGCCGAAGAAGGTGTTCGGCGTCATGCGGTTGTCCTGCGGTCCGAGAAAAGGTGTGTCGTACAGGTAGCGGCCGACCGTGACGTAGTGCCCTTCGAGCAGGCGGGCACGGCCATAGAGCTGACCGAAGATGGCATAGCCCTGCTGGTTGGGCAGCAGCAGGCCAGTGTTGCCGTAGTCGGGCGGCGCGACGATCGGGAAGGACGTGTAGAGCACAGCGCCGAGCGAGAGGACGTCGAACAGCCGGCCGGTCTCGGCCGCCACCGAGCCGCCGCCTGCCCACGCCTGCTTGATGCCGACGCTGTTCGGCGCGTTCGTCACCTCGTCGCGGAAGTAGCTGCGGAAGTTGATGTCGAACTTGGAATCGCGCAGGAAGGCCGGCGTTTCCTTCCACGCGTCCCGGACCTCGGGAAACATCGTGAGCGGTGGTGGTGCCGGTGGGACGAACTGGCGCTGGATCGCTGTCAAATCCTGCTTGGGCGTCGCCGGGATCGGGTCTTCTTGCTTGGCACTCTGGCCGGTAGCAGGGCTGGCGAGCGCAATGATCGCGGTGCTCAGCGTAGCGGCGAGGGTACGACATCCTCTCAGCACAGGCCCGCCTTCGCTCCTCATTCACCTTCCTCGTGAAGAAGTTGCCTGCTTTTTTGATGCCTATTAGTGGGTTGTCTGCATTGCGTTTTGTCAACTGGCAGGTCACCGAGTGCCAACGAGTCGTCACGCGCAGTTGACCGCAATGCGGGCGAGGCTATTTGCGGCGAGGGTCCCGCGGACTAGACTTGGCTGGTCAACCGGGGGAAGCGGCCATGAGACGTCGTTCGTTGTTGGCCATGTCTGCGCTGTTGATGGTGCTGGCGGGGCTGCGTCCGGTACGGGCGCAGCAGCCGCCGCCGTCGCAGCCACCGCAGCCGCAGCCACCGTCGCAGAGCGACCGGAAACCGTTCTCGCCTCCGGAACTCGATCAGATGCTGGCGCCGATCGCGCTATATTCGGATTCTCTGCTCTCGCAGATGCTGATGGCGGCGAGCTATCCACTCGAGATCGTCGAGGCGGCACGCTGGGTGAAGGCCAACCCGAACGTCAAAGGCGAGGCCGCCGTGCAGGCGGTCCAGAACCAGACCTGGGACGTCAGCGTGAAGTCGTTGGTGGCCTTTCCATCGGCGCTGATGCAACTCAACGATCACCTCGACTGGACGCAGAAACTGGGCGACGCGATGATCTCCCAGCAACAGGACGTCGCCGATTCGATCCAGCGCCTGCGCGCCAAGGCAGCCGATGCGGGCAATCTAAACAGCGGCCCGCAACAGACCGTTTCGACGCAAGGCTCGGGAGCCGACCGCACCATCGTCATCGAGCCGACCAACCCGGACGTCGTCTACGTGCCGTCGTACAATCCGAACTGGGCGTACGGTTCCTGGTCGGAGCCTGCCTATCCCCCGACTTACTATCCGCCGCCCGCGGGTTACGGCTACGGTACAGCCTTGGCGAGCGGCTTGCTGTGGGGGCTCGCATTCGCCGGAGTAGGCGCGGCACTCTACGGCGGCTGGAACTGGTCGCGCGGCGCGGGCTACGTCAACATCAACGCCAATCGCGCCGTCAATATCGACCGCAACTTCGACCGCAATCGATACGTCAACAGCGGCCGCTGGCAGCACCAGGTCGAGCATCGCCGTGGTGTGGCCTATCGCGATGGCGCGACGCGTCAGCAATTTGGCCAGAACCGGCCGGGTGCAGAGCAGCGCCAGCAGTTCCGCGGTCAACTCCAGGGCCAGGGCGGACAGCGTCCCAACGTCGGCCAGGGTGGCCAAAGACCGAACATCGGTCAGGGCGGCCAGCGTCCAAACGTCGGTCAGGGGGGACAACGACCGAATGTCGGCCAGGGCGGCGCTCGCGGAAACGTCGGCCAAGGGAACCGTGGCGGCGGCGCTTTGGGCGGCGTCAATCGGGGCCAGCAGGTGAACCGTGAGGCGGCGCGGGGGCGTGCCCAGCAGGGGCGAGCTGCCTCGCATCCGCGCGGCGGCGGGGGGATGCGAGCCGGCGGCGGACGACCAGGCGGTGGGGGCGGTCGCCCTGGCGGCGGCGGGGGAATGCGAGCCGGCGGCGGCGGTGGTGCGCGTGGTGGCGGCGGCGCGCGCGGAGGAGGAGGCAGGCGATGAACAAGCTTTCGAAGCTCGGCATCCTCGGGTCGTTGTTGCTGGTGTGCGCTCTGGGTGCAGCCGAGGCTCAAGCGCAGACGCAGCCCCAGGCCAAGCCCGCCCCTCAGGCGCAGCAGCAGGCCTCGGCCGATAAGCTGAAGCGCTTTGCCACGGCCGAAGAAGCCGCCAACGCCCTGACGGAAGCGATCCGCAAGGACGACGACGCTGCGATCCAGGCGATACTGGGCATCAGCTGGCACGACCTGATCCCAGGCAATACGACCAGGGACGACGATGTCCGAAAGCGTTTCCTCGAAGCATGGGACCAGAATCACAAGCTGGTCCCGGACGGCGACAACAAGATGCTTGTCGAGGCGGGAACCACCGGCTGGACCAGCCCGATGCCGCTTGTGAAGGACGACAAAGGGTGGCGCTTCGACGTCGAGGCCGGGCACAAGGAGATCATCGCCCGCGAGATCGGCCGCAACGAGTTGACGGTAATCCAGACGCTGCTGGCGATCGTCGACGCGCAGCGCGATTACGTCTCGCTCGATCCGATGAAGTTCGGCGTCCCGACCTATGCGCGACGGCTGCTCAGCTCGCCCGGCAAGATGGACGGTCTTTATTGGGAATCGAAGCCGGGAGAGCCGCAAAGCCCCCTTGGCGGGCTGGTCGCCAAGGCGCAGCCGGGCGATGCTGAAGGCCAGGGCTATCACGGCTACCGCTTTCGCATGCTCTACGGGCAGGGACCTGACGCGCCGGGTGGCGCCTACAGCTATCTCGTCAACAATCGAATGATCGGCGGCTTCGGCGTCATCGCCTGGCCGGTAGACTACGGCGAGACCGGGGTCATGACCTTCATGGTCAGTCAGAGCGGAGACGTTTACGAAAAGGATCTCGGGCCGGACACGCCGGTGGCGGCCGCCAACATCGCGTTGTTCAATCCCGACAAGACGTGGGACAAGGCGGACATGACGCCCTCGCCCTGATGCGTAGTCAGTGCATAGGGAGCGTGTAATCGAAGCCCAGATATGCGAATTTGAGAAGTGGCCAATCGCGAACACTCGACATAAGAATCAACCGTAGGGGGTGCTTGGTCACGAGGAATGCCGGCGCCCCGTTAGTTTCTTGGCCAAATCGGTGAACCATGTTCCGATTGATCGGCCGCTCCTTGGGTTTCTTTGCCATTCCCGTCTGTTTGGCGGGCGCGACCGTTGCCGGCGCGACGGATTCTGGTTTTCTGGATATTGGCTGGGAATTGGAACGAGGTGTTGAGATCCCAAGCTACGCCGTCACGACGCCCACACGGACCAATCTCAATATCGAGGCCGTCGTGTTGTCATGTGAGCAGGGTCCAAGTCGGCGCGGCCTGCAACTCAGATTGTACCTTTGGGGCAACGGTCCGCTCGCTCCGTTAGGTGCAGGGAACGATCTTGATGATCGACCCACGGTCGATGTGATCATCGATGCTTCGAGGCATGCGGCCGAGCTCCTCTTCGCCGATGATTTCGTTGTAGTGGCAGATTCCGCCGATGGCTCCATGCCATTGTTGTCCAAAGCGCTCCTGGACGTTGTGCAGGCGGGGCGGCGGATGGAGCTGCAGTTTCACCTGACCAAAGCGACACGTGGGCAAGCGCGGGCAATCGACGGCGTGGCGGTGGTTGACTTGCAGGAAGGTGCCGGCGGTGCGGCGGTTGCAGCCGTGCGTCGCTGCACGCACGAGCTTTCGGCAATGAAAGAAAGTGGCGATCGCTTCGCCAACGCCTCACTTGGCGTCCATCATCCTTTTGGTCCACTCCGACAACACTGCTGAAGGCGACGGTTCACGGCAGTTTCAATCCGTGAGTTTGGCAGTGAACTTCGACCGCGGTTTCGATGGTGGGAAAGAAGGCGTCGTCGCCGAAGCGGTCGTAGAGGCCGAAACGCTTCAGCTTGTCCTTCACGGGATCCTTCACCTCGGCGAACGACAACTCAATGCCGTCCTTGCGTAACCGGTCCGCCAGCTCGACGAGCGCGTCGGCCGCCGTGATGTCGACACTGGTCACGGGCTCTGCTGCCACCACGATCCGGCGCACCTTGGTCGGTGACGCCTTGGCGGCGGCGAGGATGCGGTCGCCGAAGAATTCGGCATTGGCGAAGAACAGCGGCGCATCCCAGCGGAACAGCACGAGCCCCGGCACCAGCTTCGCATCAGGGTAGCGCGTGATGTCGTGGTAGCCGGGAACGCCTGCGGCGCGGCCCATGACGGCGGAATGGGGCCGCCAGCCATCCCACAGGAATTCGATGACGGCGATCACGATCGCGAGCCCGATGCCCGGCACCGCGCCCAGGACCGCGACGCCGACCAGGCACAGGATGCTCAGCCAGAACTCCCATCGCTGGATGCGCCAGATGCGTCGCAGGTCGGCGATCTCGATCAGGCCGATCGCCGATGCGATGACGACGGCGGCAAGGGCCGGTGTCGGCAAGTGTTTCAGCAGGTCAGGAGCGCCCAGCAGCAAGACGGCGACGCCGAGGGCGCCGACGACGCCGGTGAGCTGCGTCCTGGCACCGGCGGCCTCGGCCACCGGCGTGCGCGAGGAACTGCTGCTGATGGGAAAGCCCTGGAAGAGGCCCGCCGCGAGATTTGCCGCGCCCAGTCCCACCATCTCCTGGTTGGGATCGACCGGCCGCCCGAGGCGCGCCGCATAGGCGCGTGACAGGACGCTCGTGTCGGCGAACGACACCAGCGCGACGGCCGCGCCGCCGATCAGCACCGGCCCGAGATCGGCAACGCCGATCCACGGCAGGGACGGGGACGGCAGTCCCTGCGGCAGCGAGCCGAGGACCGCGACGCCCTTGCTCTCGAGGTCCAGCAGGCCGGCAGCGACGGTGGCGCCGACGACGGCGATGAGCACGCCCGGGAGGCGCTTGTTGCCCTTGAGCAGCAGGATGACGGCAAGCGTCGCGGCGCCAACGGCGAAAGCCGTCCAATTGATGGCGCCGCCGGCGACCTTCGAACCGATCTCCAAGATGCTGCGCAGCGGCCCGTCGGCATCGACGGAGAAGCCCAGGAACTTCGGCAACTGGCTTATCAGCACCGTGAGCGCTATGCCGTTCATGTAGCCGTACCGGATGGGCTTGGACAAAAGCTCGGTGATGAAGCCGAGCTTGAGCAGGCCGGCCAGGATGCAGATCAGTCCGGAGATGACCGCCATCGCGCCCGCCAGCGCCACGGCGCGCATTGGATCACCGTTCGAGTTGGCAATGACGATCGCGAGGATGATCGGCGCGAGTGAAGAGTCCGGCCCCAGGACCAGGATACGGCTGGGGCCGAACACGGCGTAGGCGAGAAGCGGGATGATGGTGGCGTAGAGGCCATAGACGCCGGGCAGCCCGGATGCGACGGCATAGGCAATGCCCACCGGCACCAGCATGGTTGTGAGCACCAGGCCCGCCATGACGTCGTGTTGCAGCCAGCCGCGTTCGTAGTCGCGAAGGCTGGCGAGCCCGGGCAACCATCGCGTGGCGTTCATGGGCATGGCAGGCAAGAATCTCCCACGTCGTGGGCACGAGGCCAGCATGGTCGCTACGCCGCCGCAGCGTCAAGAACGCTACCGGGCGCGGGATCGGCCGCCCACCAGGAGGATCAAGGGAATCGCCATCGCCGAGGCCAATGTGTAAAGGCCGAATGCGTTGATGTAGCCCAGCATCGCTGCCTGACGGCTGATCTCCTTGGAGAGCTTGGCCAGGCCCGTGACGGTTTCGGTGTCCCAGGCGCCGGTCACCCACGGCAGGAGGAGCGACCTGTTGAAGGGGTTCACCATCTCGACCAGGCGGCTGTAGTTGGCACTCGAGGCTCGCACTACCTCGGCGACACAGATCGAGATGAAGAAGCTCGAGCCGATGTTGCGCAGCAGGTGGTAGACGGCAGTGCCTTCGGCCAGGTTCGCCGAACTGGTGGTGGCGAAGGTCGCCAGAGTGAGCGGCACCCAGATGACTCCGATGGCGATGCCCTGGACCAGGCTGTTGGCCATCAGCGTGGCGGCGTCGACGTTGAGGTCGAGCGCCATCAGCCAGAGGCCCGAGATCACCTGAAGGGCGAAGCCGCCAATAAGGCCGATGCGCGGATCCATGCGGCCGACGAAGATCGCCAGGAAGAAGCCGATGGTGGCGCCGACGCCACGGGCGGCGATGATCTCGCCGATCAGCATGTCGGGAAATCCGGCATGCTGCTGCAGCAGCGGCGGCAGCAGCACCATGGGCGTGAAGTTCAGCATGCCGTAGATCATCACCAGCACCAGGCCGAGCGAGTAGTTGCGGTCGCGCAGCAGGCCGAGATTGAGGAACGGACGCCGCGCCGTGAGGCTGTGGGCGATGAAGATCCAGAAGGCGAGGATGGCGACGAAGGTCTCGATCAGGATCTCGCCCGAGTCGAACCAATCGAGCCGCTGGCCACGCGACAGCACGAGCTGGACGCAGGCGATGGTAACGGAGAGCGAGAGAAAACCGGTCCAGTCGAGTGCGATGCGCCCCGTTGGACGGTCGGCCGGCAGGGTGAGACGCAGGCCGATGAACGAGATCAGGCCGACCGGCACGATCATGTAGAACGCCCAGCGCCAGCTGTAGAGCTCGGACAACAGGCCGCCCAAGGTCGGACCGATCACCGGACCGATGACGACGGCCATGCCGAAGATCGAGGTTACGAGGCCCTGCTGCCGCTTGGGAAAGGCATCGAGCAGGATGGTCTGCGACAGCGGAATAACCGGGGCGCCGAGCGCGCCCTGCAGCACACGCCACAGGATCAGCGTCTCGAGAGAATTGGCGGCGCCGCACATGAAGGTCGTCGCCGTGAACAACAGCACCGACCAGGTCATGGTCTCGCGCCGCCCGAAGCGGGCGGCGAGCCAGCCTGTCATTGGCGTCATGACGGCGGTGGCCAGGATGTTGAAGGTCATCGCCCAGGCAATCTCGTCCTGGGTGGCCGACATGGTGCCCTGCATCTGGGGCAGCAACGTCGACGCGATCAGCAGGGTGGTGGCATAGAGCGTCGACCCAAGCACCACCATGATCAGGATCAATAGCCGCCGGCCGACCGAAAAGGTGTCCGCTGGCGAGGCGGGCGGACCGGGGATTGCGGCTTCAGCCGTCGTGCTATCTGCGCTTGAAGTCATAGCCAAGTCTATTGTAGCCTATGCAACAATCATGAGCCAAGCCGCCATGCGCAATACCGGCCCGGAAGACGACAGCTACATCGGGTACATGCTGTCCGATGTGGCGCGCCTGATCCGGACGATCTTCGACCGGCGTGTGCGCGACATCGGCCTGACCCGCGCCCAGTGGCTGGTCCTGACGCGCGTCTATCGCCGGCCCGGCGTCAGCCAGACCGAGCTGGCGGAGATGCTGGAAATCGATCGCGCCAGCGCGGGCCGCATGATCGACCGCATGGAACGGAACGGCTGGGTCGAGCGGCGCCCGGACCGCGGCGACCGGCGGATCAATCGCCTTCATCTCACCGACGAGGCGCGCAAAGTTCATGCCGCCATGTGGGCGATCGCCGAATCGACGGTCGACGACGCCTTGTCGCCGCTCTCGGCAACCGAGCGTGAGCAGTACAGCGAGCTGACTGCCAAGGTGAAAGGCCGGCTGCAGAGCCTTGCCGGCGTCATGCCATGAGGCGCGGACAGGCCGGGCTGCGTCTCGTACTGCTGGTTGCCGTACCGCTGCTGGCGATAGCGGGCGGCGCGTTCTGGTGGTTGTCGGGCGGCCGCTTCGTCAGCACCGACAATGCCTATGTGAAGGCGCATATCGTGCAGATCGCGCCCGAGATCTCCGGCCAGGTGCGTCGCGTGCTGGCACGCGACCATCAGGAGGTCCACGCAGGCGAGAGCCTGATGACCATCGAAGCGCGTCCCTTCAAGCTGGCGCTGGACAGCGCCGAGGCCGAGCTCGACGCGGCACGCACCCAGGTCGAAACGTTGCGCGGCACATGGCGCGAGGTCGTGGCCGAACTCGCCGACGCCGAGGCGCGCGCCGACTATTTCAAGCGCCAGTGGCAGCGTCAGGAGGAACTCGGCATCAAGGGGATCGCCTCCGTCGCCAAGCGCGAGGAAGCGCAGAACGACGCGCGGGCCGCGGCGGACCGCGTCGCGTCCGTGCGCGAGAAGCTGCAGCGCGTACTGGTCGCCCTGAACGGCGATCCGAATCTTCCCGTCGAGGAACATCACCTGGTGCGCGACAAGACCGCCGCGCGGGAGCGGGCGGCGCTCGACCTTGCGCGCACCAACATCCGCGCGCCGATCGACGGCGTCGTCGTGAATATGCGCGTGCAGCAGGGCGAGCAGGTCAAGGCCGCGGCGCCGCTGTTCGTGCTGGTGGTGGTGAGCCGGCCGTGGGTCGAGGCCAACTTCAAGGAGACCGAGCTGACGCACGTGCGGGTCGGTCAGAAGGCCACGGTGGTGCTCGACACCTATCCCGACGTGACCTGGGAGGCGGTGGTCGAGAGCCTCAGTCCGGCAACCGGCGCGGAGTTCGCCGTGCTGCCGCCGCAGAACGCCTCGGGAAACTGGGTCAAGGTCGTGCAGCGCCTGCCGGTGAAGCTGAGGCTGGCGCCGCAGGCCGGAGAGCCACCCCTGCGCGCCGGCATGACGGCGACGGTCAAGATCGACACCGGTCGTGAGCGCACGGTGGCGACAACGGTTGGCCAGATGCTGGGCGGCCGTAATGCCGACGCCGCGACGGTCGAAAAGTAACGGCGGGGGGCGCCTCGCCCGCCCTCTATCCGCAGGCGACGGAGTAAATGTGCTGCACCTCGCCGGGCAGCGGCATCGCCTGCCAGGTCTTGCCCGCGTCTTGCGTCCCGAACACCTCGCCGTCGTAGCGGGCGCCGATATAGACCTGGTTGGGATCGCTGGCGTGCAGGCCGATCGACATGATGGTGCCATGCACCTGGACCTTGTCGAAGCGCTGCCAGCTCTTGCCGCCGTCGGCACTGCGATAGAGGCCGCCGTCGTGGCTCGCGGCGGCAACGCTGAGCGCGGCGTAGAGCGTGTTGGGTTCGGTCGGTGAGGCCTTGACGTCGCGACCGTAGGTGGTGGGCGAGAACCGTCCGACCTCCATGTCCTGCCAGCTCTTGCCGCCGTCGCGGGTGCGGAACAAGCCCATGCGCAGCGCCACTATCGGCGAATCGGGATCGGCCGCGTTGATGGTGACGGCATGGCCGTCGAGCATGCCCTCGGCGGTGGTGTCGCTCACGATCTTGCTCTTGAGATGCGGGCGCTCGGAAAGCTGGATCAGCCCGGCGCTGCAGTCCTCCCAGGTCTCGCCGCCGTCGGTCGAGCGCATTACGCCATTGATCTCGAGCGCGGCGTAGATCTCGTCCGGCTTCTTGGGGTTCTGCGCCAGGCGCATCACGCGGGAGGCAAACGGCCCCGTGCAATGCGTCCCGATCTTCGGGGTGGCGAGCTTCCGCCAGTTCGCGCCGCCGTCGTCGCTGCGATAGACGTCGATCGGCGAGGCGCCGGCGAAGATGCGCTTGGGATCGCGGCTGTCGACCATGAAGCACCAGACCTGCTTCTTTTCGTCGGGAAAGCCGGTGCGGCGGAAGGTGGCACCGCGATCGGTGCTGCGCCAGACGCCGTCGCTGGTTCCGGCGAACACCGTCTCGGGCTGGGTGGGATGCACCACGACGGTGTAGGCCTCGACGGTGCCGAGCACGTGATGCCAGTCGCCGCCGTTGGCGGCACGGCGGAAGATGCCGACTTTGCCCTTGTGGTCGGGCTTAGCGAAGTAGCCCGCGACGCCGACGTAGATCTGCGACTGCTCAGCCATGGCTGTCTCCTCGTTTCACTTCTTGATCATCGGGCATTCGCCCTGGTCGAGCGGGCGGAACGCCTCCTCGGCCGACATCTTGCTCACGAGCTTGTAGTAGTCCCAGGGGCCCTTGGACTCCGACGGCTTCTTGACCTCGAAGAGGTACATGTCGTGCATCTTCCGGCCGTCGGCGCGGATGTAGCTCTGGCCGAATACAGGGTCGTCCCACTTGATCTCCTTGAGCTTCGCCATCACCGCGTCGCTGTTGTCGGTGCCCGCGGCCTTAACGGCATTGAGGTACTGCAGCGCGGCGGAATAGAAGCCGGCCTGGATGCTGGTCGGCATCTTGTTGTTGTTCTTCGCGGCAAAGCGCTTGGAGAAAGCGCGGGTCTTGTCATTGAGATCCCAATAGAAGGCCTCGGTGAGGTTCAGGCCCTGGGCGCGTTCGAGCCCGAGGGAGTGCACGTCCGACACGAACACCAGCAGGCCGGCCAGCTTCTGGCCGCCCTTGACGATGCCGAACTCCGACGCCTGCTTGATCGAGTTGATGGTGTCGCCGCCGGCATTGGCGAGGCCGATGACCTGTGCCTTGGACGCCTGCGCCTGCAGCAGGAACGACGAGAAGTCGTTGGTGTTGATGGGATGACGGACCTCGCCCAGCACCTTGCCGCCGGAGGCGGTGACGACGTTGGCGACGTCGCGCTGCAGGGCATAGCCGAATGCGTAGTCGGCGGTGAGGAAGAACCAGCTGCTGCCGCCGGCCTTGACGACCGCCGAGCCGGTGCCCTTCGCCAGGGCGAAGGTGTCGTAGACCCAGTGCACCGTGTAGGGGTTGCACAGCTTGCCGGTAATGTCCGACGAGGCCGGATCGGTGGCGAGATAGACCTTCTTCTTGTCGTTCGCCACCCGAGAGGTCGCGATCGACGAGGACGAGGCACCCGAGCCCAGGATCGCATCGACCCCCTCGGTGTCGTACCAGCGTCCGGAGATGGTGGCGGCAACGTCGGCCTTGTTCTGCACGTCGGCCTGCACGAGCTCGATCTTCTTGCCGCCGATCGAGCCGCCGAAATCCTCGATCGCCATCTGCACGGCGACGACGGCGCCGGCGCCGTTGATGTCGGAGTACAGGCTCGACATGTCGGTGAGCACGCCCAGCTTCACCGTGCCGTCCGTCAGCTGCTGGGCCGATGCCGGTGCGGCCATCGCCGCGACGGCCAGTACTGCACCACAAAACGCACGCTTCATCGGAAGTCCCCTCCCAGGGCTTTGTTGTTGAGCAAAGCCTAGCAAGGTGCTGGCATGGGCAACAAGCACGAGGAAGGAAACAATACGGATGATCGAGAAAATTCTGGATGTCCCGACCAAGGATGGGGCGATGGAAACCTTCGTTTGCTGTCCGGAACGGGGAGGACCGTACCCTCCGGTCCTGTTCCTGATGGATGCGCCGGGCATCCGCGAGGAGCTCTATGAGATGAGTCGCCGGCTGGCGACGGTGGGCTACTACGTTTTGCTGCCCAACCTCTATTACCGCGCCGGCAGGGACACAAAGTACGGTCCTGACGTCCTGGAGAAAGGAAGCGCCGAGCAGGCGCGCATGCGGTCGGTCCGCACCAAGATGACGATCCCGCCGGTGATGGACGACGTCGCCGCCCTGATCGCCTTTGCCGACGCTCAGAAGGAGTCGAAAAAGGGGCCGGTCGGGACCCATGGCTACTGCATGAGCGGGCCCTATTCGTTGGCCGCTGCGGCGCGCTATCCCGACCGGATCGCAGCCGCGGCGTCGTTCTACGGCACCTGGCTGGTGAGCGACGCGGTCGAGAGCCCCCACCTCACGCTCGCCAAGGCCGAGGGGGAACTCTACATCTCCTGCGCCGAGCACGACGAGCTGGCGCCACCCGACATGGTCAAGGAACTCAAGAGGCTGTTCGATGCCTCGGGCGCCAAGGGCGAGCTCGAGATACAGATGGGCGTCCATCACGGCTTCGCCTTCCCGCAACGCTGGTGCTACGACAAGCCCGCTGCCGAACGGCACTGGGAGCGCTTGATCGCGCTCTATCGTCGGAACCTGGGGTAGGGGAACGCAATGGGCCTCAAGACTGCCGCCGCCTACGTCGAGAGCCTGCGCGACGGCCGCGTCACCTACTGGGACGGCGAGCGCATCGACGACATCACCACGCATCCGCGCTTCAAGGTGCCGATCGAGGTGGCGTCGCGCGACTACGACTACGCCGATCCGAAGCATGGCGAGCTGCGCGCCTTCACGACGGGAGAGGGCGGGCAGGCCCATCGCATCTATCAGGTGCCACTGAACGAGGCCGATCTGGCCAAGCGCGTCGAGCTGATGAACCACACCTCGATCGTGGGACTGGTGAGCGGCGTCTACATGGCGCTGATGAGCGTCAAGGACGCCGTCGCCAAGGTGAACCCGCAATACGCGGCCAACATCGAGGCGATGTACCGCCATGCCCGCGACAACGACCTGCGCGCAGCCGAGGTCATTACCGACGCCAAGGGCGACCGCAAACGCAAGGCGCACGAGCAGGACGATCCCGACCTCTATCTGCGCATCATCGAGCGGCGCAACGACGGAATTGTGGTGCGCGGCGCCAAGCTGCACATCACCGGCGCCTCGCTGTGCCACGAGCTGGTGGTGATGCCGACCAAGGGCATGCGGCAGGACGAGACCGACTATGCGGTGTCGTTCTCGATCCCGGTCAACACCGAGGGCGTCAAGGTCATCAACCGCAGCTTCGCGCCGGCCGAGCTCAACGCCTTCGACTATCCGGCAAGCGCTCACCACAGCATTCCCGAGGGCTTCGTGGTGTTCGACGACGTGTTCGTGCCCTGGGACCGCGTGTTCCTGGCGGGCGAGGTGCAGCTCGCCAGTCTCTTTGCCCAGTCGCTGGGCCTGTGGGAGCGCACCGGCGGTGTGGTCGATGCCGTGCGGGTGTCGCAGCTCTATGTCGGCCTCGCCCAGCTCGTCACCGAGCACCAGGGCAAGGACCGCGATCCGGTGGCGCAGAACGCCGTCAGCGAGCTCATAAACTTCGCCGAGCTGATGCGCATGAGCCTGGACTATGCCTGCCGCCATTACGACCGGACGCCGTCCGGCATGATCCATCCCAATGTGCTGGCCATCAACGTGGCCAAGTTCCACTGGGCGTCGAACTACCACGCCATGGTGCGGCACCTGCACGACGTCAGCGGCGGGCTGGTGATCACCGTGCCGCTCGAGGCCGATCTCAGGAACGAGGAGTCCGGCAAGTATCTGCGCAAATACCTGAAGAGCGTGCCGGGGGCCGAGCCCGAGACGCGCATGCGCGTCTACAACCTGATCCGCGACCTCACGGCCGACGCCTACGGTGGCTGGCAGTTCGTCGTCGCCCTGCAGGCGGGCGGGGGCCTCAACGCCCAGCGCATCATGATGCACCGCACCTATCCCATGGCCGACGCCAAGGCGAAGGCGCTGGCCGCGGCGGGCGCAAAAGAATAGCGGGAGTGTAACGAAGTCAGCCGAGCAGGCGTCTTCCTGAAAAAGGAGGCTGCTCTTCTATGACCATTTTCGTCCGTTTTCTGCTCTTTTTCGCGGTCTGCATCGTTGTTTCCAGTCCCGCCGCAGCGCAACGTTCTATCGATGGCCTGGAGCGCGCATGGAAGGAATGTCAGGCGAAGGTGAACGCCAGCCCGGAGTTTCTTGCACTTAAGCACAAGATCGGCTCACGAGCCTTGCCGACCATGGCATCGAGCACGGAAACGGCAACGCCGGAGGAAGGCCGACTGCTGCAGATCCTTTTTCGGGACTTAGTGATGCCTTGCCGCCGCTTCCCACTGGAATTGACCCGCAGGCGCCTTCCGCCAGTCGTGCCCTTCCTGGAAGCCGCCCACGCCAAGTTTGACGCCAACGTCGAGCAACTGATTGCCGGGCGGATGACCTATGGACAGTTCATTCGGGACGACGAAACCATCAATGCCGAGCTGGACGACGCAATACGGCGGCATGAATGCCTCGCCGTCGATGACGTGCTGCTTAGTGACTTACCGAAGAAATGACGGGTAGAGCGGAATGCGATGAGATGGAACCGCGCGCGGGTTCCACCTCATTCGTGCGCCGGGGATGCGGGTTGCAGGAGGCATGATGGTCCAGCTGATTCCAGCCGGACCTATCATGCCTAAGGCACGCGGTCGGGCTTGAATTTCTGCACGCGCTTTCCGTTGTCGACTTCGCCGGTATAGATGTTGCCCTTGGAGTCCACGGCAATGCTGTGGACCCAGTGGAAGTTGCCGGCCTGGCGACCCGAGCGGCCGAAGCCGCCGACGACCTTTCCGTCGCTGCGTTGCAGGATGCGCAGAAGGTTGTTCTCGCCGTCGATGTTGAACAGCCAGGTCTGGTTGGCGTCGGGCCAGAAGTTCAGGTCCCACACCGCGCCGGCCCCCAGGGTTGGCTTTTCGTAGAACCACTCGGTGACGAAGGAGCCGTCCTTCTTGAACACCTGGATGCGATTGTTGGTGCGGTCGCAGACATAGACCATGCCGTCCTTAGACGGCTTGGCGCAGTGCACCGGATTGGCGAACTGCTGGGACGGCGCTGCCGCCGGATCGTAGGCGGCCTGCTTGTCGTCGTTGGGCTTGTTGCCATAAGCGCCCCAATAGCGCTTGTAGGCGCCGGTCTCCGAATCGAACACGATGACGCGGCGGTTGCCGTAGCCGTCGGCGACGTAGACCTCTTTGGCGTCCGCGTCGACCTGGATGTCGGCCGGACGCCCGAGCAGGGCGGTGTCGTTGCTGCCGCCGGTCGGCCCGAGCTTGCCGATGGTGAGCACCGGCTTGCCGTCCTTGGTGTACTTGAAGATCGCGCTGTCGTTGGCAGCGTTGCCGGCGATCCACACGAATCCCGCCTTGTCGACATGGATGCCGTGCTCGTTGGCGACCCACGGTGTCGTCTGCGGGAAGCCCCAGCCCTGGATGAAGGTGCCATCGCCGTCGAACTCCATGACGGATGGGGCAGGAGCACAACACTTGTTGCGTGGCGGCGACAGCGTCGCGCCCTTCTCGTCATCGGTCAGCGATCGCGGCCGCTGCAGGATCCACACATGATCGTCGGGACCGACGGCGACACTCGCCACCTGTCCCAACAGCCAGTTGTTGGGCAGCGGCTTGGGCCAGAAAGGATCGACCTGGAACTGCGGCGGGTCGGCGGCGAAGGAGGAGGGTGAAAACGCGACAGCACTCAACAGGGCGCAGACCGCCCACACAACGCCACGCTTCATCGTCTCCTCCGTCGTTTTGTCTCTACGCCACCGCCTTTGCCGGTTGACGCTTCTTGGCCTGCCAGTCGTTCAGGATGTCTCGGGCATGATTCTGCTTGGGATCCATGTCGCGCTCCATGCCCGGGACCTTGGCCGTCAGCTCGATGACGTAGCCGTTGGGATCGCGGAAGTAGATGGAGCGGATGAACTTGTGGTCGCTCACGCCGCGCACTTCTCGGCCTTCCGACTTGCCCTTCGTGAACATCCGATCGAGCGCATCGGGCTCGACCTCGAGCGCGATGTGCAGGTCGAAGTCGTGCTGTTCCTTGAACTCGAACGGCATGTCGGGTGCCTCGAAGAAAGCGAGGCACGATCCGTCGTCGAGCTGGAAGAAGGAATGCAGGACGCCGGTGCCGGTCTTGCGGCCGGTCTGGGTGGTCTCGATCTTGAAGGCGTTCACGAGCGGAAGACCGAGGAAGTCCTCGTAGAACTTCCGGGTCTCCTCCGAATCGCGGCAGCGATAGGCGTTGTGGTGCAGACCCTTGATCATCGCAGTCTCCTAATCAGATGATCGCCTGCCAGGGCTGGCCCTTGGTCGAGGCGCAGAAGCCGTTGAAGGTTTCGTAGACCTTGGCGTAGTTCGGCCCGGCCTTGAAGGTGTCGAGCCAGCGCTTGATGTTGGGATAGGCCGAGAAATCGCAATGGACAAGCTCGCCGGCTGTGGTGATGGCGGCGCCGAAGTAGTCCGCGACCGTAAGCTGGTTACCGCACAGGTACTTGTTCGAGCCGATGAAATGGTCGTTCAGGATCTGCAGCCAGATCTTCGACTTTTCTTTGCCGTAGGCAACGACCGCCTCCTGCACCTTGGCGTCCTCGCGCTTCAGGTGCGGGAAGAGCTGCGGATAGATCAGGCCATAGCCCCAGTCGCGATAGAAGTTGGAGTTGAACCAGTCCATGACCTCGTTCACGCGAGCGCGCTGCTTGAGGTCCTTGGGATAGGTCGGCGAATCGATCTTCTCGGCGAGATAGCGCAAGATCGCCGCGCTCTCGGTAAGGCGAAAGTCTCCGTCTTCGAGCATCGGAATCAGGTGGTTGGGATTGATCTTGCTGTAGGCCGGCTCGTAGTGCTTGCCGGTCAGGATATCGACCACCTCCATGTCGCATTTGATGTTGTTGTCGGCGATGAACTGCATCACCGGACGGCTCGTGGTGGATACTGGGTGCATGTAGAGCTTCATCGATGCCTCCGAGTCTATCGGTCGAGCCAAACGTCCTCGAACCTCCAGTGATTATAGATCGTGTTGATCGCGAGGTTCAGTCCTTTGACCTCGGGCCGCCAGCAGGTGGCGCCCCAGTCGTGCTGTATCACGGGACGGGCACCATCTTCCTGTAACTTTTTGTCGATCTCCCAGACGAGCTTGCGCCGCTCCGCGCCGTCCTGCATGCGCGACTGCTGCTCGAACAGCTTCTCGATCTCGGGGCTGCAGTAGTTCGTGTAGTTGCGCTCCGAGCCGCAGCTGAAGGTCTCGTAGAACACCACGTCGGGGTCGTCGATGCCGACGCCCTGGACGTTCATCCCGACGGAATATTCCTTGCGGACCATACGGTTGTACCAGACCGCGGTATCCAAGGGCTCGAGTTCACCCTGGATGAAGACGTGCTTCAGGTGATCGATAAGGATCACGGCCTGGTCCCGGTAGGTCGGGATATTTCGTGTCGATACCTTGATCTTGAGCGGCTTGTCGGCGCTGTAGCCCAGCTCCGCCATGATCTTGCGGCCTTCGGCGCGGGCCTTCTCGTGGTCGGCGCCGTAGCCCGCGACCGTGGCGAGGTACTCCGCCGGCATGCCCCAGCGGCCTTCCGGTGGCGGCAGCATGGTGCCGCCGATTCGATTGGTCCCCTGGCCGATGATGTGGGTGAACGAATCGCGGTCGATCGCCAGCACCATCGCCTTGCGCACTCGGGCATCGTCGAACGGCGGTTTGTCGCGGTTGACCAGCAGATTGGCCTGGGTGTTGGTCGGCAGCATCTCGCAGATCGCCCATGGCGCCTGGGTCTTGAGGTCCTTCAGCGCGGGCGACGCGATTTCGGCAGTGAAGGTCATGTCGGCCTTGCCGGCGGTGAAAGCCAGCATCGATGTGGCGCGGTTGGGAATGATGCTGAACTCGATCGAATCGAGGTACGGCTTGCCGGGTTTCCAGTAGTCCGGATTGCGCGCCACCTTCATCGATTCGTTCTGCTTCAGCTCGACGAACTTGAAGGGGCCGGTGCCGATCGGCTTGGTACGCATCTGCGCCACCGGCACGTGACAGGGATAGACCGGCGAAAAGGCGCCGGCCAGCATGGTCAGGACCGAGGGCTGCGGCCGGCCAAGGTGGAAGGTGACCTCCTGGTCGCCGTTCACCGTGACCTCCTTGAGGTTGAACCACCACGACTTGCGAGGGTTCTTGCGCAGCTTGCTCTCGGGCGAGATCAGCATGTCCCACGTGCACTTCACATCGGCACTGGTGAACGGCTTGCCGTCGTGCCACTTCACGCCGTCGCGCAGCTTGAAGGTGAGCTTGGTGCCGTCGTCGCTCCATTTCCATTCGGTCGCGAGATCGGGAACGATCGCGTCCGGCGCGTTCTGCTTGGACCTGGGATCGAAGACGACGAGGTTGTTGTAGACCGACATGAACGGCATGACCGTCGAGATCGTCGCCTCTTCATGGATCGAGGCGCTGGGCGGGTTGTCGCGATGGGTCACCCGGAGATTGCCGCCGGCTTTCTGGGCCCAGGCCGGCGACAGGGCCGGCAGGCTGCCGGCGGCGATGACGACAGCCGACAGTGCGGCGATCCAACCACGCATCTCGTTCCTCCATTCCTTGTTGCGCGAACGCTACCACCGACGACCCGGGCAGCGTAGGCTGGCCGCTTGCGCCAGTTCAGCTTGCGAAAGAGAACTTGCCAATCATCACCACGAACGGAGCAATGGCTTGCAAGCCACTGCTACGCGGAAGTCCCGGGCCGCTCCAAGGCAATGCGGCAGGGCGTTTCATCGATCCTGACACTGGTCAGCCGCTCGGCGTCTTCTACAATCGTACGGCCGGCGAGCGGCCTCAGATGTCGCTGGCTCCGGATGAAAAAGTCTAAGGAGAATGAGATGAGAGTGCTTGGCTGGCTGGCTGCAATCGCGATGGCTGGGGCGTTGCCGGCCGCGGCCCAGGACTATCCCAACAAGCCCATTCGCATCATCTCGCCTTTCGGGCCGGGGACCGCGACCGACACCGTGGCGCGCGTGATCGGCAACGAACTTGGCAAGCTCACGGGCCAGGCAGTGGTGATCGAGAACAAGCCCGGCGCCGAAGGCCAGATCGGCGCCCAGGCCGCCGCGGCTGCCCCGCCTGACGGCTACACCGTGTTCATCACGACGCAGACCACTCAGGCGATAAACCCGCATGTCTACAAATCGTTGACCTACGATCCGGTGAAGAACTTCACGCCGGTCTGCGGCCTGACGCTCGGCGCCCAGATCGTCATGGTGAAGAACGAGCTGCCGGTGAAGACCGTTGCCGACTTCATCGCTCTGGCAAAGAAGGAGCCGGGCAAGCTCTCCTTCGGAAGTGGCAATGGCTCCAGCCGTGGCGGCGCCGAGCTGTTCCGCGTGATGGCCAAGATCGACCTCCTGGGCGTGCCCTACAAATCCCAGCCGCAGGCGGTCAGCGATCTTCTAGGGGGTCGCATCGACATCATCTTCTCGGACTTCACGGCAGGCCTGCCGGCAGTGCTCGACGGCCGCGCCCGCGGCATCGCCGTCACCAGCGACAAGCCGATCCCGGGCCTGGAGCAGTACCCGACGGTTGCCTCGACCGTTCCGGGCTTCGAGATGTGGGCCTGGACCGCGGCCTATGTGCCGGCCGGCACGCCCAAACCGATCGTCGACAAGCTGAACGCCCTGATTCGCGAGGCGATGAAGTCGGAGAGCTATCTCACCCTCACCAAGACCACCTTCGGGATCCCGTTTCCTGGAACTCCGGAGGAACTCGCGACATTCCAGGCCAGCGAGACCAAGAAGTGGGGCGAGATCGTCAGGGTCGCGGGGATGCAGGAGCCGTAGCCGCGCCACGCGCCGCCGCGAGCTGCCAGACGGCGGCGGCCAATACGCAGGCCGCGACCGTCCAGAAGGCCGCCCGGTAGCTGACGGCCGAAGCGATCAAGGCGAACAGCGGTGGCCCGATCACGGCGCCCGAGAAGGCGAGCGCCGTCTGCACCGCCGCCATGGCCGCTGCCTCGCCGGATGGCGCCAGGTGCACGAACTCCGCCTGCGACGTACCGTTCCAGCTCGAGACCACCGAACCATAGCCGAGGACCACCAGCGCGATCAGCCAGAACGGCGTGCTGGCCGTGATGAGTCCGATCGCGATGCAGCCAGCCGTCATGGCGATGCCGGTCCAGCCCAGGACAAGCATTCGCGGGATGCGATCGCCGAGGGCTCCGCTCAGAAGGCGTACCGCCGTACCGGCGAACTGAGAGAGCGCGAGCAGCAGGCCGGCCCGTGCGATCGAGAGGCCGCATTGCTCGTAGAGATAGGTCACGAGGTAGAAGGTGAAGGTGTGCTGGGCCACGACATAGATGAAGGCCGACCAGCCCAGTACACGAAGCTGCGGATGCCTGAGGACGAAGCGAACCGACCGCCAGATCGGCGTCGCGGGTTGGCCGGCGGCGACCACGACGTCGATGCGCGAACGCAGAAGCTCCGTCACCAGAATCGCCGCGATCGCCATCCCTGCGGCGATCAGGCTGGCGCCACGCCAGCCGAAGTGGCCGAGCAGGAAAGGAAAAAGCAGGCCCGACAGGGCGAACCCGATCGGCGTGCCGCTCTGCTTCAGCGAGAAGACGATGCCGAACCATTGCCGCGGCACGCGCTGGGCCAGCACGTGCGCCGCGGCCGGATTGATCGGCCCCTGTGCCATTCCGATGAACAGCACGGCGACAACCGTGGTGGCGACCGTCGCCATGGCGTTGAAGGCAAGGCCGATCGCCGCCATCAGCAGCGCGAACTGGCAGACCCGTACGGCGCCCAGCCGGACGATCGGCTCGGCCGCGGCCAGCGCCAGCCCGGCCGCGACCGCGTAGATGATGGCCGTGAAAACGCCGACCAGCTTGGGATCGATCGCGAGGTCGGCGGCGACCGCCGGCATCATGACCCCGAGCGCCAGCACGCAGAGCGAGATCATGATCTGGATGGCCAGCATGCTGGCCACCGGGACGATCGCGCGGTTCACGGCGGGCGCCTGGCGCCTACATCCCGAACAGGTCGGCCTTGTTGAGGATCGTGTTGCGCAGGATACGGATCGAGGCCACGTCGACCATGATGCCGTCGACGTTGATGGCGCCCAGCCCCTGGGCTTCGGCCTCGGCATAGGCCTTCTCGAGCTTGCGGGCGCGCGCCACGTCCTCGGCCTTGGGCGAGTAGATTTCCAGTGCGTGCTCGATCTGCGAGGGATGAATCGCCCACTTGCCGACGCAGCCGAGGATCATCGAGCGCTTGCACTCCTCGCGATAGGCATCGGGATTTTTGAAGTCGGCGAACGGGCCGTCGACCGGATCGATACCGGCAGCGCGGCAGGCCATCACCAGCCGGAAGCGTGCGTAGTGCCAGATGTCGCCGGGATAACCGTCGGTCTCGCCGACATTCTTGTTGGTGACGCCCATCGAGGCGGAGAAGTCGCCCATCCCGAACACCAGGCATTCCAGACGCGGCGTCGACTTGGCGATGGCGTCGACGTTCTGCATGCCTTCGACCTCCTCGATCAGGGCTTCGAGGCCGATGCTGTTCTTGAGCTTCAGTTTCTTCTCGAGCTGGTGAAGCAGCTTGTCGGCGAACAGGATGTCGGCCGGTGTCATCACCTTCGTCATCATGATGGTATCGAGATGCTCGCCGGCGCCTTCGACCACCTCGATGATGTCCTCGAAAGCGTACTCGGTGGTGAGATCGTTGATGCGCACGCAGCGCGTCTTGCCCTTCCAGTTGAGCGTCTTCAGCGCCTGCACGATCTTCTTGCGGGCATCGCGCTTCTGGCTGGGTGCAACGGCGTCTTCAAGGTCGAGGAAGACGTGGTCGGCCTTCGATTCCGACGCCTTCTGCATCATCTTCTCGCTCGATCCGGGCGTGGAAAGCTGCACGCGGCGGGCGCGGCGCGGACGGGTCGTCATGTCATGTCTCCTCAGGCAACGATCTTTTCGGCCCGTAGACGCGCAATTTCCGCGCCACTGAGCCCAAGACCGGTCAGATACTCGTCGGTATGCTCGCCCAGCAAGGGGGCGCGATGGCGCACGCGGCCTGGCGTGTCGCTCATCTTGATGGCGACGCCCGCGACCTTCATGTCGCCGTCGAGGCCCGGGTGGGGTACGGACACGACCATGTCACGGGCGGCGAAGTGCGGGTTGGCGAAGACGTCACGCACGTCGTTGACCGGGGCGAACGGCACCTGGCCCCCGAGGTGGGCCAGCAATTCCTGCTTTGAGCGCCGGCTGGTGAAGGCCGAGACGGCGGCGATGATCTCCTCCTGGTGGGCGCGCCGATCCTGCACGGTACCGAGCCGAGGATCGGTGCCCATCTCCGGTCGGCCGATGAGACGGCACAGGATCGGAAAGTGGGTATCGGCATGGGCGGCGATCGTGACGTGGCCGTCCGTGGCCGGGAACATGCCGAACGGGCAGAGCAGGGGATGATGGTTCCCCTCCGGAACCGGCACGCCGCCCGTGAAGGAGTGCTGGTGCACGATGCGCTCGCACATCGACAGGATGGCGTCGACCATGCCGACATCGACGAACTGGCCCCTGCCGGTCTTGTGGGCGCGCAGGACGGCGCTGACGATGCCGACAGCGCACATGGTGGCCGGCATCAGGTCGCCGACGCCGGGGCCAACCTTCATTGGTGTACGGGCGTCCGGTCCGGTGATGGCCATGACACCGCCGAAGGCCTGGGCCACGACGTCGTAGGCCGGCCAGTCGGTATAGGGACTCTTGCCGGTGCGCCAATCGCCAAACCCCCGAATCGTGGCGTACACCAGCTTCGGAAAGCGTTCGTGCAGGGTCTCGTAGCCCAGGCCCAGGCGATCCATGACACCACCGCGGTAGTTCTCGACGACCGCGTCGGCATTCTCGCAGAGCCGCATCACCAGCTCGCGGCCCTCAGGCTGCTTGAGGTCGATGGCGATCGACTTCTTGTTGCGGTTGACCGAGGCGAAGTAGCCGCCAAAGGCCTTCAGCTTGTCGTCGGCGTGGTAAGGGCCGACGATCCTGGTGTGGTCCCCGTCGAGCGGCTCGACCTTGATGATCTCGGCGCCCTGGTCGGCCAGCAGCATGGTACAGAACGGCCCAGCCAGCATCTGGGTAAGATCGACGATGCGGACGCCGTCGAGTGCGCCGGTACTCATCGTGCTCCCACGATCACTTGTCGCCCCAATGGCTGCGCCGCTTGATCAGCACCGTGCGCTCGCCTTCGAAGATGTGCTTGTCGTCCTGGTTCACGCCGTAATGCTTGAAGCGGACGATGCCGGCGTCGGGTTGCTTGGCCTCGCTGGTCTCCAGCACCTCGCTGTAACAGTAGAGCGTGTCGCCGTGATAGAGGGGCCCCTTCAGCCGGATCTTGTCCATGCCGAGCTCCATCAGTGCGTTCTCGGCGGTATCCTCGGCGGCGAGCCCGATGCACATGGAGATTGTGACCCCGCCGAAACCGAGCCGCTGGCCGTAGTTGGTGCCCTTGGTCAGGTGTTCGTTGAAGTGCGCCTCGGCGGTATTCATGGTCACGTTGGTGATCCAGACCTGCTCCATCGGCTCGACGGTCTTGCCGCGGGCATGCTTGAGCACGTCGCCGACCTTGAAGTCCTCGAAGTAGTTGGTCTTGCCGGTCAGGGAGGAAACCTTCATCAGTTCCTCCCGCGACCCAGCAGCCGGTCGGAGATGATGCGCTTCTGGATCTCCGAGGTGCCTTCGAAGATTTTGGTGAGTCGCGCATCGCGCCAGTGGCGCTCGACGGCGTGCAGGGTGGTGTAGCCCGCGCCGCCGTGGATCTGGATGCCCTCGCTGCAGACGCGCTCGGCCATCTCCGAGGCGAACAGCTTCACCATCGAGGCTTCCTTGTCACAGCGCTGCCCGGTGTCGATCTGCTCGCAGACGAAGTAGTTGAGCTGACGGGCCGCCTCGATCTGGGTAGCCATCTCGGCGATCTTGAAGCGGATCGCCTGGAATTCGGAGATTGAGCGGCCGAACTGCTTGCGGTCGTTGGCGTACTTGATCGAATCGTCGAGTGCGCCCTGGGCAAGACCGATGGCGCGGGCCGCGGTGTGGGCGCGCGCCGTCTCCAGCCCCGAGGTGGCGTAGTAGAAGGCGTGGCCTTCCTCGCCGATCATATCCGAGGCTTCGACCCGGAAGTCGTCGAACGCCAGCTCATAGGTCTTCCAACCGAAATAACCGATCTTGGGGATGGGCGCGCCGCTGCAGCCCTTGGGCAGCGTGCCGCGCTTTTTTTCGACGAAGAACATGGAAAGGCCCATGTGCCGCTTGCCGGGTGGCGCATCGGAGGTGCGGGCGATGATAATCAGGAAGTCGGCGCCGTCGGCGAAGGTGCACCAGTACTTGTTGCCGCTGATCAGGTAGCCGGTGCCATCCTTCCTGGCGCGGCAGGAGATGTTGGAGATGTCGGAGCCGGCATTGGGCTCGGACATCGAGAAGGCGCCCAGGAATTCGCCCTTGGCCATGCGGGGGAGGTAGCGAGCGCGCTGCTCCTCGCTCATCATCTGTGCGCCGATCAGCAGGTTGCCGCGGGCGATCAGGGAAGCGACGCTCATCCAGCCGCGCGACAGTTCCTCGGTCACCAGGCAGTACTCGAAGCAGCCCAGTCCCAGGCCGCCATACTGCTCGGGGATCAGGATCCCGAAATAGCCGAGCTCGGCCATCTTGTCCCTGAGGTCCATCGGGATGTCGCCCTTCTCGGGGTCGAGCTTGTTGGCGACCGGCAGGACCTCGTTGAGGGTGAATTCGCGCGCCTGCTCCTGGATCATGCGGCGCTCTTCGGTGATGTACGGCATGGCTTAGGAGTTCCTGAGTCGGACGAGATTGGTGCGCTTGAAATCGATGGCGAGCTCTTCGCGCTGGTTGAAGCCCTTGGTGTGCCAGGTGACGATTCCGAAGCCCCTGTGGGAATCCGAGATGCGCCGGTCGAGCACGACGGATTCAGCCCTGAGCGAATCCCCCGGATAAACGGCCTGGTGGTAGGTGAGCTGGTTGACGCCGAGGAACGGCCCGCCACCTTCGCTCAGGTCCTCGACGGTCAGCCCAAAGACTGTAGTGAAGACCAGCAACGGATTGGCGACGATGCCGGGATGGCCGTGAAGGCGGGCATATTCGGCATTGAAATAGTGCGGGTTGAAATGCAGCGTCAGGGTCGAGAAGAGGGTGCTCTCGGATTCCGTGATGGTCCGCCCCCAATGGTGCTTGAAGACGCGCCCGGGTTCGAAATCCTCATAGCGGTTCCCTTTCGGCACCAGCCGCGCCCGCGTCCTGAAATCGTCTGACATCCCTTCTCCTCGAAGGAGCGTGCGCCTCCGGCCCGCATTCCTGAGCGGGCCGGAGGCATCTCGCTCTCAAACAGTCAGCTCTTCGTCGAAGCTCGGGCCAGGTCGCCCACGTCGCTCATGCTGTCGATGCGCTCGATGGCATCGGCCAGCCGGCGGGTGCCGGCAGCGCCCAGTACAGGCGTCACCAGGCTCTCGAACTTGGTCTCGATGGCGCTGCGCTGCTTCCTGACGTCGGCCCAGGGGATTCCGGAATCGTGGCTCGCCTCGATGGTGGTGCCGTCGTCGAGCTGGATCGCCATCTCGGCCAGAGAGTGCTCCCAGTTGGGCTTGAACTCGATCGACACCTTGTCGCGCAACGCCTTCATGCGCGGCTCCCGGGTGACGGCGTCACAGTAGGAATCGAGCGCCGCGGTGTCGACGCCGTTCAGCGCCATCGCTACGGTCTGGCGCAGCGAGAACTTGGCTTCCAGGCCGGTCGTCGGGTCGGCGATGTTGCAGACCTTGTCGGCACCGGCGTCGATCCTGAGCAGGATCCTCTTCACGCGCTCGGGCGGGAAGTTGCTCTTCAGCCGAATCTCCTTGGCGCACTCGATCGGTGCATGGGTGAGATAGCAGGCGGCGTGATACTTGAAGAGGTTGTTGCGCAGATGCCAGCCCTGCGGCGGCTCACCGAGGGCGGCATCGGTGTTGAGATGATCGCTCTGCGAGGAAGCGAAGCCCTGATCGCACTCCAGCGAATCGCCGCGCGCGGTAAAGCCCTTGGCGGCCAACCGCGCCGCGCGCAGGCCGTGCTCGGAGGCGGTGCCTGCGTGCAACGGCTTGCACATGGTGCCGAAGTTGGACTTCAGGCCGGCCGCCTGGGTGGCGGCGATGCCGAAGGCGACGGCGAGCTGCTTGTCGCTCAGCCCAAGCATGCGTCCGGCGGCGGCGGTGGCCGAGAACGACCCCACCGTGCCGGTGACATGGAAGCCTTTCTGATAGTGGCTGGGCGAAACCAGCCGACCGACGCGGCCCGAGGTCTCGTAGCCGGCGACAAAGCTTTCGACGAACAGCCGGCCTGATGCCTTGATCTGCTCGCCCAGCGCCAACAGGGCGGGGACCACGGTCACCGTCGGATGGCCGCCCATCGAGAAATTGACGTCGTCGTAGTCGAGCGCGTGGCTCGCCGCGCCATTGATCAAGGTCGCGGTGGAGGGCAGGACCCGCTCGGTCCGACCGACCAAAGAGGCCTGGCCCTTGGCGCCGTCCTCCAGCGCCTCCCGTACCAGGATGTCGGTCAGTTCCTCCTGTGCGCCGGGCACGGTCACGGCGAACCAGTCGAGCAGGCATTGCTTGGTGCGCTCGACGAGATCCTCCGGCAGGTCATTCCAGGCAAGGACGGCGGCGCGGCGAGCGATTTCGGCAGTTACGGGAACGGCGGCCATGGTGCCTCCTGGGGATGCTTGATGCCGAAGTGTCGGACACCGGGCGCGGCGTTGTCTACATTCTTCCGGACAGCCGGCATGCTCGCTGGCAGGATCAGAGGTTCACGAGGAGGTTCGTCCTACTTCCGCGCAACGATATGGAAGATGTGCCAGTGCTTCGCGTTGCCGCGTGGCGTGACGCCGTCGTCTTCCTCTTCCTCGAACATTTCGAGTTCCAAGCCATCCAACAAGTGAAGGGCCTCGTCGCAGCTGACGAAGGTCATGCCCGGCCGACCGACCCAGCTGTCCTTCGGGCCGTACCACTGTCCGCTGAAGCGCCCGCCCGACGGCAGGGCCTCGCGGATGCGTTCCCACACTCGATGGAAAGCCTCCGGTTCGCAAAGCGGCATGGCGAAGCTGGAATTCACCAGGCTTAAGCCGAGCGGCAGCGGTACATCCTCGAAACGTGCCTGGAGCGGTGTGAGCTCTTCGCCAGGCGGCAACGGGCGGGCCTGAAGCTGGCGTAGCGCCTCGGGTTCGGCGTCGATGGCAACGACGCGCCAGCGGCGGCGCAGCATCTCGATCACGTCGCGCCCGTCGCCGCAGCCCAGGTCGACGGCGAGCGAGCCGGCTGCATCGGGGCCGAATCGGTCGAGCGCCGTGATCAACGTGCGACGCGGCGGCCGTTCGCGCAGCTTCTCATAGTAGGCGGCCCAGTCAGCGGACTTTCTTTCCGTCATGCGCGCGTTCGCAACCTGTCTCGCTTGTCGCGTGTTGCATCGTGTGATCGTATGCCCTCCCAACAATAACAACAATGAAGCCACGCTAAAGGGAGGATCGGATGAAGAGGTTGGCAGGCCTCGCGCTCGTCGCAGTGCTCGCCTTTGCACCGGCGGCGCTCGCCGATATCAAGGATCTCGAGGAGGGCGCCAAGAAGGAAGGCGAACTGACTTGGTATGTCGCGCACTACACGTCTGAGGGTGCCGAGGATCTTGGGCGCGGCTTCACCGAGATGTATGGCGTGAAGGTGAACGTGGTGCGCACGACGGCGCAGGTGGCCTATCAACGGCTGCTGCAGGATATCAAGAACAACCAGACGATCTGCGATGTCTTCTCCTCGACGGACGTCGGCCACTATGTCCGCCTGGCGGCCGAGGGACGCTTAGAGAAGTACGTCCCCGAGACGGAGTCAAAGATCGCCCCGACATTCCGCAACTTCGATCCGGCGGGCTTCTATCACACGACCTCGGCCGGGCTGGTCGTGCTGACCTACAACTCGACCAAGGTGAAGGCCGAGGAAGCGCCCAAGAAGTGGCAGGACCTCCTGGACATCAAGTGGAAAGGCAAGGTCTCGACCGGGCATCCCGGGTTCTCGGGCTATGTTGGAACCTGGGTTCTGACCATGAAGAACCTCTATGGCTGGGGCTATTTCGACAAGCTCGAGGCGAACAAGCCGCAGATCGGTCGCTCGATCAACGACACGGTGACGGCGCTGAATGCCGGCGAACGGCAAGTGGCGGCGGGCGCCGACGGCTCGACCCTGTTCAGCGCCTCGCGCGGCAATCCGCTCGCGGTTTCCTATCCGACCGACGGCTCGGTGCTGATCATCGCGCCGTCGGCGATCATGAAGGGCACCAAGCACCCCAATGCCGCCAAGCTCTTCATGGAGTACCTCTATTCGGTCGAGGCGGCGAAGATCAACGCGAAGCACTTCGCGATCCCGCTGCGGCCGGAAGTACCGTCACCGGCCGGCGCCAAGCCGATCAGCGAGATCAAGACCATCCGGCCGACAGTGGCGGACATCGACAAGGGCGTCCCCGAGGTGATCGAGCAGTGGCGGGACACGTTCGGGAATTGACCGCAGCGCGCACCTGGCCCGCTCGTGATCACGACGTGCATCTGGAGACCCGCGCTAACTCATGACGGTCGCCGCACCAGCTCTTTCAACTCGTGACACGCCACGGCGCGCGATCTCGTTCGATTCGACGTGGCTGATCTGGATCGCGATCATCGCGGTCCTGCTGTTCCTGGTGGTGAGCCCGTTCATATACCTCGTGGTCACCAGCTTCACCGCCGAGAAGACCGGCGGCTTCACCTTCGCCAACTATCTCACGGCCTATGGCCGCGCCCGCTATGTCGATGCGTTCCTGAATTCGCTCAAGCTCGGCGGCGTATCGGCGGCGCTGGCGGGCCTGTTTGCGATCCCGCTCGCCTGGGCGGTGGCGCGTACCGACATGCCGGG
Organism: uncultured Rhodospirillales bacterium; assembly: GCA_902825855.1. Classification (GTDB taxonomy): domain Bacteria; phylum Pseudomonadota; class Alphaproteobacteria; order Reyranellales; family Reyranellaceae; genus Reyranella. The sequence goes on along the minus strand of CADECW010000007.1, from coordinate 1,957 downwards.
GCGCGGGCTGACCCGCATGCTGGTGCTGGCGACCTTCATCACGCCGCCTTACACCGGCGCCGTCGCCTGGATCCTGCTGGCCGGCCCAAACGCCGGCTGGCTGAACCGCTTCTTCATGCTGGTGACGGGGGCCGAGGCGGGCCCCTTCAACATCTACAGCTTCCCCGGGCTGGCGCTGGTCATCGCGCTCTATTCGTTTCCCTACATCTTCATCTTCACCACCGCGGCGCTCGAACTGGTGTCCTCGGAGATGGAGGATGCTGCCAATATCCTGGGCGCGGGAGCCTGGCGCACGATGCGGCGCGTCACGTTGCCGTTGGCCTTGCCGGCGATCCTGGGTGGTTTGATCATCTGCTTCCTCGAGGCGATCGCGCTATTCGGCTCCCCGGCCATGATCGCCATCCCGGCGCGCTTCAACGTGGTGACCACGCAGCTGTTCCAGTTCTTCGGCAATCCGGTGCGCGTCGAGGTCGCTGCCGCCTACGCCATGCCGTTGCTCGGCGTCACCATCCTGCTGATCCTTATCCAGCAGCTGATGACGCGGCGCAAAGGGTTCGTGGCGCTGACGGGCAAGGGCGGCGAGCGGCGCGCGATACGGCTGGGGCCGTGGCGCTGGGCGATGTTCGGCTACACCATGCTGATAGCCGCTCTCGCGGTATTCCTTCCGTACCTCTTTCTGCTCCAGGCTGCCTTCTCCAAGGCGTGGGGACGCGGCTTCGGATTGGAGAACCTGTCGCTGCGCAACTTCCACTTCGTGCTGTTCGAGCACGCCACCGCGGCCAAGTCGGTGCTGAACAGCTTCCTCTACGCCGGCGTGAGCGCCACCGCCGTCGTATTCCTGACCCTGGGCGTGGCCTACATCGTCACCCGCCGGCTGGTGCCGTTCGGCGGCATCCTGGGCTTCCTCTGCATCGCGCCGTTCGTGATTCCGGGCGTCGTTCTGGCGATCGGCTTCTATGCCGCCTATGCGCCGCCGCCGCTGGCACTCTATGGCACGGCGTTGATCCTGATCCTGGCCTTTACCACGCGTTTCCTGCCGATCGGCTACGTCAACGCCAGTGCGGCCATACGCAGCCTCAATCCCGAGATGGAGGAGGCGGTGCGGGTGCTGGGCGGCAGTCGGCTGACGGCGCTGCGCCGTGTCGTGGCGCCGCTGCTCAAGCGCAGCCTTCTCGGAGCCTGGCTGCTGATCTTCATTCCGGCGACGCGCGAATTGTCTGCCGCGATTTTCCTCTACGGTCCGAACACTAAGGTCGCCTCGGTCATGATCTTCGACATGAGCGAGGAGGGGAATTTCGAGTACCTTGCGGCCCTGGCCCTGATCCTGCAAGTCCTGACCCTCCCGCTGCTCTGGATCGGCCAGAAGGCGCTGGGACGGGATTTCATGCTGAGACGCAACGCGACATGAGCAAGCTTGTTCTCAAGAATGTCTCCCGCCGCTACGGCACGGTCGAGGCGGTTGCCGACTTCTCGCTGGAACTGACGCCGGGCGAGTTCGTGTCCCTGCTCGGGCCGTCGGGCTGCGGCAAGACCACGACCTTGCGTATGATTGCGGGCTTCGTGCCGCCGTCGGCCGGCACCATCGAGATGGACGGCCGGCAGATCTCCTCGCCATCCAGCGTCGTTCCTCCCGAGAAGCGGCGCATGTCGATGATCTTCCAGAGCTACGCCATCTGGCCCAACATGACGGTGGGCGAGAACGTCGGCTTCGGCCTGCAGGTGCGCAAGCTCGGCCGCAGCGAGATCGACCGAAAGGTCGACGCCATCCTCGACGTCGTGCAGATGCGCAACCTCAAGGCCCGCTATCCCGCCGAGCTGTCGGGCGGCCAGCAGCAGCGCGTTGCACTGGCCCGCGCCATCGTCGTCGAGCCCGAGGTCCTGCTGCTCGACGAGCCACTGTCCAACCTCGACGCCAACCTGCGCGAGGAGATGCGGTTCGAGATCCGCCGCCTGCACG